>URYY01000059.1 GCA_900552245.1 uncultured Opitutales bacterium | reverse complement strand
CCCAGCGGTCTATGGGCGCGTGTTTTGGGGAGGGAGAGATGTACTGCCCAAGGCTTAAAATTTTAACGCCCGCGCTTCTTAAATCTGAAAGCGCTTCTTTTATTTGCGAGCCTCTTTCGCCAAGCCCCAGCATTAGCCCGCTTTTAACTCTAAAATTTTTAGCCGCAGCGTGCGCTAAAACTTTGAGCGAAGTTTCGTAATCCGCCTTTCCCCTTATCGGCTTTTGAAGCTCGCGCACGGTTTCCAAGTTGTGGTTAAAAACGTCGGGCTTTTCATTTAAGACTAGGTCGATAAGCGCAGTTTCTCCGCAAAAATCCGGAACTAAAACTTCAATTTTTGAATCCGAATTTTGCCGCTTTACCTCCCGAATTACGCCCGCCCAGTGGGCGGCGCCAAAGTCGGGCAAGTCGTCGCGCGTAACGGAAGTGATGGTCACATATTTTAGCCCCAGCGCTCTTACTGCAGCTGCTAGGCGCTCTGCCTCTTGAGGGTCGGGCGCAAGGGGCGTAGAGTGGTCAACGGCGCAGAAGCGGCAGGCGCGTGTGCAGTTTTTGCCGAGTATCATAAAGGCTGCGGATTTCCGCGCCCAACAGTCGCCGCGGTTTGGGCACTTGGCTGATGTGCAAACCGTAGTTAGCGAAAAGTCGCTCAAAATTTTCGACGTAAAATTGTAGGACGAGCCGCTTTTTAAGTCGACTTTCAACCACTCCGGCTTGCGCTTAATTTGCATATAAAATGGATAGCTTCTGTTTAAAGCGTCTTTGAATATCTGGATTTCTCGCCCGCCATGCGCGCGTCGAAGTTCATGGCAATATTTCTTAAAAATAGCCTTCCGAGTTTTGTGACAGAAAGCGAATCTTCGCCAAATTCAATCAAGCCGTCGCGCTCAAAATCGGAGAGATTTTTCAGAGCCTTTTCAAAAGTCGATTTAAAGTCCAAATTGTACTTGGATTCTATTTTCTTAAAATCGAGCTTCAGATTGCACATTATGGACATTATTATCTCTCTTCTCAACAAATCCTCGGGTGTTAAAATTATTCCGCGCTCTATGGGCAGGGAACCCGCGTTTATTGAGCTTTCATAATCCTTGTAAATTTTTACGTTCTGCCTGTAAGAGTCGCGCGTCTGCGAAATTGAGGTTAGCCCTATCGCAAATGTATCAAGCCCCGCGCGGGTACTGTAACCCTGAAAGTTTCGCTGAAGCGAGCCTTCGTTTCTAGCCTTTATAAGCTCGTCTTCGGGCTTTGCAAAGTGGTCTAAGCCTATGTATTCAAAGCCCGCATTTTCAAAGGCTTCCATAGCTTCTTCAAAGAGGGCCACCTTTTCTTCGCCCTGTGCCATGGGGTATTTTTCCAGAGCTTTCTGGGCGCTCTTAAGCCATGGAACGTGGGCGTAGTTAAAGAGCGCGATTCTGTCGGGCTTAAGCTCCAGCGCGTCTTTAATTGTGCGCTTAAAATTCTCGGAATCTTGCAGCGGAAGTCCGTACATTAAATCTATATTTATATGCTCTATGCCCGATCTTCTAAGCCACTCGAAGGCCTGCTTATTTAACTCGTTTGGCTGCAATCTAAGAATCGCCTTTTGAACTTCTGGATTTGTGTCTTGAACTCCTATCGAGGCGCGATTTATCCCAATTTTTGCGAAGGCTTGCACCTTTTCAAGCGTAAGTGTGCGCGGGTCTAACTCCACGGAAAATTCGCAAGTCTTTGAGATGTCAAAAAAGCTTCTTATGATGTCGCCAAGCCTTAAAATTTGCTCCGGCGAAAGAAAGTTTGGAGTTCCGCCCCCAAAGTGAATTTGCTCTAAGACGCATCTTTTAAAGCCGCGGTCTTGCCATATTTTTAGCTCCCTTTCAAGGAGGCTCAAGTATTCGTCGGCCTTTTTTTGCTCCGTGCATACGCTCGACGAGCAGCCGCAGAATAGGCAGAGCGTCTTGCAAAAAGGTATGTGTATGTAAAGCGATTTTGCCTTGTCGCTCTCAAGCGCCTTTTCTATTAGAGCGTCCTTTGATTCCGAGGGCGAGAAGTGCGGGGCGGTGGGGTAGGAAGTGTAGCGCGGGCCGCTTGTCTCGTACTTTAATATAAGCTGTGAAAGTTTGCTCATAGATATTTAAACTCCTTTGCGGTGTTTGCGAAGGCTTCCACATTTTCGATTTTAGCGTCGGGCTTTATGCCGTGGCCGAGGTTTAGTATGTGCGAGCCTTCTAGGCTGTTTAGAATTTCAAAAGTTTTTTCGCGCACGCTCTGCGGCGAGGATTTACCAAGCAAATCCTCGCTCAGATTTCCCTGAAGTGCATAGCGCTTGCCGCAGAGATTTTTAAGCTCCGCTAGCGTGCGGGTGGAATCGACAGAATAGACGTCGGCATCGGCGCTTAAAAGTTCTTCAAATCTAAAGTTCATTCCCTTTGCGTAGAGTATGCTCTTTACATCTTTTTCTCTTAGGGTACCCGTCAACTTTTTGCTGTGGAGAGCCGACATATTTGCGTATTCGCCCGATGTAGAGAGCGAAGCGTTTGAATCAAAAATTTGAAGCGCGTCTATTCCGGCCTCAGCCTGCATCTTTACATATTCAATCAGAGCTTCGTCGAGTTTATTTAAAAACTTTTCAAAGACTTTAGGCTCATTTTTTGCTAAATTTTTATAGCCCTCAAAATTGTTTTTAGAAGTTCCCTCAAACATGTAGGCGCCCAATGTAAATGAGCTTGCACAAAAGCCCAAAATTGCCTTGTCGGGCAGAGCACTTCGCAAAAGTTTAATGGCGTCTATCACGTACTTTAGCTTTTCACGGACAATCTCGGCAGGCGGCATATTCTCTACGTCGCTTTCGCTTTTAACGGTGCGCTCAAGTGCGATTCCGCCGCCGTCTTTAAAGTTGTAGCTAAAACCGAGGGCTTCGGAAACTACGAGTATGTCCGAAAAAACTATGGCGCAGTCGAAGTCAAAGCGCCTCATGGGCTGGAGTGCTACTTCAAGCGCAAGTTCGGGCGTTTTTACAATTTCTAAAAAGCCGTATTTTTCCTTTAGCTTTCGGTATTCCGGCAAGTATCTACCCGCTTGGCGCATAATCCAAAAAGGTGCGCGAGGCGTTTTTTTACCTTCGCTTGCGGCGTGGAAAAGCTCTCGTGAATTCATTTGACCTTCCTTTTTAAGAGGTTTCTAAGTGTTGCAAATTCTCTGAATTTAAGTGTGTAAAGAATAGCTGCGTAAAATGCAACTGCAAGTGGAATTGCTATTGCGCAAAGTATTAGAGAGTGCAGCTTCGGGTCTGAAAGATAGTCGAAATTTAAGCTTGATTTTAGCGCGTAAACAAGGGCAAACATGGCGCTTGCCGCTGCTAGGATTTTTAAAATTTCAAGCGATATTCTCTCGCATGCGCGCCGCTTATTGAAAAGCAAAAACAAACTCGCCGCCTGAAAGATTCCCGAGGCCACATTTGCCGCAACCAATCCGCGAGCCCCGTAAGGCTTTATAAGTGCAAGTGATATCGCAAAATTTATAATAAAAGCTATGAATGCAATCTTTACGGGCGTGCGCGTGTCCTTAATTGAGTGGAAGGAGCGCGAGGAGAATGTGGCTATGGAGTAAAATGGAATACCAAGCGCACTTATCGCTAGAATTGGCGAGCATATCTCAACGTCGCCGGAACCGAACTTACCCCACTGAAATAGCATTTTTAAGATGTCATCAGAAAGCGCAATTAGTCCGAATGAAGCTGGAATGCAGATAAACATTAGAGAAATTAGCGCCTTTGAAAATTCCTTTGAGTACTCTCCCTTTTGTTCTGCTCGCGAAAGCATCGCAAGCTTCGGGAAATATACGCTTACTATCGCAAATGTAAAAAGCCCTAGCGGCAGCTCGACAAGCCGGCTTGAAATGTAAATTGCACTCATTGCAACATCGCCTGCAAAAATCGCAAGCGTATTTGCCACAAGCATATTTATTTGTATTATTGAAGCCCCGAGCAAAGCCGGGAAAAAGAGCTTAAAAAATTCGGATACTTGCGGCGATTTTCCCAAGTCGAATTTGAATCTCCAACCCTTTGTTCTAAGTTCGATTGCGGGAATTAGAAACTGCGCAAGGCCACCCAGTAATACGCCGGCGCACATGCACTTTGCAATCGAAAGGCTTGAGCCGTAAAAGAAGTACCCACCCGCAAATATTGAGGCAATTATCGCAATATTTAGCCACACTGCAGTTAGGGCGGGCAGCGTGAAGGCGCCGAGTACGTTTAGCGCCCCGCAAAATAGCGCTGCAAGGCATATGAAGAACATATAGGGCATCATCACTGCCGTAAATCCGGAGCTTAGCACGAATATATCGCCGCTATTAAACTTGTATATTCCAAGAAGCGTTATTGCGCCTGAAATGGTAACTCCCAAAAGTATAAGAAAAGCTAATATTAAAATAGCGCGGCTTAAAATTTTATTTAAAAAATCAAACGCCCCCGTCTTTGATTCGTCGCGCAAAGACTGCGTAAAAATGGGAATAAATGCGCTCGAAAGCGCACCTTCGCCCATTAGGCGTCTAAATAAATTTGGAACCGTAAAGCCGAAGAAAAAGGACGAGCTAACCGCGCTTGCGCCGAGGTAAGCCATAGACAGCGTATCGCGCAAAAGCCCCAATAGCCGCGAACCCAGTGTTCCGAACGCGACTTTTGCGATGTTTTTTAGGCTTTGCGAGATTGTCGCCATTTTAGGCTATAATCCAATCGTAGTTAAAGTTTGAAAGCTTCCTGCAGCCGTCTTTTTCTACAAAGACGTTATCCTCTATTCTGCAAGCTCCGATTTCAGGGTAGTATAGCCCGGGCTCGACGGTCACAACCTCGCCTTTGCTTAAAATGTTCTTGGCTCTTCCCAAGCGAGGAGATTCGTGGACTTCAAGGCCTATGCCGTGGCCCGTAGAGTGGAAAAAACCCTGCCATGCGCCGCCTTTTAGTTCGGTCTTGTAACCCAACTTTTCAAAGTGCTTGCAGACTGCAGAATGGACGCTGTCGGCGCGGACTCCCGCCTTAATCATGGGTATTGCTAAATCCTGAGCTTGCTTTACGGACTTAACGAGCCTTACTTGGGCATCGCTTGGCTTTCCCTTTAAGAATGTGCGCGTCATATCTCCAAAATACCCCGTAGTTTTTAAGCGCGGAAAGATGTCGCAGACAATGAGAGAATTTGCGGATATTTGCCCATAGCCTTGGCAGTGCGGATCGCAGGCTTGCGCTCCGGAAGCGGCTATCGTTTGGCTTGCGATTGCGCCGTTTAGAAAGCAGGTTTTATCTATCTCAAACTTTAAAAATTCGCTCGTGAGCTTCCTGCCTTGATAAACTAAAATTCCGCCCTCAATCTTCGCGTCTTTGAGTATTTCAGCAACTCTCTTAAAGGCTTCGCTTGCCGCATTGTTTGCCTTTGAAATTTCGCCCGCCTCAAATTCGCTTTTTATGCGCCTTTTCTCAAAGAATTCTCCCTCGCAGACTTCTATATCTAAGCCCAGATTTTCGAGCTTTATAAGCATTAAACTTGGAAAATCGGCGGGGACTTCGACTTTGCGCAGGCCCAATTTCGAAAAGATTTTTGCAAGCTCGTCTGCTTCGCTAGAGCCGTTTAGCGGGTAGATTTCATAAAAGTCCGACTCCTTCTTCATTCGACCAAATTCCAAGGGTGAGGCCAGAGCGCACTTTTTGCCCCTGTGCGTAAATGCGAAAATTGCATCGGGTATGTTCATTTTCGCAAAATAAAGCATATCCGGCGACGATTCCGTTGAAGCGTAAATCAATTTTTCCAAATTCATAAAATTGTTGCCACAATTCAAACATATATATTAGCTTATTGCTATGAAAATTTTAAGCTTTTTAGCGATTCCACTAATTTCAATTTTCCTTTGCGCCTGTTCCGACGCAAATCTCAAAAAGACCGATCCGGACTACAAGTTTGAGCAAAAAATCGGTAGCGTGTCGTTTTTATCCAAAATAGCGGTCTCAGAGCTTGAGAAGGCAAGGGGGCTTATGAATATAGACAGCCTTCCTGAGAACGAGGGTATGATTTTTGTAAACGAATTTCCCACAATGTGTTCCTACTGGATGAAGAATACTAAAGTTCCCCTAGACATAGCATTCATCGACCCCTATGGAACTATACTCGAAATAAGGCAGATGTTCCCGCACGATACCACGCCCGTACGCTCCAAATCGGCAAACGTATTGTATTGCCTTGAGATGAATCAGGGCTGGTTTGCTAAAAACAAGATAAAGTCCGGCGATAAGCTGGATATGAATATTCTATCCGAGGCTATAAAACAGAGGCGCGGCAGGTGAAAAGCGCAATTGTAGCTAAATTTTCAAAGTGGAAGCTCGCGGTTTTGGCAATTTCATTTATAGTAGCTGCAATTGCTTGGTTTGCGGCTTATGAATACTTTAAAAGCGGGGCTACGAGCTACCAGTTAAATAGACCCATAGATATAAAAAATAATTCCGGGCTTACGCGTCTAAAAATTTATATTGATTCTACTTCTGTTTCCGGAGTTGCCTTCTGCGCAAGCGCGGCAACTTTGCTTTTGATAAACAGATTGAGAAAGGCAAAAAAATGACATTGGGCTACGACACCATAGCGGCACTCTCCACCCCGACGGGCGAATCGGCAATAGCGGCTATTCGCGCAAGCGGCGAACTTTGCCTAGAAATAGCAAGCAAGGCTTTTAATCTGAAAAATCCGCCTTCTCCGCGCAGAGCTTTGCGCGGAACATACAGAAGCCTTGACGGCAAGGTCTTAGACGAAGTTTTATTTTTGTATTTCAAGGCGCCAAATTCCTACACAGGCGAGGATATGCTTGAAATCTTTACGCACGGCAACCCATTTATAGTTCAGACTATACTGGAGGATCTGTTTGCGCGCGGAATGCGTCTGGCAAGCCACGGGGAATTTACGCGCAGAGCCTTTGAGAATTTGAAGCTTGACTTGTCGCAGGCTGAGGCCGTGAGCCTAATGATTTCAGCCCGCTCAGAGAAGTCTTTGGAGGCCGCTCGCAAGCAACTAGACGGCGAGCTTTCAAAGCGGATAAATTCCATTTGCGATAGTCTTGTGACGGCTCTTGCCCACATAGAGGCGCACATAGATTTTTCAGAGGAGGACCTGCCGCCTGATTCCTACGCTGAGCCACTGAAGGAGCTTGAAAAAGTGGAGGCTGCCGCCGCTAAGCTAATTTCCACTAGCCGCTATGGGGCTGTTTTGCGCGACGGCTTAAACGTGTCTATAATAGGCGAGCCAAACGCGGGCAAATCCTCGCTATTAAACGCCCTATTGGGGCGGGATAGGGCGATAGTAAGCTCCATTGCAGGCACTACGCGAGACTTCATCGTGGAGCGCGCCTCAATAGGCGGCTATTGCATAAATCTAACCGATACCGCAGGCATACGATCTTCCTCCGATGAAATCGAGGCCGAGGGCATACGCCGCTCCCTAAACCTCGCAAAAAATGCGGATTTGAACTTGCTTGTAGTTGACTGCCAAAATCCGGACTATTCCGCCTACGAGCTTGCCAAAGACTATCTCGGCAAGAGCAACACAATCATTGTCTTTAATAAAATAGACCTTGCAAAAGCGGAAGTTCCGGAGGCGTTTAAGGACTTTAAGTGCGCCGAAATTTCAGCCCTAAATCAAAGCGGCATAGAGGCGCTCAAATCGCTAATTGTAGATTTTATTTCTGCAAACGGCATACGCTCTTCCTCGGACGATGTTCTTGTTAGCGCAAGGCACTCTACTTTGGTATCAAGCGCACTTAAATCTACTAGAAGCGCCATTGAAAAAATAGCACAGTCGGCGCCTTCCGAACTTGTGGCAAGCGATGTGCGAGACGCCTTGGAGTCTGTCGGCGACATTGTAGGCAGGGGCGAGCGCGAGGAAGTTTTAGACAAAATATTCTCGACTTTTTGCATAGGCAAATAGATTCTCTAAACGTTTATTTTTTATGTGGTACTACGTTAAGTCAGGCAAAAAGGCGGGTCCGGTCACGGATTTAACCTTACAGTATTTGTACAATTCCGGGAAAATATCCGCCTCGACTCTCGTTTGGCGCAAGGGAATGGACGATTGGATAGCGCTTGAATCTGCGGATTTTTTCAAGAAAATTCAGAGGCGCGATTCCTCAATGTTGGACAATTTGGCTTTGAAGACAAAGTTCTTTAGAGCCCTATTATCATCTTATGCAATATTGTCGGCTTCGTTTATATTCTTTAACTTAAAACGCCTGAATTATTTTGACGCAGTTGTATTTTCAGATAGCAAATCTTCTCAAATATTGAATTGTGTTGGGGTTGAATACGGCAAAATATCAAGCTTTACATCCATTGTACTATTTTTTGTATTTCTTATATTGCTAAAAACTGCATTTAACTGGATTTATACAGTTGCAAGTAATACAGCAATAATCAGAAAGGAATTTATAGTATCTCCGACATACGTCGCATGGTCCATATTTATACCGGTTGCAAATTTTGTTCAGCCATTTCAGTTTTTGAAATATATATATAAATATTCAAAAATTTCCTCCGGCGCAAAGTACACTGTCTTTGATTCCACTTTCATCTTGCTTTGGTGGTTTTCGTCGCTATTTGCCTTTCTAGTCTTTATTTTAAATAATTTCCTATTCCCTGCAAACGTTACAAACGAGATAATTTGGGGGATTATTATCTTTAAAATATATTATAGCGTTATGCTGGCAATAGCCCTTTTGTTTTGGATAGTCTTTGTGGGTAGGGTTTACAAATACCAGCGAAATTTTTTTAGCAGATAGCTAATTCCTAGAAAAATTCAGGTCGCAATACACGGGTAAATGGTCGCTGCCGCCCTTTGGTGTCGGGAAAATTCTCGGGCTTTCTATGAGCTTAAGCATAGATTTTGAGGCCATGAAAAAGTCGAAAGTGTAGGGAATGTTTTTCTTTTCCCAAACGTAAGTGGGAATTTTATTTTCAGTTTCAATAACACTTAATCCCGCATTTTTTAAAGGGGTTGTAGATCTGTCTTTGGGTTCGTCGTTAAAGTCGCCGCCTATAATTACAGGGTAGTTCGATTCAAGAATTTTCTTTAAATCCTCTGCTATCTTTTCGCACTCAAGTGTTCTAAATTTAGAGAAATTCCCGTCGCGCTTTCTTGCGCCAAAGCGGCTCTTAAGGTGAAGAGAGCCGAAGAACCACCTTGTGTTTTCAGTCTCAAATTCCGCTAAAATTAAAGCGCGGGGCGAGCGCGATATTTTCCCAAAATAGTCGAAGAAATCGTCGCCCAGAATTGAGGTCGATTTAAATTCAAGTTTTGAGAGTATGGCGCAGTGCGGATATTCGTCGGTCTTGTCGGAAACCGCCACATATGGGTAGCTCAAGCCGCCTTCGCGCAAAATATTCAAAAATTCTTTTAGAAATTTGTCTGTTCCTATTTCTTCTATGCCGAGCACATCGGGGTTAATATCTTTCAATACCTCAAGGATTGCGCGCTTTTCGGTTTCGCTTTTAGGAGCCTTTGTGCGTCCGCGCTCTGTCATTTTGTAAGTGTCTAAATAGAGCTTTAAATTCCAGATGCAAAGGCGCACTTTGCCGCTTTCGCGCAGTTCTGAGGGCGCAAATTTCTGCGGCGGAACTTCCGCGGCTTTGTCGCTTGTCGGGTAAGATTTGTTTAGCCCGAGAATTGAAAGTGCAAAAAACAGAGCGCAAGTCCATAGCAAGAATAGGAACTTGCGCCTTGAAAATATGCGTGGTGCGGGCATTGTCTCAGTTCTATTACTCCGGCTGGTAGGGCGACTTTTCGCGCCTGCCAAGCTCTATCTTTTCAACATACTTTGCAAGCAGGTCAAATTCTAAATTTACAAATTTGCCCGCCAATGCTTGCGAGAGGTTTGTGACTTCAAGGGTGTGCGGAATTAGCCACACCGCAAGCGAGTCTGCATGAGCTTCTGCTATCGTAAGCGATATTCCGTCTATCGCCACAGAGCCCTTATAAACGACGTATTTTGTAAATTCTTCGGGAACTGCAACGCGCAGATAAAAGTTTTTGCCGCGCTTTTCAAAGTCTAAAATTTTGCTCCTTACGTCTATATGGCCCGATACAAAGTGCCCGCCCAGGCGCGCTCCGGAAGCTAGGGGCCTTTCCAAGTTTACAAGTGCGCCTTTTTGCAAGCCCTCAAAGCTCGTAAGTCTCAGTGTTTCCTCCAAAAGTTCAAAGGACAATTCGTTTCCGGATTTTCCTATCAAGGTTAGGCAACAGCCGTTGCAGGCTAGCGAATCGCCTATAGATAGGCTAGAGGATATAAATTCGGGGGATTCCAATTTCAATAGCCACGCCTTTTCTCTGTTTGTGAGTTCAACGACTTTCCCCGTGCCTTCAACTATACCTGTAAACATAAATTTATTGCCTCCTCTTTATTATTTTTAATTGGACAAAGCTTAACACATCCGCAAGTCCAGTCAAGACGCTTTCAAAGCTTGCCCCAATCCGGGCTTTGTCAAAAAAATATTCAATAATGGTCATTTTATAAAAGAAGTTAAATTTTTACTTTACAGGCTTTGGCGGTCTTTTAGAGACTCTGAACGAATATTTGCAGCCTTTGCGGCGCGTATTATTTTTACTTATGAAGCAGAAGACATCTTATCTCATACTAGGTATTTTAGTGGGCATTTTGTGCACGTCCGTATTCTATGCGTTCAGCGTTTCAAAATCGTCTAAACATGCTGCCGGCTCTAAGGTTTTAAAGTTGGCGCACGGGCTCGAGACAACTCACCCTGTAAATATCGCCATGGAATTTATGGCAAAGCGCCTAGAGGAGCTTTCGGGCGGTAAAATGTCGATAGACATTTATTCCGGCGGGGCGCTGGGCGATGAGACAAAGTGCATTGAGCAGCTAAAAAATGGCTCCCTTGACATGACAAAGGCTTCCTCGGCGACGGTCTCAATGTTCGTTGACGATGTTGCGGCTCTTACTATTCCGTACCTTTTTAGAGACTCTAAACACTATTGGGGCGTTCTAGATTCAGACATAGGAAAGGGAATTTTAAGCCATATGAATAGCGAGGGGCTTGTTGGGCTTTGCTTTTACGACGCGGGCTCGCGCTGCTTTTACACGGTAAAAAAACCGATAGAAAAGCCAGACGATTTGAAGGGTCTAAAGATAAGAGTTATGAATGCAAAAAACGACATGAAGCTCATGGAGTGCTTCGGCGCCTCGCCGACTCCGATTTCCGCGGGCGAAACCTACACTTCTTTGGCTCAGGGGGTTGTCGATGGGGCTGAAAACAATTTCCCGACCTACTTTTCAAGCGCGCATTTTGAGGTCTGCCCGAATTTTACCGTTGACGAGCATACGCGCCTCCCGGACATACTGATAATAAGCGAAACGTCCTTTCAGAAATTGAGCTCTCAGGAGCAGGAATGGCTCAGGCAGGCCGCGCGCGAATCCTCCGTATTTCAGCGCAAATTGTGGGCTGAAAAGACACAGGAGGCGCGCAATAAGCTAATTGAGAAAAAGGTGCGCATAATTGAGGTAAATCAGGACGCCTTTAGGGAAAAAGTAAAGCCAATGTACGAGGAGCTCAAGGGAACTAAGATAGGAGAGCTCGTCGAAAAAATAAGAAACTTTAAATAGCGGGGTAGCGATGTTAAATCTACTTTTGAAGTTGCGCGCGCTAAACTCCTTTCTAAAGAAAAATCTGGCGAGGTTTTGCGCACTGATAATGTTTCTCTTGGTATTTATAGTATTGCTAGGCGTTGCCACTAGATACTTGTACGGCCAGCAGGCCAAGTTTACGGACGAGAGTGCGAGAATGCTCTTGATTTGGCTTAGCTTTTTTGGCGGGGCCTTAGCATTTGCAGCAAAGTCTCACATAGGTTTGGATTTTTTACTATCTAAGTTTGAGGATAGTGCGCGCAGGTTTGCGTCTGTAATTGCGCTTTTAATTTCTATTTTCTTTTCACTTGCGGTTTTGCTCGGTGGTGGGATATCGCTAGTCTTAACCTCATACGAATCCGGCAACTACTTGGTTTCTGTTCCGATTGCCATGTGGTGCATATATTTGTGCGTTCCAATTTGCGGAGTGGTAAGCGCAATGTTTTTGTGCGAGGATTTACTTTCACTTTTGCTGGAAAATTCTAAAGGGGAGGGCGGAAAATGAGCGCGGCTTTTGCAATCCTTTGCGCGTCTTTTGTGGCGCTCTTGCTATTGTCGGTTCCAATAGCAATTGTGATTGCGCTCTGCTCCTCGCTTGCGATTCTTGCGACAGGGCGCGAACCTCTGGAAGTTGTCGCAACTTCCATGGCCCACGGCGTGGATAGCTTTGCTCTTCTTGCAATTCCATTTTTTATTCTTTCTGGACTAATTATGGGGCGCGGAACTATGGCTATGCGGCTAATCGACCTGGCTGCCGCCTTGGTTAGCAGATTCCCGGGTGGATTGGCCTACGTAAATACGTTAACTTGCATGTTCTTTGGCGCAATATCGGGCTCTGCAACGGCGGCCGTTAG
>URYY01000058.1 GCA_900552245.1 uncultured Opitutales bacterium | reverse complement strand
AGAAAAACGACGAAACAATCGCCGTTTACGACTTGGGAGGCGGCACGTACGATATTTCAATACTTGAAATCGGCGACGGCGTCTTTGAAGTGAAAGCCACCAACGGCGATACCGAACTCGGCGGCGACAACTTCGACTCTGCCATAATGGATTGGCTTATCGACAATTTCAAAAAGGAAAACGGCATAGATCTAAAGAATGATCCTATGGCACTTCAGCGTTTGCGCGAAGAGGCTGAAAAGGCAAAAATCGCCCTTTCAACATCTCAGCAGACCGACATCAACCTGCCCTTCATAACGGCAGACGCAAGCGGTCCGAAACACTTGAATGTGGTTCTCACACGCGCAAAGTTGGAACAGCTGACACAGCACTTGTTAGACAGAACAGTAAAGCCCTTTGAAGCTTGCTTGAAAGACGCGGGAATAACCGCCGCAAACATAAACGAGCTTGTCCTCGTAGGTGGTATGACTCGTATGCCGGCGGTTGTGGAACTTGCACAAAAGCTCGCAGGCAAGAAGCCCCATCAGGGTGTAAATCCGGACGAGGTTGTCGCAAGAGGTGCTGCAATTCAGGGCGGCGTGCTGCAGGGCGATGTGCGCGACGTACTGCTTCTCGACGTAACTCCGCTTACCCTTTCAATTGAAACCGCAGGCGGCGTATCGACTCCGATGATTGAGAGAAATACGACGATTCCTAAGAAGGCCACGCAGATCTTCTCCACATACGCCGACAATCAGACGGCTGTTGACATTAAGATTTTGCAGGGCGAGCGCCCAATGGCAAAAGACAACAAGATGCTCGGCAACTTCAGGCTCGACGGAATAGCTCCCGCTCCGCGCGGACTCCCGCAAATCGAAGTTACATTTGATATAGACGCAAACGGCATCTTGCATGTAAGCGCTAAAGATAAGGGCACTGGCAAGGAACAGCAGATATCCATCACGGGCTCCAGCGGCTTGAGCAAAGAAGACGTTGAGCGCATGAAGAAGGAAGCTGAACTCAATGCTGCAGAAGACCAGCGAATCAAGGAGACAGTTGAAGCTAAGAATGAGCTAGACAATATCTCCTACCAGATTGAAAAGCAGGTAAAGGACGCCGGCGACAAGCTTGACGCATCAGTAAAGGCAAAGCTTGAAGATGCAGTAAAAGATGCGCGCAAACTTCTCGAAAAGTCCGATATCACTAAGGACGAGGCCAAGGCCGAAACTGAAAAGCTCACGAAGCTCTTCCAGGAGAATGCGGCGGCTTTCCAGGCTGCAAGCCAGGCTGCAAACACCTCGACCCAGAGCCAGAGTTCGGATTCAGCCGCAGGTTCAGCCCCTAAGAAGGACGACGTAGTTGACGCCGACTTCGAAGTAGTTGACGACGAGAAAAAAGACGAGAATAAGTAATGGTTTTGAGTCTCCCGATTTACAAAGCTAAAAAAAAAGCTTTGTAAGCGGGGGATTTTTCCTTTACCTTTAAAGAATTTTTAAAAGAACAAAGAATCGAGAAATAACAATTATGGCAAAGACAAACATACAACCTCTAGGCGATCGCGTATTGGTAAAGCAGATCGAGGAGAAAGAGCAAATCAAGGGGGGCATCATCATTCCCGATGCCGCTAAGGAAAAGTCACAGGAAGCTGAGGTAATTGCACTTGGAACAGGCAGGACCGACGAAAACGGAAAGCGCTCGAGCTTTGACGTCAAGGTTGGCGATAGAGTGTTAATTGCAAAGTATGGCGGTACTGAAGTAAAGGTTGGCGAAGAGAAGTTCACGCTCTTGCGCGAGGACGACATCTTGGCAATCCTAAAGTAAAACAATTTAAAAGGAGCATTATAAAATATGGCTAAACAACTTATATTTGACGAAGCAGCACGCAAAAGAATTTTAAAGGGCGTAGAAACTTTGGCCAAGGCCGTAAAGGCGACATTGGGTCCGAAGGGCAGAAACGTTCTAATCGACAAGAAATTTGGCGCACCTTTGGTAACAAAGGACGGCGTTACGGTTGCAAAGGAAATCGAACTTGAAAATCCCTATGAGAATATGGGAGCCCAGATGGTTCGCGAAGTTGCGTCTCGCACTGCCGACAATGCCGGCGACGGTACGACAACTGCAACAGTCCTTGCCGAGGCAATCTACAAGGAAGGCTTGAGAAACGTAGCGGCCGGGTCCAACCCGATTTTCCTAAAGCGCGGCATAGACAAGGCTATCGAGGCTGCCGTTAAGGAGCTTGCAAAGAACTCTAAGAACGTAAAGGACCGCGAGGAAATCCGCCAAGTTGCCACAGTTTCTGCAAACTGGGACGCTGAAATCGGCAATGTTATAGCAGAAGCTATGGACAAGGTTGGCAAGGACGGCACAATCACGGTAGAAGAGGCAAAGTCAATCGAGACTACATTGGACGTCGTCGAAGGTATGCAGTTTGACAAGGGCTATCTATCGCCCTACTTTGTCACAAGTGCAGACACGATGGAAGCCGTCTTGGAAGACACTTACGTATTGATACACGAAAAGAAGATTTCAAGCCTCTCCGACTTGTTGCCGATATTGCAGGCTGTAGCTAAGACCGGCAAACCTTTGATGATCATTGCCGAAGACGTCGAGGGCGAAGCTTTGGCAGCCCTGGTTGTAAACCGCTTGCGTGGAACTTTGAATGTCTGCGCAGTAAAAGCTCCGGGCTTTGGCGATCGCCGCAAGGCAATGCTTGAGGATATCGCAATCCTTACAGGCGGCAGGTGCATCACTGAGGACTTGGGCATAAAGCTTGAGAATGTTCAGTTGGCAGACTTGGGCAAGGCAAAGCGCATAACAGTTTCCAAGGAAAATACGACAATCGTTGAAGGCGGCGGCAAGTCCTCCGACATTCAGGCTCGCGTAAAGCAGATCCGCAGAGCGATTGAGGAAACGACTTCCGACTACGACCGCGAAAAGTTGCAGGAGCGCTTGGCAAAGATGGCAGGCGGCGTTGCAGTAATCAACGTAGGTGCCGCTACTGAGCCTGAAATGAAGGAAAAGAAGATGCGCGTTGACGACGCTCTGCACGCTACAAGAGCTGCAGTTGAAGAAGGCATAAGCGCGGGCGGTTCCGTTGCATTGTTGCGCACGGCAAAGGCTATCGACGCTTTGCAGGAAGTTCTGACGGGCGACGAAGCGGTTGGCGCTCAGATTGTTCGCCGCGCTATTGAGGCTCCCTTGCGCCAGTTGTGCGCAAACGCCGGTGAGGAAGGCGCTTTGGTTGTAAAGGAAGTTCTAAAGAGCAAGGGCGGCATGGGCTACAATGTAGCTACCGGCCAGTTTGAAGACTTGTTCAAGGCGGGCGTTGTAGATCCTACAAAGGTGACACGCACAGCTTTGCAGAATGCAGGTTCAGTTGCAGGTTTGCTACTCACTACAGAGTGCATGATTGCCGACAAGCCCGAAGAGAAGAAGGCTCCGGCAATGGATCCCTCTATGATGGGCGGCATGGGCGGCATGATGTAAGCCCTTGCAATTAACAAAGCATAAAACTTCAATATAGTTTGATGGGAGGCGCGAAAATTCGCGCCTCTTTTTTTTGTCCTTACAATTCGGAAAATATACGCCTCTTTTCTGGAAGACCAAGCGGAATAGGGAACTAAGCCTTTCTAGACGTAAAAAGAGAAGTTAACTAGCAAACAAAATAGAAGCAGCGCCATGTCCATAAATTCAGATTAAATCCGCGATTGAAAATTAAGCCTGCAAGGTGTTTTTATTTGCAAGCGCTTCCTTGACTGAAAAAATTACTAGCTTTGCAAGGCGATAAAAAAGCGCCCCGAAATAATCTTTCGAAGCGCCTAAAAAAATTGAAAATCTAAGCGGAGGATTTTGAAAGTTAAAAAAAACAAAAGCGCAAATTAAAAAATGGAAATTTGCACGGAAAAGCGCTGAGTTTCGCCGGGCTTTACAAAATGCAAACCGCCCTTGTGCTCTGCGGCATTGGGAGCGCCCATCCAAGGCTCGACGCAATAATATGGGCTATCGTCCGATTCAGACCAAGTTACAACGCTAGTCCAGGCCTCCGGTTTTGGAGAATCGCCGACTTTTAGAGTTATATCCTCCTCGCCGTTCTTTGGGCCGAACTTAACTATGTTTGTCTTTAGCTTGCAATTTATCCTATTCCAAATATCCGGGTCTGAAAAGTCTGCGGGGAATTTTGCCTCAACTTCTCTTAAAACGCCACAGCTTTCTATTTTAAAGGCCTTTTTTGCGTCGCACAAAATGCGGTAGTCCTTGCGAGTTGCGCCTTCGTGCCAAGGCATTTTGAAGTAAAAGTGGTGCCCTGCGCACCACGGAATTTCAACGCTATCGAGATTCTTTAGGGCAAATTCGCAAGACGGTGAAAATTCGTCAAAGCGGTAAGTAACGATAAATTCGTACTCATACGGATAGCACTCCATAGCCTCTTTAGAGGGGAGAAATTTTGCGCTTATCTTGTAGTCGGATACATCTAAAACCTCAAATTTTCCCTGGCGAGCCAAGCCGTGCTGGGGCATTTTTAGAATTTGAGAATCCGCTGTTTTCCAAAGGCCGTCGCGCCCATCAACAAAGCTCTTTCCGCAAAATGGAAAGAGTATGGGATTGCCGCCGCGAACTCCCGCAATATTTTCGCCGACATCTCCGTCGTCCGGCCAATAAATGACATCTCGCACAGAGCCGTCGGCAAGCTCCAAGAACCAGTTCATAAGCCTCATACCCCGCGCGGGGTTTAAAATAAATCTGGAAGCCCCCGTCGCCCACTTGTAGAGCTTTTCGCCCTTAAAATCCACTATCTCCATAGTCGGAAATTAGAGCAAGTAGCCGAAATATTCGCAAACAAATTCGCTAAAAAAAATGCGAATTAGAGCTGATTATATAGTCGGAAAAGGCTTAGCCCCTGCCCTTTAATATCTTCAAAAATTCTTCCTTTGACTTTGCCTCGAGCAAGTTTTTATCAAACTCGCCCTCCAAGCCAAAGTACTTCATGAAAATTTCAAGCTTTTCGGGATAAGACAATTTGGACTGCCGAGAATCCAAGCGGCAAATGCAATTTGCCTTTGACTTTTCTCCGGCACCTTTAAAGGCAAAGCACTGAAGCGGTGCTATGGACTTTCTAACAAGCTCTGAAAAGTCGTTACTTTCAAAATTTATAAGCACGTCAGGATAGAGATTCTTAATCTTAAGCAAAGCCGAATTGTAGGCAGTCTTGTCGCCCTCGCAAATGGCACTTACACTCTCAAATAGCCCCGTATCTTTTAAAAACTGCTCATCTTGAGACTGGCAAATTGCATTTATTGCGGCGTCCGGACGAGATTTTCTAAGAGCGTCCACGGCGGCAAGGCTTGCAAGAAGTTTACTTTCTTCATTTGGCAGAGTCGCAAAAAAGTGGGTATTGCGCGGCAAAGAATCCAAATTGTAAAACTTTAGGTAATCCGGCAGATGATTTTTCCTATGTTCTATTCTAAACCTCTTTCGCGGATTTGACTGGGTCTTCCAGCGCTTGTGAAGCCAAAGCCAATCCACGCAAAGCTCCTCGTCCGTCTTGAGCTTATTCTCAAGCCAGCGGTTTGTCTTTATTATTATATTTTCAGCACTGTCGGGCTCTATGTATTCCCCGTCAATTTCAGACTCCCAAAAGCCGGTCCTGCGCGCCCAGAAAACTCCGGACAGGCACTTTGTGCGCTCTATCAAAAGCCCCGCAATCTCAGAGCAGGAGCAAACCTTATCAAAAAACATGGAAAGTGCGCCAAGCCCCCCCGCGTCTTGGTCGAAAAGTATTGCAATGCAGTCTCCGCGCTTGACGTAATCTAAAGCCACCAAAAGCCCGTCGCGGCGCGAGAGCAGATTTATCCCGTAGCGCTCGCGCGTATTCTTTATCCACTTTTCCATTCCGGCGTTGTCAAAAGGCCTATAAAAAACGCCTGTGCGCGGCAGCTTGTGCTCCGATATAGCGGGCATAATCGTTATGGATTCCATCATGCAAAAGTGGGGAATCATCAAGACAAGGGGCCTAGGATTTTCCTCAAGACGCTTTATTTCCTCATTGAGATGCGCGCTTATCTTTACGCGCCTCTTTAATTCGTCCATGCTTATATATGGGCTTGCCAGTACAAATAGAGCCATCTCTATCGTTCTTCGGCAGGATTCCAGCGCCAATTTCTTCAATTTCTCATCGCTTATATCCGGAAAGCAGTGGCGCAAATTCGCCCTCACTACCCTGCGCCTGGGCGATGGAAACTCTGCGACAAGCCAGCCTATGCCGTCGCACAAAGCCTTTGCGAAACTCCGCGGAATAAACGCCAAAAAGCGCCCCAAGAATGACATTATGAAATTCATAAAAATAGGCCGCGATTAGAGCATATTTTTTTATTTTTCGCAAGCAACTACGGAGTTCTTTTTTGACATTTCAAAATTTGTTGAAATTTAGTAAAAAAAATGCAACTATGCGGAACATGGCACAATTTGGGAAAGTCGCAATTTTCGGAGCGGGGCTCTTGGGAGCGTCGCTTGCGTGGGCCCTAAAGGAAAGGGGCTGCGCAAGGGTCGTACATATCTGGAACCGCGGCAAGGCAAATCGCGACTTCTGCGAAAATCAGCCCTGGTGCGACAAGGTATTTGAAAACATTAACGAAGCTGCGAGCGATGCCGACTTAGTAGTTCTTGCCACAACCGCAAGCACGATACCCTCAATTTTAAAGGACATTCGCTCTTTCCTAAAGTCGGGGGCAATTGTGACGGATGTGGGTAGCACAAAGCTTAACATAGTAAGAGAGTGCGAAAAGATTCTGGATGGGCTGAGCGCCGTATTTGTTGGTTCCCACCCCATGGCAGGCTCCGAAAAATCGGGAGCTTCAGCCGCAAAGCCCGATTTGTTTGAGAGTGCCTCTTGCCTTGTCTGCCCCTCTGAGAAATCGGAAGTCGCTACGGAAAAAGTTGCGGACATGTGGCGCAAGCTCGGTATGAAGGTCTTTTTTAAAAGCCCCGAAGAGCACGATAAAATTGTCGCGAGAGTAAGCCACCTGCCGCAGTGCGCATCAAGTGCGCTTGCACTTCTTGCAGCAGATAATTTGGAGGACTTTAAGCTCTTTGCAGGCAACGGCTTTAGAGATACAACAAGGATAGCAAAAAGCGACCCCGCGATGTGGGAGTCCATACTCTCAGAAAACGCCGAAAATATAAGCTTTGGACTCTCAAAGTACATAGCAAAACTCCAAGAGTTAAAGAGCGCGGTGGACAGTAAGGACTGCGTCTACATTGAAAATTTTTTAACTTCTGCGCGCCAAACCCGCCTAAAATTAGATAAATAAAATGACAAAAACCCCCATACAACCCTTCGCAAAAAAAGTCTGTGCGACATTCACACTGCCAAGTTCAAAGAGCATAACAAACCGCGCGCTCTTAATGGCGGCGATGTCCGACTACGAGGTGAAGATACTCAATCCTCTATTTTCGCGCGACTGCGACATAATGGCGGACTGCCTCAAAAAGCTGGGCTTTGTCATAAAGCGCAACGACAATCTGATATCCATAAAAGGCGATTGCGTAAAGCGCGCCGAGCTATTTGTCGGAAACGCCGGAACGGCGGCTCGCTTTCTAACAGCATTTGTCTGCACCCAGGAGAATGGAAACTACGAATTTGATTCGGACGAAGCGATGTATAAGCGCCCGATGAGGGGTCTCATAGAAGCCCTTGAAAAACAGGGGGCAAAGTTTAGCTTTAAGAAAGAGAGATATTGCTTTCCGTTCAGTGTAAAAACTTGCGGGCTAAAGGGAGGAGAAATCGAACTTGACGCGAGTGAATCTAGCCAAATTTTGTCGGCTCTTTTAATGGCAAGCGTCCAGGCCCGCAGCGACACCCTAATTAAGCTAAAGGGAAAAACCGTCTCAAGACCCTTTGTCGATATGACAATGCAGATGATGCGCCAATTCGGATTTGAAGTGGAACAGTTGGACGCCTCCTGCTACAAGGTTTTGCATGGAGTGACAGAGTCTCCCGCCCTTTACAAGATTGAGCCCGACGCAACTGCGGCAAGCTATCCTATATCGCTAGTTGCAAGCGTGGGCGGAGCTGCCCTACTTAAGGACTTTGCCTCAATTTCGCTGCAGGGAGACGCCAGGTTTGCGGATATAATGCAGGAGTCCGGATTAGTTAAAATGTATAAAGTTGGCAGCGATGCCCTATTTGTGGGTGAGGCCAAAACTTGCGGAGACTTAGACTTTGATTTTAACGATATATCCGACACTTTTCTAAGCCTTGCGGCCATATCGCCCATAGTGGCAAACTCCCTAAAAATAGAGGGTATAGGCCACACGCGCAAGCAGGAGACAGACAGGGTAAGCGCAGTTTCAACGGAGTTAAAGAAGCTCGCAAAATCCGTCTGCGAAGATGGCGACTGCATAGGAGTAAAATCTTACAAGGATCCTGCAAAGCACATAAATAGAAATTCTGAAATTGAGACCTATTCCGACCATAGGATAGCGATGTCTTTCGGAGTCTGCGCAAGTGCGGACTTATTTAAGGACGGCAAGCCCTGGCTTTCAATTATGGACAAGGAATGCTGCGTAAAAACTTGGCCAAACTTTTTTGATTGCCTAGAAAAAGCTAGAAGAGATTCAATGAATTTTAAAATTGTAGCAATAGACGGCGGCGCTGCCGTCGGGAAATCGAGCGTATCAAAGGAGTGCGCCAGAATATTGGGCTATATGCATGTCGATACCGGTGCGCACTATAGAACCCTAACCTACATACTTCTGGAAAACTCCATAAAGCCCGATATGGGCGAAGATGCGGCTTTAAAACTCTTGGAGAAAGTTAAGCTCGGCGCAGTTTTGTCAAACAACAGCGCTCTTATGTCGGTAAACGGCAAAGAGATAGAAGATAGCCTAATCAGGCAAGATAGGATTAATGAAAATGTGGCTTTGTTTGCTGCAATGCCAAAGCTGAGAGAGTTTTTGAAATCCTACCAGAGGTCTATGGCCGACTTTGCAAGGCAGATGAATTTTGGAGGTCTTGTAATGGAGGGGCGCGACATAGGCAGTGTAATCTTCCCCGAAGCTCAAGTAAAAATATTTTTAGACGCCGACGAAGAAACCCGCAAGAAGCGCCGCGCGCTAGAGGGAATTAGCGATGTAATTTCAAAGCGAGACACTCTAGACAAAAATAGAAAGACGGCGCCGCTAGTCTGCCCGAAGGGGGCTAAGCTCATAGACACGTCAAACCTAACAAAAGAGCAAGTTATAGCGGAAGCCCTCGCGCTTATTGCGAAGTCTTAGGCGCGCGAGCGCAATACATTTCGGAATTGGATTTACCAAAGCGCAAGCTCTCAAATAGAAATCGGGCCTGCGCTTTTGCTTTTTTCGACGGTCTAAAAGCCTAACGTTTTGCCACTTTAATTGTTGAAAAAAAGTACGATATTGGATTAAATTTTGGAACGATTTTATAGCGCTTTTGTCATAAGAGAAAGTTTGTGTATCTTTCCAAA
This sequence comes from uncultured Opitutales bacterium, assembly GCA_900552245.1. Taxonomy (GTDB): domain Bacteria; phylum Verrucomicrobiota; class Verrucomicrobiia; order Opitutales; family Intestinicryptomonadaceae; genus Intestinicryptomonas. Next base: position 3,168 of record URYY01000058.1, on the reverse strand, counting down.
AAGCTTTAGTTATCCAACAATTTAACAAAGTAGAAACAATGAGTATAAATCTCGCAGAAATTAACGACAAAGTAAAAGAAGCATCGCAGTGGACAGACCTGCTGAGAAAGGAAATATCAAAAAACATAGTGGGGCAAAAGTATCTGGTGGATAGGCTCATTACCGGAATACTAGCAAATGGGCACCTGCTGCTCGAGGGCGTGCCGGGCCTGGCAAAGACCCTCGCGATAAAGACGCTCGCCTCGGCTGCGCAGGCGGAGTTTTCTAGAATACAGTTTACGCCCGACTTGCTGCCGTCGGACATAGTTGGAACCTTGGTGTTTAACCAGCAAAAGGGAGAATTTTTCACACAAAAGGGTCCCGTATTTGCAAACTTTGTTCTGGCAGACGAAATAAATCGAGCCCCTGCGAAGGTTCAGAGCGCCCTGCTTGAAGCCATGCAGGAAAGGCAGGTTTCCATAGGTGGAACTACATACAAGCTCCCCTCCCCCTTCCTAGTTTTGGCTACGCAAAACCCCATAGACCAAGAGGGAACCTACCAACTGCCGGAGGCGCAGGTCGACAGATTTATGTTCAAGCTAAACATAGGCTATCCGACAAAGGAGGAGGAACGCCTCATACTTGACATGATGGCAAAGACAGACGTTCAGGTGCAGATAAACACTGTCGTAAGCCCCGAACAAATTTTAAGCTCGCGCAAAGTTGTGGATGAAATCTATGTGGACGACAAGATAAAAGACTACATAGTAAATTTGGTTTTTGCCACCCGCAAGCCCTCAAACTACAAGTTGGATTTGGATAATTTCATACGCTTTGGAGCGTCTCCGCGAGCCACTATTGCGCTTACACTCGCGGCAAAGGCACACGCCTTCCTGCACGGCAGAGGCTATGTGACGCCGCAAGACATAAAAGACATAGCCCCCGACATCTTCCGCCACAGGATAATAGTTTCCTACGAAGCCGAAGCTGAAGGCATAAGTTCCGAAGAGATAATACGCGACGTTTTAAACACGGTTGCAGTTCCATAATATATAAAGAAGGAATAAATTAGTTGCGCTATGAGCGATTCCGTAACAGACATGTTGCGCAAGGTAAGGCGCATTGAGATTGCCACAAACCGCCAAGTAAGCGACGCAATCGCAGGCGCCTACCACAGCATATTCAAAGGCCAAGGCATGGACTTTGAGGAGGCGCGCGAATACCAGCCGGGCGATGAAATCCGCAGCATAGACTGGAATGTGACGGCGCGAACCGGCAAGGCTCACGTCAAGAAGTACCGCGAGGAGAGGGAGCTTACTATGATGCTTGCGGTGGATCTGTCTGGCAGCGGTTCGTTCGGTTCTGACAAGCAGTCGAAGCGCGAGCTCGAGGCTGAAATTGCAAGCGTCTTGGCTTTCTCCGCCGCCCGAAACGGCGACAAGGTTGGCCTTGCGCTATTTACCGATGAAATTGAACTTATCATACCGCCCCGCAAGGGACGCTCGCACATACTGCGCCTAATAAGAGAGATTCTATACTTTAAGCCAAAGCGCGTCGGAACCGACATATCAAAGGCGCTTGACGGCATAAATAAGCTCTTAAAAAGGCGCGCGATTGTGGTTTTATTAAGCGACTTTTTGCAGGGGCCAAACGGAGAGCTTCCGAACCCCGCAAAGCGCGCGTCCGACCCGGTTTTCAAGGCGCTTGACATCACAAACAGACGCCACGACCTAGTCTGCATAAATGTCTATGACGACAGGGAAATGGAATTGCCAAGCATTGGCAACATAGTTCTTGAAGACAGCGAAACCGGCGAAATCATAGAGCTGGACACCTTCTCGCAAAGCATACTAAAGAACTACAATTTTGAAAACAAGACGCGCATGAAAGCTTTTAAACTTGGGCTTGCAAGCATAGGCATAGACTCGATTGAAGTCTGCACCGGAAAGCCCTACATAGTTGCAATACGCAAATTTTTTGAAAGCAGAAGACGCAGATGAACGACATATTTCCGAACATAAACTCAATAGCCGGCAAGATAGAGCCCACCTTTCTAGAGCAGAATTGGTGGTGGATAGCGCTCATACTTTTTGCATGCGCGCTCTTTGCGGGAATAATTGTAAGCAGGCTAAATTCGCGGCCCGCGCCCACGGCTTTTGAAATAGCAAGCCTGAGGCTAAAATCCTGCAAAAACGAAGCGGACGACAAGCTCTACGCAAGCCGCCTGAGTTCCGCCGTGCGCGACTACATATCGGCTATGTTCGACATACCCGCGCCCGAGCGCACAACCGAGGAGTTTTTGCAAATTGCCGCAAGTTCCGACAAGTTAGAAGAAGCGGACAGAGCAAAGATTGCGGAAATTTTAATACTTGCCGACAAGGCAAAGTTCGCCGGCGCGCAATTTGGCGCAGACGAGCGCGAAAAGATGTTTTCGCTGGCGGAAACTTTTATAAACGAAGACAACGAAAAGAGGAAGTCTGAGAAGAAATGAACTTTGACTTTACAAACCCCGAACTTTTGTGGCTTTTGCTTATTCCACTTGCGCTTGTATTTTTGCGCGGAAGAGTCGGCAAAACGGGAACGCTCGTATTTTCGAGTGTCGCCATAGCAAAGGTAGTTGCAAAGAGAAACAGAAGCAGAGCCGCAGGAGTGCTGTTTTTGCTGAGGCTTTTAATAATCTCGCTTCTAATAGTAGGGCTTGCGCGCCCGCGGCTTGGAAGGGGTTTTAGCGAGCGCGAGGAAAGCGGGATAGACATAGTGCTTGCTGTCGACGTATCGGGCTCTATGTCGGCCTTGGATTTATCGAAAAATAAAAGAGAGCTTTTGACGAGGCTAGATGCCGTAAAGAAAGTTATTGAAGACTTTATTAAAAACAGGCCAAACGATAGAATCGGAATGATTATTTTCGGCTCAAATCCCTTCTTGGTATCGCCGCTTACGCTAAACCACGATTGGCTTTTAAAGAATATAGAGAGAGTAGAAATAGGCGCAATCGACGGTAATAGCACGGCGATTGGCTCGGCTATAGCAATGAGCGTAAACAGAATGAGGGACTTAAAAGACGCAAAATCTAGAGTAATAATTCTGCTTACAGACGGCGACAACAATGCGGGCAAAATTTCGCCCATAGCCGCCGCCGAGGCCGCAGCGGGTTTTGACACAAAAATTTACACAATAGCAGCCGGTCGC
>URYY01000057.1 GCA_900552245.1 uncultured Opitutales bacterium | reverse complement strand
ATGCGGATTCGGACCCCAGCGTCGCGCAGTTTACCATAGATAGGCTCGGAGTTGAGGCTTTGGATTACGGAATGAATCCATTTATGGCCGGCATATATGGGGGCTCTCCGGAAAAGCTCTCAATAAAATACGCATTCCCGCCATTTTGGAATTTGGAGCAAAAATACGGCTCCATAATCAGGGGGGCAATGCAGTCTATGAAGGAAAAGCGGGCGGCGGGCAACTTCTTTAAGCCCATAATGATTTCCTTTAAAGAAGGTCTGGCGGAGCTAGTCGAAAGGCTGGCGGATGAGTTAAAAGGCAATTTGACTGTCGGGGCTAAGATAGTCAGCATAGACTACGACATGGGCTCTTGGAGGGTGTGTTGGGTTTGCGAGCACGGCGAGGACTGCGACCAGTTTGACGAAGTAGTGTTCGCAGTGCCTGCAAAAGACTTAAAAAATCTGCCCATACCGGGTTCTCTGGCCTCTAAAATGGAATTCTTAGACGATATCGTTTACGCGCCGGTGATATCTTTTACCATGGGTTTTAGAAGGTCAGAAATATCGCACAAACTGGACGGTTTTGGAGCGCTTCTGCCGGAGAAGGAAAGGCAATTTAGCATACTCGGGGCCCTCTTTGTGTCGAGCGTTTTCGAGGGCAGGGCTCCCGACGGGTGCGCGACTTTAACTTGCTATATGGGCGGAATGCGCCACCCGGAATTTTTCGAGTTGGAAGACGAAAAACTCGAGGAAATTGCGCTGTCTGACTTGCAGAGGCTGCTGGGTTTGGACAAGTCAGCAAAACCAATGTTTAAGCGGATATTTAGGTGGAAAAACGCCATAGCCCAGTACAATGTCGGCTATGCCGATGTCTTGGAGCAGTTGGGCGAGCTTGAGAGAGAGTTCCCGACTGTGCATATGTTGGGCGCATACCGTGGGGGTGTCGGCGTAAGTTCCTGCATAGAAAACGGCTTGGAGTTGGCAAAGAAAATAAGCAGATGAGTTTTGACGCGACGGTTCTTGTTAGTTTGGGCTCACCCAGAGATTTCTCGGAGGAGTCTTGCAGGGATTTTTTGCGAGAATTTTTGTCGGATAGGGCGGTTGTGCCGCTTCCGGATTTGCTTAGAAATTTTCTGGCAAAGAGGGTTGCCAAGAAGAGGGCGGGGCGCTTTCTTGAAATGTTGAAGTTATGCTCCCGCAATTCCAAGACGCAGTCGGCCTACTACCTTGACAATATATGCTCGGCCCTGAGCCGAAAAACAGGGGTTAAGACCTATTGGGCCGGAGTTTGCGGCAGCCCAAAAGTTTCAGACATAGTCGGCAAAATAAGGCCGATGGGCGATCTGAGCGGGATACTATTTATAGTGCTTTACCCGCAGTGCGCAAGCGCAACTACCGAGCCTGCCGTCGCCGCCATAGAGGCTGCAATGCGCGGGCGCGGGCCGTATAAGATAGTTAAGGAGTATTGCCGCGAGCCGTTCTATCTAGATGGAATTTGCGATTCTGTAAGAAAATACACAAGCTCCGCCGAGTGCATACTGGTGAGCTTCCACGGAATACCTAAAAACAGCCTGAATTGCGACAGCTACATAGACGACTGCAAGTCGACCACAGCCGCGATAAGAGAGGCTTTTCCCGACAGGGAAGTGCTGATGGCCTGGCAGTCTGTGATGCGCTTTGGGCGCTGGACTTCTCCAAAGGTAATCGACGTTGTGGCTTCGCTTTTAAAGAGGAAGGTTAAAAAGCTTGCGCTCGTCTGCCCCGGCTTCTTTTGCGATTGCACCGAGACCACTCTGGAAATAGACAGAGACCTTCGCAAATTTTTTCTGGAAAATGGAGGCGAGAAGTTTGAATATGTGCCCTGCCTCAACGACTCGGACACACAGATTGAAATTCTCGAAAAACTTTACAGGGCGAACATATGAATATATTGCATCTGCTTTTGATTCCGGCCAGCCTGCTGTATTTTCTTGCGTGGATATTCGGCCTGCCGCACTTTAGGAGAAAATTTCTCGGCTTAAAGTACTTTTGGTGTTTTTCGGTTCTCGGCTTTATTTTGCACACGGCCGCTCTGGCTTACTTGGCCTTTTCCACGGGCAGAGTCCCGATTGCAAATTCGTACGAGCTAACGGAATCGATTGCCTGGGCGATAGTATTGATAGACTTTGCGGCATCGGCGGTTTTGGGCGCGCGCATGGCGGGTTCTGCCTCGATTCTGGTTGCCGCGGTGCTTGCGCTCCTGCCCGCGCTCTGCCCCTCGTTCTCAAAGATGGTCTTTGAATCCGTCGAGGCTGCAAGCCCCGATTTGGCGGCAGTGCATGCCGTAAGTGCGGTCTTAAGCTACGCGTTTTTATGCCTTAGTGCGATGTTTTCCGGAGCGTATATGCTCCAGCTTAGGGCGCTAAAGAAGCGCACTTCAAATGCGCTTGCTCCGGATTCTCTGCCCCTTCCCAGGACTTTCAGGCTCGCCAGGGGCTCTCTGGGGCTTGCCTGCCTTGCCATGGCGGTATCGGTAATGCTTGGCCTTGCGGCTGCAAGCGCTGCGGATTTCGGGATTTTTATGCGCGTAAAATTTGCCGCGGCAAGCATACTATTTGCGGCGATGCTCGGGCTTTTGTGGCTGTCGTTTAGAAAGGGCTTAAGGGAGTCCGCCTTCGCGCTTTTGTCGATAATTTTGTTTGTCGCATCCATCTTGGTATTGATTCCGATAGAACTTAGAAACGTATGAAGATAAAGAACGAAAAATTGCGTCGAGAAATAATAGACGCCCTGAAGTCGAGAGAGTATTCTCCGTCGGGCCTGCGGGAGCTCGCAGCCTTGTTAAACGTTTCAAAGAGCGATTTGGGCGCCTTTAAGCGGACCCTCGCAGAAATGGTAAAAAGCGGTGAGATTGCCCATGTAAAGGGGGGTAAATTTTGCATATCAAAAGATATAGGCCTGGTGGCCGGCGTGATACGCTTTAAGCAGAGCGGCGCGGCTTATATAGAGCTTGATAGCGGCAGCGAAGTTGCGGTGCGCCGCGAGGATACCGGAGTTTCGCTAAATGGCGACAGAGTCTTGGCGAGAATCATAGACGAGCGCGGTGGCGGGCGCAGGCGCCGCGACAGGGCGTACGGGTTGCACGCAAGGGTCATACGCGTTACGGAGCGCGCAAAGAATGTAGTTATAGGAACTCTCAAGCGCTCCATGAACTTTTGGCACGTGGTTGCGGACGATCCAAAATTCTATTACGATATAATAGTGGCCGACCCTTCAAAGTGCGCAGTCGAGCCCAAGCCTGTCGATGGCGACAAGGTTGTGGTAAGCCTCTTTGATTGGACCCAGAGGCACATAAATCCCTCCGGAGAGATAGTGAAGAATTTGGGCAAGAGCCACACGCCGATGTCGGAGTACAAGGCGATACTCGTAAAGTACGGGCTTGAGACGGAATTTCCCGATGCGGTCTTAAGCCAGGTAGAGACTATTGCCGACTCCGTCTCGCAGCGCGATATTGCCGGAAGGTTGGATTTGCGCAATGAATTTGTGATAACCATAGATCCTAGCGACGCGAAGGATTTTGACGACGCTTTGTCGTTTAAGCGCACTGCGGACGGGTATTTGGAGGTCGGGGTGCACATAGCGGATGTCACTTACTATGTGAAGCCGTCGAGTGCGCTTGACAAGGAGGCTCTAAAGCGAGGCAATTCCACATACTTAGTCGGGACGGTGCTGCCCATGCTGCCGTTTAAGCTCTCGAATGGCCTGTGCAGTTTGGTCGAGGACGAGGATAGGCTTGTAAAGAGCGTATTTATAAGTTACGACGCCTCCGGCGACTGCAAGGGAGTCAGATTTGCAAATTCCGTGATTAGGAGCTCAAAGCGCTTGAGCTACGAGCAGGCCTACGCATTCTTAAAGGAGGACGATCTGGAGAAGATAAGGGCGATGCGCCCGCCTGCAAGCTACATGACGGCGTCGTCGGGCAAGCCCCTTGCAGAGTTAGACGACGAATTTTTGCTTAAGTTGCGGACCGTCTTAAGGCAGATGTGGAGCCTGGCCGAAACTCTCAGAAAAAAGCGCATGCGAAACGGCGCGCTCGATTTGGAGATGCCCGAATACAAAATATTTTGCGATGCCGACGGCTATGCACAAAAGATAGAAAAGGTTACGTACGACGAAAGCCACCAGTTGGTCGAGGAATTTATGCTGGCGGCAAACGAGGCAGTGGCGCGCGAGCTTTTTGATGCGCACATTCCGTTTATATCGCGCGTGCACGACGAACCCGATGAAGAGAGGCTAAACGAGTACAGGGAGTTTTTGGATTCGTTTGATATTTCCTGCGGAGACTTAACTAGGCGCAGGGAGGTTATGAAGGTTCTTGCAGAGATAGAAAATCACCCCCAGAATTACCTGCTAAAGACCGAATTTTTAAAGAGTTTAAAGAGGGCGGAGTACAGAGCTTCGTGCGACGGTCACTACGGCTTGGCGAAGCACTATTACGCGCACTTTACATCTCCCATACGCCGCTATGCGGATATAACGGTGCACAGGTGCCTGGATTTCTATATGAAGAAGCGCGGAATGGAGGGGGCTTCAAAACGGGCAGTCGGGGTGCTCGGCGTTGCGGACTTGCAGAGAATTGCCAATCAGGTTTCAAAGACAGAGCAGAACTCAACTAGCGCCGAGAGGGAATCGCGCAAAGTTAAGCTCTTGGAATTTTTTGGAAGAAAAATCGGAACTGGTGAAACTTTTGAGGCAATTGTGGTGTCGGTTACCGGGCATGGGTTCTTTGTGGAACTGACAGAGTCTATGGCTTTTGGATTTGTCCACATGCACGCGCTAAAGGACGATATTTACAGGCTAAATTCGGACGGCAACGCACTGCGCGGGCGCAGAACCTCAAAGGTCATAAAGGTAGGGGATAAGATAAGGGTTTGCGTCGAGTCTGTAGATCTTTACAAGCGACAGATAGACTTTGCGCTCCAAAGCACTCAAAAAAACAAAAAAAAGCTTGAAATGTCGCAAGCCATTAGGTAAGGTAGCGCAAAATTCAATCTTATTTCCTTTTTTAACACAATATTTGAAAGGCTCCAAAATGAATAAAATCAAATCTATATTGGCGATTCTGGCTGCAGTTATGTCTGTGTCGTTGGCCTATGCCCAGGAAAATACGGCAGAGGCTGTTCCCGCACAACAGGCTGGCGCTGAAGCAAGTACGCAGACAAGCACTGTCCCGACAAAGTTCGGTTCCGCGATCGTTACCAAGACTGTATCCGCAAATTCGACCAATTTGCAGGTTTCTCTGGGTTCCGTTCCAGCAGGTTCAAATAGCAGCGATGTGGTGAGAACAGTTCACTCTATAGCGGCGGAAGCTGCAGCGGGTTCTGTTCACGTCCCGGCAATACATGCAATGTCGGCTGCTGTGAACGCAAATGCTATGGATATTCCGGAAGGCGCGAGGGTCGCTCTCAATGCTATTCTGCCCAATGCTGCTACAGAGAATCCGAGCTTTACTTTCACCGTTAACGGAAATACGGCGCGCTATACGCCGACTGTAGCTCCGGCTGAAAATGCAACGAATGTAAGCGGCAATTTCTCGATGACAGATGAAAATGGCGCAAATGCTATAAGGGAAACTCAGTTGACTGTCCCTGCAGACGGCTCTAACTTGACAGGTAGAATTGGCGGAGCTGCTGTTGAAGTGCCGCCGGCAAACTTCATAGCTCGTCCGGACACTTCCACTCCGAATTCGCCGACTGCCGAGGCTAATCAGGTTGAAAATCCCGATATGACAATCAGAGTCGGCAGGGGTGAACTTACTCCCGAGAGCTAGTTCTAAGGCTTTTAGTTTATTAGACCTCCGCAGTATTGCGGGGGTTTTTTTTTACAGATTTCTTGCACCATATTCCTTGCGGCGCTTAAAATCTGCCTCGGGGGCAAATATTGTTTGAAATCCGGCAAAAAGTTTGCAAGAGTCTAGAAATAATTTTCAGGATACTTTTACTATGATAAATCCCTTAAATAGCTTAAAAAAGATCGCGCTTAAAGAAGGCGAGTATTACTTTTACAGCTTAGAGTCCTTGAAAGAGCAGGGCATAGGCAATATTGACAGGCTCCCGGTGAGCATAAAGATAGTGTTGGAGAGCGTTCTTAGGAATTGCGACGGAGTTTTGGCCTCGGAGGAAGATGTAAGAAGGCTTGCAGCTTGGAAGGCTGAGTGCCCCGGCGATTACGAGGTTCCATTTGTAGTTTCAAGAGTTATTCTTCAGGACTTCACGGGGGTTCCACTACTTGTGGATTTGGCGGCTATGCGCGATGCGGCAGTAAAGCAGGGCAAGAATCCCGAAATAGTTGAGCCGCTTGTTCCGGTAGATTTGGTTGTGGACCATTCCGTGCAGATGGACAGCGCCGGAAGTCCGGATTCATACCAGAAGAATCTGGATATGGAGTTTAAGAGAAATGCCGAGAGATACCGCTTCTTAAAGTGGGGGCAGCAGGCGTTTAGCACATTCTCTGTCGTTCCACCCTCGACGGGCATAGTGCATCAGGTAAATTTGGAGTATTTGGCCCGCGTTTTATTTGAAAAGTGCGAGGGCGATAATACGCTTTTGTATCCCGATACGGTGGTAGGTACGGACTCTCACACCACCATGATAAATGGTTTGGGTGTTGTTGGTTGGGGCGTAGGCGGCATTGAGGCGGAGGCCGGAATGCTGGGGCAACCAGTTTATTTCAGAGTTCCCGAGGTCGTTGGCGTAAAGGTTGTCGGAAAACTTGCAGAGGGGGTTACGGCTACCGATGCGGTTCTAAATGTTACGCAAATTTTGCGCCGTGAAAATGTGGTGGGCAAATTCGTAGAGTTCTTTGGAGAGGGGGCGCGCTCGCTCTCTGTGACCGACAGGGCGACAATTGCAAACATGGCGCCTGAGTACGGCGCAACTATGGGGTATTTCCCCGTAGACGAAAAGACCCTCGAATATTTGAGGCTGAGTGGCAGAAGCGAGGAAAAAATAGAGCTTATCAAAAAGTATTTTGAGGCTCAGGGAATATTCGGCATACCCTCAGATGGCGATTGCGACTACACTAAGGTTGTAGAATTTGACCTCTCTAAAGTTCGTCCGGCGATAGCGGGGCACAAGCGCCCGCAGGATAGAATTGAGCTAGGCGATGTGAAGGCTAGCTTCGATAAATTGCTTGCGGATTCAGGCAAGAGCGACTCTCTCACAGTTCGGACAAATCGCGGCGAGATTAAAAACGGAAGTGTTTTGATAGCGGCAATTACAAGCTGCACCAACACGTCGAATCCATCGGTAATAATGGGGGCGGCACTTTTGGCAAAGAGAGCCTGCGAGTATGGCCTTAAAGTCCCGGCGTATGTAAAGACTTCTTTTGCGCCCGGTTCCAGGGTTGTCAGCGACTACCTTAAGTCGGCAGATTTGCAGAAGTATCTCGACCAGCTTGGCTTTAATTTGGCGGGTTACGGTTGCGCGACTTGCATAGGCAACTCAGGCCCCTTGGAAGAGAGCATCTCAAAGGCAGTTAAGGAAAACGATTTGCTCTGCGCCAGCGTTTTGAGCGGCAATAGAAACTTTGAGGCTCGCGTGCACGGCCTAATAAAGGCAAACTACTTGATGAGTCCGCCTCTAGTTGTAGCATACGCACTGGCTGGCAGAATTGACATAAATTTGGAAACAGAACCCGTAGGCGTATCAAAAGACGGCAGGGAAATCTTCCTAAAAGACTTGATGCCGACAAATTCGGAAATCGAAGAGGCCATGGCTAAAAATATCAAAAAGCAGATGTTTATATCTCGCTACAGCGATATGTCCGGGCCGGAGCTCTGGCAGAAGGTGGAGAGCTCTACGGGTGCGGTTTACAAGTGGTCCGAGGATAGCACATACATACAAAATCCGCCGTTCTTTAAGGATTTTGGTTCAAAGAGCGAGCGCTCTGCCGATTCTTTAAAGTCTATGAGGGCATTGGCAATTTTGGGGGACTCCGTCACGACAGACCACATTTCACCGGCGGGGTCGATTCTTCCCGATAGCCCTGCGGGCAAGTACCTGCGCGAGCACGGCGTGGATGTGAAAGACTTTAATTCATTCGGCTCTCGCAGAGGCAACGACAGGGTAATGACCCGCGGAACTTTCGGAAATGTGCGCATAAAAAATAAGATAGCACAGGGAGCTGAGGGAGGCTTCACAAAGATAGACGGCGAGGGCGAGAATGTATATATTTACGACGCTGCCGTAAAGTACGCTTCAGAGGGCAGGCCTTTGATTGTCATAGCCGGCAAGGATTACGGAATGGGCAGTTCGCGCGATTGGGCCGCAAAGGGAACGCTGCTTTTGGGCGTAAAATGCGTTGTCGCAAAATCCTTTGAGCGCATACACCGCTCAAATCTGATTGGAATGGGAGTGTTGCCATTCCAGTTTGAAGACGGAGTTGACGCCGAGACTTTGCAGCTAGACGGCACAGAGCTCTATTCCATAGAGGGGCTTGAAGAGGGTCTTAAGCCCTCAAAGAAAGCGGTATTAAAGATAGAGCGCGGATCGGGAAAAGTCGATAGTGCAAATCTGATATTGCGAATAGACACGCCAATTGAGGTGGAGTACTACAAGCAGGGCGGAATCTTGCCTTACGTGCTTGGAAAAATTTTGCAAAAATAGTTCGCAAAAACTTCCATTTTCCGATTTATAGATTGCTAAATAAATGGCAGAATCCGTAAAGTACCTTGTTAAGCTTGAGGGCGGGACCGCCTTTTTGGTGGTCTGCGGCCGCGCGAGCTATTTGAACTGCAAGTCTTGCGGCGAGTTCTTCGATTACATTGTGCGCAAAAACTGCACCGAGGTAAAGATAGATTTCTCTCAGTGCCAGGGAATGGACAGCACTTTTATGGGTATGATAGCAAGCCTTGCACTCAAAATGCGCGAGCTCAATTTGGAGGGTGGGGTGAGTTTGTATAACCTCAGTGAGCGCAATCGCGAGTTGGTCGAGAATCTAGGTTTGGACGCGTTAGTAAAGATGGGCGGAGAGCTTGATTTTAAGTTGGACAATGCCCAGACTCTCGAGGCCCAGCCGGCTTCCAAGTGGTCCATACTAAATGCTCACAAAAAACTCGTCGAAATTGATTCTGGCAACGCCTCAAAATTTCAAGATGTGATAGCGTTTTTGCAGAAGGCCCAGTCGGAAGAAGATAAGCTATGATTTTCGGGTTTTGGGCAGGGTTTATCGTCGCGTGTGCCATAGGTTTTTTTCTGATGCGCTCGGCGTACTCGCAGGTTTCCAAAATGCGCTACGAGCTCGAGTTGGCGTCGGAGGAAAGCGAGATAGTCTTGCGCTTTATGCACGAGATTGTGACTGACGTTGGCCAGGGTGCCGACAAGAGCAAGATTTACGCGAGGATTTTGCGCACGCTAACTTTAGCATGCGGTGCGAACTGCGCCTGCATATACGAGAAAAATTCAAACGGGCGCCTGTTTGCCGCCGCAAATATTGGAATGTTTCCGCCGCAGCGAGAAATACCGCCCGTTGTCTTGCGCTCAATATCAAGCAGAGCTGAGATGTTCGACAAAATCTTAAAGGGAGAGGAGCTCGAGGAGCACGAGGGGGTCATAGGCGAGGTATTTTCATCGAGAAAGCCGCTTCTAATAAAGAATGCCGAGGCGAGCGCAAGGGTAGTTAAGCACAAGGATCCGTCTTTGAAGATAACTTCGCTCATGGTCGTTCCCATGATTTTTAGAGACGAATTTTACGGAGTTATAGCCGTCGCCAATCCCATAGGCGGCGAGTATTTCGGAAGTTCCGATTTCTCAATAGCCTGTTCAATAGCCGATCAGTCGGCGCTGTCGCTTTACAACATAAGCGCCTTTAAGCAGATTGTTGAAAAGAACAAACTCGACTTTGATCTGAGCCTCGCAAGCTCTGTGCAGAGCTATTTGCTATCGGAGTGCCTCAAGGAATCAAACGGTTGCGAGGCTGCGGCAAAATACATTCCGCAGCAGAAAGTAGGGGGCGATTTCTACGATACATTTGAGCTTGAGGACGAAAAGATAGGGGCTGTTATAGGTGATGTCTCTGGCAAGGGAGTGAGCGCCGCAATACTTATGGCAATTTGCATGACAAACTTAAGATACTTGGCTGCAGGTGTAGATAGCCCTTCGGAAGTCTTGCGCATGCTGAATAAAAAGATGGTTGACGGGCTGAGAAGCGATATGTTTGTCACAATAGTTTACGCCATAATAGACTGCAAGAAGCAGACGCTCAGGCTTGCCCGCGCAGGGCATGAAAAGCCCATTGTCTATTCAAAATCTGAACGGGCTGCAAAGTTTGTTGAGTCAAAGGGTCCGGCGGTTGCAATGATGCGCTCGGATATTTTTGATTCGCTGATATACGACGTGGAACTGCCCTTCAAAGCCGGAGACACCCTGCTTTTATACACAGACGGCGTTACGGAATCTATAAATAGCAGTGGCGAGGAATTTTCAAACAAGCGCCTCATAAATATTCTAGGTGCAAATCCGGATTTGCCTGCGGCTGATTTGAACGAGAAAATACTTGCCGCAGTCAACGAATTTACGGGCGAGGAAAAACCGACGAGAGACGATTTTACAATCTTAACAATTAAGAAAAATTCATAACAAATTAGATAGGAATAAAATTATGCCAGGAGTAGGAAAGCTTTTAAAGCAGGCTCAGAAAATGCAGAAGGCGATGGAAAACGTTCAGAGCGAACTGTCGTCTAAGATAATCGAGGTGTCGTCGGGTGGCGGTGCTGTTAAAGTTTCGGTTGACGGCCACGGGGCATTAAAGACTCTTAAGCTGGATCCGGAATTTTTGAAAGAGGGGGCCGAAGTTGTCGAAAGCGCAATTCTAAGCGCAATAAACGAGGCTTGCGACAAGGCTAAGGCCGAAAGCGAGGCCGAGATGGCCAAGATAACGGGCGGATTTTCCATGCCGGGTTTGTTCTAATTTTTAATGGGCAAATCTTTTCAGAATTTGTGCGCTTCCCTCTCAAAATTGCCCGGAATGGGCAGAAGGAGCGCACAGCGCGCGGCTTTGCACTTGTTGTTTGGTTCACAGCAAGATGCAAGGTTGCTTTTGGAAACTCTGAGCGACGCTCTGGAGAACGTCACGCCCTGTCCCATTTGCGGGGGAATTTCCGAGAGGGGGCAGGTTTGCGCTATTTGTTCTGACAAAAATAGAAATACTTCCGCCATATGTCTGGTGGAATCCGCAGCCGATATAGAGGCTATAGAAAAGTCGGGTGCGTGGCGCGGAGTGTATCACGTCTTGGGCGGTAAATTGTCGCCAATAAAAAATATTGGGGTTGGAGATTTAAATTTTAAGCAGCTAGAAAATAGGGTGGCATCGGGCGAGATTTGCGAAATCGTGCTTGCGCTTTCAAATGATATTGAGGGCGAGGCCACGTGCCACTATGTTATGAAAAAGTTTGAGAACGTCGGAAATCTGAGGCTTACGCGCATAGGCTTTGGGCTTCCGAGCGGCAGCCAGCTTGGCTTTGCAGATTCGGGCACAATTAAGAGCGCACTTGATTCCAGAAAAAATTTTTAAGGTTTTATGAGGGCGTTATTTTACCTTTTTATATTGAGTTTTGTTTTTGCGGCGCAGGCCAGGGCGGATTCTGTCGAGAAGAAGTCCGACCTAAGCAATACGGACGCAGTGATATTGGGGCTTGTGGAGGGCGTAACTGAATTTCTGCCGGTATCTTCAACCGGGCATTTGATTCTCACAAACGAGTTTTTGGGCTTGGATTCCGAGGAGCCTATTTTAATTGAAAGTGATAAAGTCGAAAGCGGCTCTCAAGGCGCTAAGCCATATACTCTAAAAGCGGCTGCCGATGCCTATGTGATAGTGATTCAAATTGCGGCAATTGCCGCAGTGGCCTTTCTATATTGGCGCGACTTTTGGGAAATGCTAATGGGTGTATTGGGAAAGAGCAGGGCAGGCCTAATGCTTCTTAGAAACGTGATTGCGGCTTTTATACCCGCGGCAATTTTTGGATTTTTATTCCACGATGCAATAGAGTCTTACTTGTTTGGCTCAGTGCCCGTAATTGCGGCTTTGGCTGTGGGAGCTATTGTCATGATATTTTTCCAAAGAAAGTACGAGAAGTCCTTTGCTAGCGAAAAGCCCGCGATGGAACTTCACGAGCTTAGCTTAAAACAGTCGCTAGTAGTTGGGTTTATGCAGTGCGTCGCTCTTTTCCCGGGGACGAGCCGCTCGATGATGACTATTTTGGGCTCGTACTTTGTCGGACTAAGGCCCGTTCAAGCTGCAAAGTTTAGCTTTATTTTAGGATTTGTCACACTGAGTGCGGCGAGCATTTACAAGCTCCTAAAAGACGGCAAAATGATGCTTGAGGTGCTGTCGCCGGAGCCGGTTGTTTTGGGCTTAATTGTGGCTTTTATAAGCTCGCTTATCGCGGCAAAGTGGCTTGTGGGCTTTTTGAATAGGCGCGGCCTCATTCCCTTTGCAATTTATAGGCTCCTTTTGGCGGGGGCGCTTCTTTTAATGCTTTTATAGTATGAGAGTAATCGACGCCCACACGCATTGGTATCCGCCTTCTGTATCCGAGAATCCGGAGGCCTGGGCAAATGGCGTGGGCGAGACCTATTGGGGAAAATTGGTCGGAAGGCGCGCGGATTTAAAGC
>URYY01000056.1 GCA_900552245.1 uncultured Opitutales bacterium | reverse complement strand
GATGGCAAGGTGCGCGTTCCCGCGGTCCTGCGCAAGTGGTTTGACAAAGAATTTATAGGCTAAGGCCGGAGCGCTTGAAAGCTCTAAATCTTTAAGTAAAATGGCAAAGGAAAGAAAAACCGCTATAAACCCCACGAGGGCACAAGATTACCCCGAGTGGTACCAGCAGGTAGTAAAGGCCGCCGAGCTTGCGGAAAATAGCCCCGTCAGAGGCTGCATGGTGATAAAGCCCTGGGGCTACTCGCTCTGGGAAAATATCCAAAAGAAGCTCGACAAGATGTTTAAGGACACGGGCCACACCAACGCCTACTTCCCGCTCTTTATCCCCGTAAGCTACCTTGAGAAGGAAGCCGAACACGTCGAGGGCTTTGCCAAGGAATGCGCGGTTGTCACGCACTCTAGGCTCGAGCTAAAGGACGGCAAGCTCGTTCCCGCCTCGCCTCTTGAGGAGCCGCTAATCGTACGCCCGACTTCCGAGACGATTATAGGCGAGATGTACTCAAAGTGGGTGCAATCCTACCGCGACCTGCCCATATTGATAAACCAGTGGGCAAACGTCGTGCGCTGGGAAATGCGCACAAGGCTGTTCTTGCGCACTGCGGAATTTTTGTGGCAGGAGGGCCACACGGCGCACGCCACAAAGGAAGAGGCCGTGGAAGAGACAAACAAGATGCTGCGCGTCTATGAGGACTTCGCCCAAAACTACATGGCTATGCCCGTAATCTGCGGCCAAAAGACCGAGGGCGAAAAGTTCCCCGGAGCCGTCACGACCTACTGCATAGAAGCCATGATGCAAGATAGAAAGGCTCTGCAAGCGGGAACCTCGCACTTCCTGGGCCAGAACTTTGCAAAGGCAAGCAACATAAAGTACCTCTCAGAGCAGGGCGCGCAGGAGTACGCCTGGACTACGAGCTGGGGAGTTTCCACCCGCCTAATCGGAGGCCTTATAATGACGCACTCGGACGACGACGGCTTGGTGCTTCCGCCAAGGCTCGCACCGCTTCACGTTGTAATCTTGCCGGTAATAAGAAGCGACGCTGAAAAGGCGCAAGTTTTGGAATACTGCGAGAATTTGAAGCGCGAAATTTCCGCCGTAACTTACGACGGAGAGCCCGTAAGAGTAGAGCTTGACGCCCGCGATATGCGCGGCGGCGAAAAGACTTGGGGTTGGATTAAAAAGGGCGTGCCAATCCGCCTTGAAATAGGGCCGCGCGACATTGCGAGCGACTCTCTCTTCATGGGCAGGCGCGACGACGGCTCAAAGGCGTCTATCGCGAGGGGCGAATTTGTGGCAAAGCTTGCGGAAATACTAAAGAGCATTCAGGACAATCTCTTTAACCGCGCGCTGAAGTACCGCGAAGACAACACGAAAGTTATAAATTCCAAGGAGGAATTTTACGCCTACTTTACGCCGCAAAACGAAACCAAGCCCGAGATACACGGCGGCTTTGCGCTCGCGCACTACGACGGCTCTGCGGAAGTGGAGGAGATGCTGAGGCGCGACTTGAAGGTGACGGTGCGCTGCATACCGCTTGAGGGCGACAAAAGCGAGGGAACTTGCATATTTACGGGCAAGCCCAGCAAGCAGAGAGTCGTCTTTGCGAAATCCTACTAAGCTAGTGGCAAAGTTAGAAAATTTTGAAGGCGCACTTTTAAGTTGCGCCTTTTTTTTGCAATTTTTTTAATGCGCAAACGCGCGACAAAGCTAGAATTAAACACTTGGAGTAAGGAGGCAGAGCGCTGATTCAAAAAAATAAATTTTAGATGGAGTTCGCATTTAGTTTTGCAAGTTTTGCGCTTCTAATACCAGCCGCAAAAAAATCCAAGTCTTATATAGGGATTAGACCTTAAGAAGATTTGCGTAAAAAATTTTTCTGTCTTATAAACATTTTAAGAAGATAAAGTGAGTACCAAGCACAGACTCAACCTCATCGCAAAAATAGGAAAATCCATAGCCCCAAACTTGTACACCGTGAAGTTGCGCCCACTCTGCGCTAAAAAAGAATAAATACCCCGCAAAAAACTTTTGGCAAGTCTGCAAAGTTGTAGCCTATATTTATCCTACTTGGCAGACCAAAGTTCTTTTATTGTATCAACTACTCCAAGCCCCCAAGGGAATTTCTCGGAGGCCGCGCGGGCGTTTACAATCATGGGCTTCTTGCCGCCGCCCTGAACGACTATGCGTTGGCAGGGCATCTGCAAGTGGCCGTTTTTATCGGTGTTAGAAAGCCAGTTAAAGGCGTAGCGGAGGAATTCTTTGCGCTTTTCAAGCCCAATTAAATAAAACCAAGTTATATCGTCATAGCCCCAAATGTAAAAAGAATCCTTCATGTATTTGCCTGCGTGGTCGGACACTCCGAAATTGTCAAATTCTACGAGGTACGGGAGGCTGTCGCAAACCCAACCGCTCGGCGTTTTGCAGGGAAGGCTGCGCTTAAATAGCGAGTCGACGTGCCCAACTTCTAAAACGCCAACCATAGGCTTTCCCTCGACTGCCTTTATGCGAAGCGGGAATGAATTGAAATCCAATAAGCTTAGTCCGTCTTTTACCATTCCGCCATCCGGAACGTGGGCATCAAAAATCACAAAGTGGCGACGGGCGTTTTTAGCGCAATAGCTTCTAACTTTTCTCATTAGTGCGTCCCAGCACTCCCAATTTTTGTCGTTTGCGCCCATTAGCTTTACTTGCCCTAGGTGTATTGCTTCAACCCCTATATTTACATACGAGCCAACAGCGTACATAAACCAAAGCTGAGTCTCAGGGCTTGTGATGTCGGGAACGCTTCTGCCCTCGCCCCAGTGGTCGATAAACTGCCCGTCTTTAAAGAGCATTTTCTTGTAACTAAAATTTCTACTTTCGGGCTCAAACCCCAAGGCTTCAAAGGCCCACGACGGAATTTTTATATTGTCAACTTCAGTTGTAACAATTTCAAAGACGGCCGCCTGCACTACTATGTCGGGATCACTTTCGTGCATGCGCTCTATCAGGCGCTTTGCATAATTTAAAAAATTTTCGTCGTTAAAGGAACTTTCCGAGCCCCAGCGGTAAATTGCGCGGCCTATGAATTTTGCGCCGATTTCGCTTATTGTCTTTAAGTCGGCCTCCCTGTCGCCGTACTTGTCCAAAGTGCCCTTTGGCTCCGTTAGAACTTCGGTGTATGTCACGGCTCTATCGAGATAATTTTCCAGAACTTCCCTGCTTATAGAGCCGTCAAAATTATAGTTTTTCGCCGCTGCAAAAGACAGACAGCAGAAAGCTACAAAACTTAATACAAAAATTGAGCGCTTAAAAAATTTAGACATACACTTGCAGGTGAGAAGTTAAAGTAGTTAACAAAATATACTATCCTAATGTAGCTTCGATTTGTGCAAGCAACAAAGCAAGATACAAAGCAAAAGCCTGTAAGACTTGCTAAAGATTAAACCTAAACTTGTAAAGCCGAAAAAACTTGCGAGACAAAACTGCGTGCAAAATTTACTCGCTAAGCCCGCAAGGTAAATCGCAATAATCAATTAAGCTTTAAAATTTTTGATATCGATAAAAAAATAAGAATGTTAAATTTTTGCTTAAAAAAGTTTGGCAAACAAAAAAGCCCATCAAATTAGACGGGCCTAAAATAAAGATTTTTACAAAGCAAATTAAACTTGCTGCGAGAAAATACTTAACTCCTCTTTCTGAGCCTCAAGCGTAAAGCTAAAGAAAGCGATAGCGCGCCGAGTATTGCAGCGTATGTGGCGGGTTCGGGAATGGGAACATAAATATATATAAAACCATCGTCCGACAGCATATATGTAGTGTCCGAAAAAGAGAAAGAATTGTCGTCTATAAAAGTCAACACAAGCTCTCCCCCATCAATATCCGAATCAAAGTTAAATACAAAATCGCAAAGATAATTCAATTTATCGAGATCTAAACTTTCAGTATCTCCCTCTAATTTCAGTTCAAAATCGCTGTCATATAGCATGGGTGGAAGCGAAGCGCCTGCCATTTGAATTGCGGAACCGGCAGTTATAGTGCTTGAAGAGGGATCGTAAAAAGTCATGTAAAAACTGCTCAAATCGCAGTCGGCAAAATCAACGGCGCCCTCCGAAGCGCTTACAAAATCCATATTTATGCTAAGCAGGGTTTTGCCGCCAAACTCAAAGCCGTTTCCCGCGACGCTCAAAGAGTAATCGCCCGAAAGTAAATCTCTGCTAAGTTTTGAATTTGCACTTGATGAAAAGTCAAAGCCCGCCTCTTCAACCACAAAGCTAAAGTCGGATAATTCGTAGGAAAAATCCGAAGTTAAAGCGGAGTCGTCAAAGCTAAGCGAAATATCGACGCCCTGCCCCACCTGAAACGCTGCGCGCATACCGGGGTTTAGAGAGGCAAACTCAGCCTCGTAAGTTTTTGTTATTACCTCTGCGCTCGCCGCTAGGGCCAGCAGCGATAAAATAGGACTTATAAATATTCTTTTCATTGCTGTGTTGCGATGGTACTTCTTGGTGGAAGGGGTTAGCGATGCAAACAAATACATCAAGTTTTTAATATAAAAATTTTTATAAAAAAGCAAGACCAATAAGTCATAAATGTACTCAAGAATAATTCAAGTAAAAATTACTTTACTAGAGCTTAGAGAACGCTTAAAAAGATGCGTTAAGACAAAATATAGACAGCTAAAAAACTTGTTTAGATTAATAATAGCGAAATCTAAGAATTTTAATGCACCGATTTGCATCTAAAAGGTACATGAGAAAAGGAGCAATCTATACAAGACCTACGTAGATAATCAAAAATAGAACGACAACGGAATATTAACACTCAAGCCCAATGTTTTTCATTTTGCAACTTAATAGCTTATGCAATTATCATCACAAAGCCGTTTACGTACTTAATAAATAATTACAATATCACACTCAATTATTTTCAAAATCTAATTATAAAAATTTTTTATATGCCATGCATTTATAACATTAGTATATATTACTAAATCAAGCTCAGGTTAATTAAATTTTACAATCTGGCCAATATACAAAATTTCTAATGATTTTTTATCTATTATTATATAAATAAAGGGCTCATCTAAAGTAAAATAAACAGGCTCTTTTTTCTCGTTATTCTCTCCCAATGTAATAAATTCCATGCTTACAAAGGAAATTGCTCTTGCACCTTTTTCTGAAATAGAGACCTTGGTTTGTGACAAAAAGTTTTCACATTTAATCTTAGTCTTATTATCTTCTTCAAATAAATCGTAGTCATTCGTGAACTCAAATAACTTATAGATACCAAGTTCCTTAAGATGAGAAATGCAGTTAATCTCCGAACTAATATCAAATTTGGGCAATGAAACACACACTGATATTCTTGGCAAAGTCAAATCTTTCATGGCCTCGGAATAAACTTTTTCATCAAAGTCATCTAAAGTATAATTTCTCTGTGGCTTGAAGAAGAGCATTTCATAATTTTCATTTTCAAATGGCAATGAAACATATTCAAACGATACATTTCCCGAACATAACAAATCGCCAAAGGTTCCATTCATAAAATCGACCTCCGAGAATCCATGTTTATCATCTCCAAAGCGCTTTTTGCGCGTTAAGGACTCTTCGAATTTATTTTTCCATTTAGACTCAAAAGCTGAACGTAATTCTAACTTAAAAACGCCCAATGGATTCTGCATAAGAGTCTTTTGGAAGTTAAAATCATGCTTCTTTATTTTATCGTCTTTTAGTGTAAATCTATCGCTATATATAAAGTCGAAAGAATATGATAAATTTTCGTCTTTATTTGGCAACTTAACAGGATTTTTAAAGGGCGACATTTCTGACTTTAAATCTCCACTTGAATTTTCATAGATAAAATTCAAGGCCGATTTTAAGAGAAAAGGAGAGTAGGCAAAGTTGGAGTCCGGGTTTGATTTTCGCAATACTTTGAATAATCGAAAAGTGTTTTCGTCAAATCTAGTACTGTTTCCAACCGCAAGTGAAAGCATCGGTGAAACAAACAAAAATACTAGCAATAAAATCCGCATATACACCCTTTTGCTTTTATTTATTTTTAGGCCAATGTTATTTTAGAGACATTTAGAACTTAAAAAAATTTCTAACTTTTAATATGCGAACTTGAAAATAAATTGACCCAAAAGTATTGAATCTAACGGAAGGAAAAACTCACGAACTTTTATACCCGCTAAAAACAAATGAAGGACTTAAATAATATCTCAGAAATTTCAGCGCTTATTTTTAGTTGAATTTATTTTCTAATCGCGCAATTTCAAAACTTCGGAGGCCTATGCCTTTATAGTATCCAAAAATCGGACATGCAAATTGCAAAATCAATTATACGATAGTTTAATTAAAAAATTAAAGCGCATATATTTGTAAAAAGCAAAAAGTTGCAAAACATTCCCAATTTAATTTATCATCTCAATTCTCATTGGGATTTCCAATTAAGTAAACTTTATTGATAAAAATCCGCCGCAAAAGGCTGTAGTATGAGATACGAAAAAAAGATGATAATTGCCACTAAACTTACATCTTTACAAATTGAAATGAAGAATAAAAGGTCTATATAGGCGTACATTTATAAAGGATTTTTAGACCTCTTTAAAATCTGCAAAAACCGCAAGCCAGACGCAATTTTTAGACGTGCGCCTTACCCTGTGCAAAACATGCGCCCCTATCAAAATAAAGTCGCCCGCGCGCATAAGCTTAATATCTCCGCCATCTTTAAATTCAAGCTCGGCCTCGCCTTGCAATAGAAAAACAAGCTCGGCTTCATCCTGGTCATACCAAAAACCTTCGGGCGAGCGGTGGAAACTTGAAACGATGCGCTCAACCCTTACATGCTCGCCGCTTGCCAAGGTTTCAAAAAACTCCTCGCGCAAATCGAGTTTGGATATGTCGAATAAATTTTTCACGGCGCAAATTTAGCTTTCTATGCAAAGGCAATCAAGAATTTTAAAAGCAAAGGCAAAAATAAAGCTTAGTCGAATAGCGAATTTAACTAACTCAAAAATTAGCGCAAGATAGGCAAAAATTAAACGGCTGATTCATAAGCCAACTGAGTACCGCAGCACACATTATAAGACGTAGTCACATCTCAAAAAGCTGGCGCATTGCAGAAAAAGACTGGCTCGAATTTGCCTGAAGCACTCACAAATCTCTCCGAAAAATCGCAAGAATGTAAAGAATTAAAATTCCTACACCCCATCCCTCAGGCTCCAGCCAGCACCCCCAAAGGCGCAAAAAAATTGTTGTAAAAATCGTCAATTACATTTCTATCAGTAAGCTCTTATGGTTAAAATAAAAGCAGCATTGTTTGACCTCGACGGCGTCGTAGTAGATACTGAAGATTCCTACACGGAATTTTGGAATGCCCAGGGCGAAAAATACCACCCTGAAATTCCAAATTTCGCACTCGGAATAAAGGGCAGCACACTAGCGCAGGTTTTCGACAAATTTTTTAGCGGGGATCTTGAGAAATACCGGACTCAAGTCGAACTTGAGCTCGATAAATTCGAGGCTTCAATGCCATACAAGTTTATAGATGGCATTGTCGATTTTTTAAAGTTGCTCAAAAGTTCGGACATAAGAACGGCAGTCGTTACAAGCTCGACAAAAAAGAAGATGGAAAGCGTCTACAAAGTGCGCCCAGAACTCTTGGAATTTTTTGACAGAATTTTCACTAGCGACGATGTCACAAAGTCAAAGCCCGACCCGCAATGCTACAATCTTGCCGCAAAATATTTTGGAGCCGACCCCAGAAGCGGCTTTGTATTTGAAGATTCATTTTCAGGTCTAAAGGCGGCAAGAGCCTCGGGAATGAGTGTAATTGGTCTTGCAACGACAAATCCTGCGGAAAAAATAAGCCCGCTTTGCGATGTCGTAATCCCAAATTTTATAGGTGTTGGGCTTGAAATATTTGAAATCGCGCAAAAAAACAGATTTTTATAAAAAAAAAGCTTGTAAAAACAAAATAAATAGCCAGTATCGGAACTTTCTTTAAGTAAAAGGGCGGTTAGCTCAGTTGGTTAGAGCGTCTGTCTTACACACAGAATGTCACAAGTTCGAGTCTTGTACCGCCCACCATTTTAAATTTGTCATGAAACACACCATATCCGCTTTGGTCGAAAATAAATTTGGCGTCCTTGCAAGGGTTGCAGGAATGTTTAGCGGTAGAGGTTTTAATATTGAATCCCTTAATGTTGGGCCCATGCCCGGCGACAAGCTTTCAAGAGTGACAGTGACTGTAAAAGACACGAAAAACAATGTCGACCAATGTGTCAAGCAGCTGTCAAAATTTGTAAACGTTCTTGAAGTAAAGGATTTTTCAAAGACCTCCGCTTTTGTTGCAAGGGAGCTTGTGTTGGTTAGGGTAAAGGCGGACACTTCCACAAGGCAAAGTGTGGTGGAAATCGCGGATTTGTTTAGAGGCAAGGTTGTCGATGTCGAAATGGAATCTCTAATAATAGAGTGCACGGGAAATCCGAACAAGATTTTGGCCTTTTTAAATATGTTGGAGCCCTTCGGCATAATAGAGATGGCGCGGACGGGCAATGTCGCCCTAGAGCGCGGCAGACTGGGCCAGGAGAAAGCGCAATAAGCATTTTAACCATAAAAATCTAAAAGGAGCAATTAACATGCCCGCAATAAAACCAGCAAAAGTATATACGGATAAAGACGCTGACTTAAGCGTATTAAAAGACAAAACATTGGCGGTAATCGGCTACGGCTCTCAGGGTCACGCCCATGCCCTCAATTTGAAAGATAGCGGCTGCAAAGTTATCATAGGGCTCTACCCGCAGAGTAAGTCTGTAGAGGTCGCAAAGGCTCAAGGTTTTGAGGTCTACCCAACGGCAGAAGCTGTCCAAAAGGCGGACATCATAATGATTGCCGCTCCCGATATGAAGCAGGCGGATATTTACAAAAACGATATCGAGCCGAATCTCACAAAGGGCAAGACTCTAATTTTCACACACGGTTTGGCAATACACTTTGGCCTCATTAAGGCGCCTAGGGGCGTGAATGTTGTTATGGTTGCTCCGAAGGGTCCGGGTCATGAAGTGCGCAGCCAATTTAAAGAAGGCAAGGGCGTACCGGCTCTCATAGCTGTTTATCAGGGCGGCCCCGCTGCAAAGAAGATTGCCTTGGCTTGGGCTAAGGGCATAGGCGGCACACGCGCAGGTGTTATCGAAACAACATTTAAGGAAGAGACAGAGACTGACCTCTTCGGCGAACAGGCTGTTTTGTGCGGCGGCGTAAGCGCGCTTATCATGGCTGGCTTTGAGACATTGGTAGCTGCAGGTTACAAGCCTGAGATGGCTTACTTTGAATGCTGCCACGAGATGAAGCTGATTGTAGACCTCATTGTTGAAAGCGGTATCTCCGGTATGCGCTTCTCGATTTCAGAAACTGCAAAGTACGGCGACATCACCCGCGGTCCACGCGTAATCACAGACCAGACCAAGAAGGCCATGAAGCAGATTCTAAAGGAAATCCAGTCGGGCAAATTTACAAAGGAATGGGTAAAGGAATACAAGGCTGGACTTCCCAATTACAAGAGGCTTCTAAAGGAAGGCGAAGATCACCTGATTGAAAAGACTGGCGAGCGTTTGCGCAGCCTAATGCCTTGGGTTCACAAGAAGAACATCAAGGGTGCTCAGGCAGCTTACGGCAATGAGGAAAAGGGCAACGATGTTAGTGATGTTGCCAAGAAGGTTGCCAAGAAGGCTTGCGCTAAGAAATGCGCTTGCAAAAAGTCTAAGTAATTGAGTTTTATTTTTCAAGGAGCGTAGTTTGCAAGAGACTGCGCTCCTTGTTTTTATATATTAAGGAAACATTTAAATGCAAAAGCACTTCAAAGTCGCAACACGTTCAAGTCCGCTTGCAATAAGGCAGACTCAGATGGCAATAGATTACTTGTCGGCGCGCATTCCCGATGCCGAATTTGAGATTCTCGATTTTAAGACAACGGGCGACAAGAAGTTGAACTGGTCTTTGGAAAAGCACGGAGGCAAGGGTCTATTTACAAAGGAATTGGAAGATTCCCTATTAAGCGGCGAGACGGACTTTGCTGTGCACAGCGCAAAAGATCTTTCAGTTGACATTCCAGAGGGTTTGGCGCTAGCGGCATTTCTGCCGCGGGACGACCCCCGCGATACACTTATCATCAGAGATTCCGTAACTGTTCCATCGCTCATAGCGACTGCCAGCCCCAGACGCAGAAGCCAGCTAAAGAGAATGTTTCCAAATGCCGTATGGACGGAGATTAGGGGCAACGTTGAAACGCGCCTCAGAAAGATATCCGAATCAGTAGCAGATGCCAGCGTTCTCGCAGCTGCCGGATTGGATAGGTTGTGCATAGAGGCTTTCAGCGGTCTGGAATTTAAGCGACTGAAGATACAGTGTTGCGTACCTGCCGTCGGACAGGGAGCGATAGCCATAGAGTGCAGAAGGGGCGATTTAGATTTCTTTGCAAGCTTTAGCGACAAGCCAACGGAGCTTGCCGTACTGTTGGAGCGCGAGTTTCTCAAAGCTCTTGGTGGGGGTTGCCAAGTGGCCTACGGGGCTCATTTTGACGGCACACTGCTGCACTTTTACCACGAGAAGGTCGGGTATCAAAAACTTGATTTATCGCCATACAAATCTTTTGAAGAGAAGGCAAAATCCATTAGGGAGCTTGCAAGCGGGCTATTGTAGAATAAAGAGGTCGATTGTTTGCCGCAAAATTGAGTGAAAAGTCTTTATGCGATTGAAAGTGCACTTCCCGGCGCGCAAGTTTTTAAAAGTTCACTGCAAAAAGTTTTGTAAGCTAGCAATGGTGCCGCCTATGCGGATTTCCTTTGCAGAGTAAAAGGTGGCAATTGGCTGGAGCGCAATCGTTTTTAAATTTAGCTTAATCCGGAATGCGGCTGGGAGAGTCACAGCAAATAAATTCCAGATAAGGACAAAAGGCCGAGAGTGCTGAAATATAAAGGCCCTACCCGAATCTAAATAAAATTAAAGACACGATAAGATTTTAATAAAAAAATCTAGCTCCTAATTTTTTAAATAGTTAAAGGCGCCCCCACATTTGAGAATGTCTTTATATACGGAGAGACATTTCCACATCAAAAATGAAATTAAACGATTTAAAGTTAGTTTGCGCACAAAAAAATCTCGTATTTTGCTATTAACAAAAAACCAATTTTTTAAATCTCAGGCTCTCGCAAGGCGGTAAATTGGATATTTACCTTTAATTATTTAATGAGCTGTTGCATTTAGATTCGCTAAAACTCCGCAAATATCCTCACTTATAGCAAATAAAAAAAGCCCCGAGCTTATGCCCGGGGCTTTTTTATTAAGCACTCAAACGCTTATGCGTTAACGGCGATATTGATGTCGACACCTGCCGGAAGGTTGAGCTTCTTTAGCTCGTCAACCGTATTTGCAGTTGGCTCAATAATATCGATTAGACGCTTGTGGGTGCGGAGTTCAAACTGCTCCATGCTCTTTTTGTGAACGTGCGCCGAGCGGTTTACAGTGAAACGCTCAATGCGAGTCGGCAAAGGAACGGGGCCAGACACTCTCGCGCCTGTTCTCTTGGCTGTTTCTACGATATCGCCAGCACTCTGGTCAACGGTGCGGAAATCGTAGCCCTTGAGTCTGATTCTAATTTTCTGTGCCATGTGTAAATCTCCTTAGCTTCTTGCTACTTTGCGTGTCGAACCCTCGACAACCTGTTTCAAAACATTTGCGGGAACCTGTTCAAAGTGGCTGGGTTCCATAGAGTATGATGCGCGGCCGCTAGATAGCGAACGAACGTCTGTAGCGTAACCGAACATCGTCTCAAGGGGAACGTTAGCCCTTATGTTGCAGACCTTGCCCTTAGTTTCCATACCCTGAATCTGACCGCGGCGGCGATTCAAGTCGCCCATGACGTCGCCCTGGTACTCTTCAGGAGTTGTAACTTCGACCTTCATTATAGGTTCGAGAAGTATCGGCTTTGCCTTGGCCATAGCATCTTTGAATGCGAAGATACCAGCCATCTTAAACGCCATTTCAGAAGAGTCAACTTCGTGGAATGAACCAAATACCAAGTGAACCTTAACGTCAACTACGGGATATCCGGCAACAACGCCGTTTAACATAGCTTCCTTGATGCCTTCTTCCGTGGGCTTAATGTATTCCTTAGGAATTACGCCGCCGACGATTTCATTGAAGAACTCGTAGCCCTTGCCCTTTTCGTTAGGCTCAATTTTGATTTCAGCATGGCCGTACTGACCGCGACCACCGGACTGGCGAACAAACTTGCCAACGCCGTCTGCGGGAGCTGAGATTGTTTCGCGATAAGCGATCTGCGGCTTGCCAGCATTTGCGTCAACCTTAAATTCGCGGAATAGACGGTCGCGAATAATATCCAAGTGAAGCTCGCCCATGCCTGCGATTAGAGTCTGACCGGTTTCCGCGTCGCTTGAAACTACGAAAGTCGGGTCTTCTTCAGACAGGCGCTGCAATGCTATCGAAAGCTTTTCCTGGTCCGCCTTTGACTTGGGCTCTATGCTCATAGCGATAACCGGATCGGGGAATGTCGGAGGCTCCAAGCGAACTTCGTGTTCGCGATCGCAAAGAGTGTCGCCCGTAATCAAATCCTTAGAACCGATAATTGCGCATATTGAACCGGAGTAAGCTTCCTCAATATCAGTGCGCTGGTCCGCCTTCAAAACAACGAGGCGCGAGATGCGCTCTGTCTTGCGGGAACGCGGGTTATAGAAAGTCATACCCTTCTTTATGCAACCGCTGTAAACGCGTATAAATACGAGCTTTCCGATGAACGGGTCTGCCCAGAGTTTGAAAGCCAGAGCCGTCGGCGGAGCAAAGTCGTCAGCGACAATTTCTAG
>URYY01000055.1 GCA_900552245.1 uncultured Opitutales bacterium | reverse complement strand
TAAAAGCGTTCTGTTGGGGGCGCTTGCCCTTCTTGCCGGCTCGCGCGCGGGCAGGGAAATTGTAAAGAGGGGGCGCGACGCGTGTTCGGTGGAGGCGCTCTTAAGCTTTGAAGATTCTTCAAAAGTAGACGAGTTTTTGGAGTCTTGCGGGCTTCCAAAGTGCGAGGAAAATTCCCTGCTTTTAAAGCGCCAGATAGGAGTTCAAAAAACTTCCAAATGCTTTGTAAATAACGCTCTTGCAAGCGCATCGATACTGCGCCAACTGGGTGAGCTGTGGGTGGATTTCCACGGCACTAACGAGCCCCAAAAGCTCTTTAGTGCAAAGAATCAGCTCGCCATGCTCGATGCCTACGCAAAGTTGGATTCCGTAAAGGCAAAGTATTTTGAACTCTATGGGGCTTATTGCCAAAATTTAAAGCGGCTTGAGGAGTTAAAGTCAGCAAAGCAGATGAGCCCCGACGAGATTCAGTTTGTAAAGACTCAAGTAGGGGCGATAGATGCACTAAACCCAACGGAAGAGTCCGTAGCGGAGCTTGAAAGCTCGTTTAAGCTAATAGAAAACGCTCGCTCGCTTGTGGAAAAGTCGCTTGCAATAAATTCGGCGATATCGGGCGAGGGAGGTTTGCAAGACACTTTGACTTCGATAGTTCGCACGGCTTCTGAAATTGCCGGGGCTTCCGAGCTATCGGGAGATTTGATGTCGCGGCTAAAGAATTTGAGCATAGAGCTTGACGACATATCCGCCGAATATTCGTCGCTTGCCGATACATGCTCGTTTTCGGAGAGCGAGGCTGCGGAGATTCGCGAGAAGATGGACCTTTGGCTTACGCTTCAGCGCAAGTACGGCCGCGGCGTGGAGGCCGTCTTGGAGGCAAAAAAGGACATGCTCGGGCGCTTGGAACTTCAGGGAGATGTAAAGAGCGCGATAGCTTTGGCGGAGCGCGAGATTGGAAGTTTGGAACTTAAAATGGCGCCGCTCAAAAGCGAGATTTTTGAGCTCAGAAAGCGCGCTGCAATGGCGCTTGAAAAGAAGGTGGTTTCACTTCTAAAGAAGCTCGGCTTTAAAAAGCCCATGTTTAAGGTGGAAATAACTATGTGCGAGGGCTTTGATGCCTACTGCGCAAGCTCTTGCGAATTTATGTTTTCGGCAAATCCGGGGCAGCCGGAGCTTCCGCTTGCAAAGGTTGCCTCAAGCGGAGAACTAGCGAGGGTTATGTTGTCTTTAAAAGCTATTTTAGCGGAGGTTGATTCCACGGAACTCTTGGTGTTTGACGAAGTTGACGCAAACGTGGGCGGCGAAATTGGCAGAGAGCTTGGGCGCGAGTTAAGCAGCCTTGCAAACGCCCACCAGGTTCTGTGCGTTACGCACCTTCCGCAGGTTGCCGCTATGGCAAATTCTCATTTTTTAGTTAAAAAGACACAGACAAATACGGATACTAGCGTGGAAATTGCCGAGCTCGAGCCCGATGGCGATTTGAGGGTATCGGAACTTGCCCGCATGTTGGGCGATAGAAATTCGGCGTCGGCGATAGCCCACGCGAGGGAACTTTTGAAAAAATCTTAATATGGCTTCGGAAAAAAAGTCAAAGAAACAGAATGTTGAAAGGCGCGCCGAAAAGCTTGGCGATGTCGAGGGCAAGAGGCGCCCATATCTCGGAGTATTGTTTTTACTAATAGCGATAGTTTTCACGGCGGCTTTCGCAAACTACGCGCCGGGGCAGGACGTATTCTTTAGAGAGAGTCTCTTAAAGGACTTCATCTATAGTACCGACTCTACGTCGGCAAATGTTTGCGGCAGGGTGGGGGCGACCTTCTGCCTAGTGTCGATATCGCTTGTGGGCTTGGGGCTGATACTGGTGTTGGTCTATCTTTACATGCTTTCGTTTTTGTGCTTTAGAAAGCGCGCGAGACTCATCGGCTGGGGCAGGTTTGCGGCAATGATAGCGTGCGTGATTTCGCTCACCGCAATATTTGCAATGTTTCAGATGTTTAAGTATGACGCGATTGTAAGTTCGGAATACTTTCCGTCGGGTTGGGGCGGCAAGTTGGGCTCGCTTTTGTATGCCGACTTTTTGCACCCGGGGCTAAGATTTTTTGGAAGTTTTATTTTGCTTTCGATAATCTACGCGTTCTGTTTTGTTGCATCTTTTGCGGAATCTCCATTGGAGGTTATAAGGGAGATTGCCCTTTGCTTTAGAGATGCCTTCAGGGCTTTGGGGGCTTTGTGCCTTAAGTTTCTTGGGCTCTTTAGCGCGTCCTCAAAAAATTCCGATGGTGAAAAAATTGAGCAGCCCGCAAGCAGTGAGGAAAAGAGGCCCAAGCGAGGGCGGAAGAAGAGCGAGCAGAATAAAGAGGAAATTTCAGACGATACACCTTCTATTGAAGAGCAAGTTAAGGAGGCTGATAAAGAGGAAGATTTCTACGATGGCGACGGCGAGTTTACCATGGAGGAATCACCGGACGTAAGGCTTGAGGATTTAAAGGAGGAAATTCCGGAATCGGAAGTTGAGGCGCAAGATAACTTATCTCGCAAGTCTGTGTACAGGCCTTTGGCCCAGGTCGGGGAGTTCTTGGAGGATATAGATCTAAATAAAGAACCCGAAGATGCGCCTGAAAATGAGCCGGAAAGCGAGCCTTTGCCGGAGCAGGCTCTTGAGCCGCACACAAAGCTCAAGGTTTCCACTGTTGAGACGGAGGAGTATGTAGCGCCAAAGCAGAGAAAGACGAAGGGCAACTACGTGTTCCCGAGCGTTGAGCTTCTAAACCCTCCAAAGCGCGCCGACGACTTTGTCCCAGAGGACTACGATGCGCGAATGGATCAAATTATTGCAACTCTAAAGACCTTTAAGATAGGTGTAACTCCCGCCGAGGCCTTTGCGGGTCCGGTTGTCACGCGCTACGAAGTTCACCCGAACGAGGGAGTGCGCATAAATAAGATTGCAGCCCTTGAAGAGGATTTGGCTTTGGGGCTTAAGGTGATGAAAGTGCGCGTTACCATTACCGGCAAGGGAACGGTAGGTATAGAGGTTCCAAACAAAGTTCGCCAAAATGTGAGCATGCGCGAGATTTTGGAATCTAAGGCTTGGAATGAGGCAAAGGGAGATATCCCCGTGGTCTTGGGCAAGGACTTGACGGGCAAACCGGTGATATTGGACCTCGCAAAGATGCCTCACGCGCTAATAGCAGGTTCTACGGGAAGCGGAAAGAGCGTCTGCATAAATACGATAATAGCCTCTCTCTTGTACCGCTGCACGCCGGAGGATTTGCGAATGATAATGGTTGACCCCAAGATGGTCGAGCTTCAGGTTTACAATTCGCTGCCGCACCAGTTGGTTCCGGTTGTGACTGATCCTCGCAAAGTGCCTGCCGCTCTGGCTTGGCTTATAAAGGAGATGATGCGCCGCTTTGCGCTCTTTCAGAAAATGGGCGTAAGAAACATATCTGGCTGCAACGCAAAAATTTTAAAGGACAAGGCGGAGCAGGAAAAGGCCGCGGAGCTCGACGCCCTCATGACGCCCGAAGAGCGTGCAATGAGCTTTTCGGACGAGCCCAAGGCGGAATCTGCGGATTTGGAGATTCCAAAGTCTAAGATGCCCTACATCGTCTGCATAATAGACGAGCTTGCCGACCTTATGATGGTTGCGGGCAAGGAAGTGGAATCGGGGATTGCAAGGCTTGCGCAGTTGGGGCGCGCGGCTGGCATACACTTAATTGTGGCAACCCAGCGCCCCTCTACGGACGTCATTACGGGGCTTATCAAGGCTAATTTGCCGACGCGCATAGGCTTTAAGGTGGCCTCTTACATAGATAGCCGCACCATACTCGACAACAAGGGCGCTGAAACTCTAATCGGCATGGGCGATATGCTGTTTATACCGCCGGGCTCGTCGGATTTGATACGCGCTCAGGGTGCGTTTTTGTCGGACGATGAAATAAACAACATAGTTGAGGCAATAAAGGTAAACGGCGAGCCTGAATTTGAAGACGATATTCAGCAGCAGCTCGATGCGGCCGGCGAGGACGGCGGCTTTGGCGACGATAGCGAGTGGAACGATTCGCTGGCTCCACAGGCTATCAAGATTATTAAGGAGAATAAGAGGGCAAGTATTTCTCTAATACAAAGAAAGCTAAAAATCGGCTATCCGAGGGCGGCGGCTCTCATGGACGAGCTTGAGGAAAAGGGTATAGTCGGCCCCGACAACGGCCCTTCAAATCCGCGCGAAATTCTAATTTAGCACTTTGCGCGCCTTTGCTATTTTTGAACTTATTTTTAGCGGCACTTAATCTGTGCCGCTTTTTTATTCTTTGAATGCAGGTGTTACTGCGCATAAGGGGCATATTTTGAGAGTCAAATTGCAAATTTCTACACTTTCTAAGTATAACATTGCTAATTTCAGCGCAAGTGATAGATTTTAGCCAAAAGAGAATAAAAGAAGATTTTTGCCATGAAGCGCCTGAGTTCCGAGGATATAATAGACCTTGAAATTTTTATAAAGAGCGACGAGTCCGAGTCGGAAGCTTTTAAGGAGTCGCGCGACTTTCGCATATATGCAAGCGCCGAGCCCAAAGATAAGGCGAGCGAAATTTCCCTCCTTAAACATTGGATTGAACAGATGCGAAAGCTCAGGGGCGGGCACTGCGCGGGAGCGGCGGCGGAGTTGGTCTTTAAGTTGACGTCGGCTGCCTTGTTCTTGGCGGGCGCTATATTTATAGGAGCTCCGCTTGCAAACGCCTTTTTTATAAGCGCAAATAATGGTGAGCTTATAAACGTAAGCTACTTCTTTTTCACATGCGTATTCGTTCCCTTTGCGCTCTTTTTAAGTGCGGTATTCTTAGCGCCAAGTTTGGGGCTTTGCATAGATTACTTGGTTTCGGGCATACTTAAGAAATTTTTCAAATTCTCGGGCGGCATAATGGCTCTGTATTCCACAAATAAAAAGTGGATACTTCTAAAGGGGGCGATTGCGGCGCAATATTTGGGCTTGGGCGTGACTTGCGGAATATTGTTTACGCAGGTATTTAAGCCTATGTTTAACGAGTACCAGTACGGTTGGCGAACTACTTTGCCAAATTATGTAACGCCTTCGTCCGTCTACAAGGCCTCGCGGATTATCTCGCTGCCCTGGGCGATTTTTGCAGGTGCGGAGCTTGGGTATCCAAGTCTAAAACAGGTTGAGGATTCTCTCATAAAATCCGAGCCAGGCGCAAACTCTAAGGAGCCTGTCGCAGAAAGTTCGCCGCGCTATGAGACTTGGGCTGTGTTTTTCATACTCTCTTGCCTCTTTTACGGAGTCTTTGTGCGCCTTTGCGTGCTGCTTTTCTTAAAGCTTAGAATCGCGCGCAGCTTCGGCCCTTACAGGATTAAAAACGATAGAAAAATTAGCGAGATATTAAGGAGAATGCGCTATTCGAGCCTCGACTCAAACTCAAGTGCGGCCTCAAGTTTCGATAAGATTGCAAACCAGACCGCCGTCTTGTTGCGCCTCGATATGCGCCCATGGAGCGAATCTATCTTAAAGAGCGTAAAGGAGTCTCTGTCGGTGGCGTCGGCGGATATAGTCGAGTATTCATTTGGGCGCGAACTCTTCGGCAGCGATGTTGCGAGCAAGATTGAAGACAAAAAGAACATAGCCTTTATCTACCTTGCCGACGATTACAACGAGGAGGTTTTTGAGAATATAGAAAACCTAGTAAACCGCTATCCCGACAAATTTATAAGCGTGCATCTCTTGGGAAAGCTGTCGCGGGCGGATTCAAAGTTTCTGCCGCCGCTGCCGCTCGACAAGTCTTGGTGGGAGCGCAAGGTAAATTCAATTTCAAGCAGAAATATAAAACTGTTTTAGCAATGTCTAAGATGCACAGATTGGTAATAGTGGGCCGCCCAAACGACGGCAAGAGCAGCATATTTGCGAACTTCTTGGGCGACGATGAAGTGGCGGTGTCGCCCATACCGGGCGAGACAAAGCGAATGCAGCCCCGCCAGATAAACCTTGGCGATAAAAATATAGAAATAATAGACACTCCCGGCCTTCAGCATCCCGAGGCCGTTCTGGAGGAGTTTGAGGAGTACTCGCGCTGCGGGCGCAATCCGGCACAGGCCTTTGCCGAGGATTTTAAAGACCCGCGCTACGCCCACGATGTCGAAATTATGAAGGCTCTCTCGGAGGCCGACATTTGCATGCTCGTTGTAAATGCCGACAATTACTTTGGCCACACCCAACAGTGCCTCTTGGATATCTTTACAAGCCTTTCGTCGCGCACGGCTCTAATAGGCGTTTTAAACCGCACAGACCCGTCTTTTCTTCCGGAGTGGCGCGAGGCTTTTGCGTCGCGCGGAATAGACTGCTTTGACTTCGATGCGTTTAAGTCGCGCTTTAGCGATTGCGCAAAGCTATTTGAGCAAATATGCCAAAGCCCCGCGCTGCGCAAGAGGGGCGAACTTTGCGAAACTCTGCGCGCCTTGAGGCAGAATCGCGACAAGCTTTGGCAGAGCAATATAGACTGCGCCGCAAACGAAATTCTAAATTCTTTGCGCGATATAATGCAAAAGCGCTCGCACTTGCGCTTGAAGCACTTTTCGCTAAGCCCGGAAGAGGCCGGCGAACTTAAGTCGGAACTTGCCCGCGACATTTCAAACTTGGCGCGCTTCTTTAAGATTGATATTCTAAAGCGCTTTAAGTATTCAGGCATACGCTTAAAGTCGGCCGATTTCAAGGTGTCGGAGGAGGAAATTTGCGCAAAGTCTCCAAATATTTTCAGGCGAATTTTGGGGGAGTTGCCCTTTGTTAAAAAACCCGAGGCTATGGCTTTTGCAAAGAGCGATAGCGAGCTTCCGCTTCGCTTTGTATTGGAGAGTTTAAATTACATAGTCTCGCTAGTTTCCTTTAGCTACGCCCAGTCCGCCACAAAAGAGTTCGAGCTAAACTTGCAAAAGAGCGCTCGCTCCATCGGGGGCTTTGATTCTGCCAAACTTCAAAAATACGCCGCGAAAGCCTCGGCGGGCGACGATAGCGACGCGTTTTTTAAGCTGCACTCGGAACTTAGAGCGCAACTCTTTGAGGCTCTCATTAACGCGGCAAAGTAATTGACCTATTGGGCGAAGAATTCTCGCCTGATTTGATCCATATTTTGGCAGATTGCAAAGGCATCGGGGCAATTCGCCTCCAAGTCTTTTACTGAGTCGTTGCCGGTTGCGACAAGTATGGCTCTAATTGAGCAGTTTTTCGCCGCAAGATAGTCGAACTTTGAGTCGCCTATTATAAGCGCATCGCAAGGCTTTGTGTTTAATTTTTCCAAGGCTGCCAGCGTAAATTCCGGCATGGGCTTGCGCGGTCCCTTTAGGCTCGTGCCTATTACAGCTTCTAATAGCCCGTCCAGCTTTAGGTAGCTTAGGACTTTTTTTGCAACGTTTTCGTCCTTGTTTGTAAAGCAGGCGGCACGCACACCCATATCTCTTAGCCTCTCTAAAAGCTCGCGGGCTCCGGGCATTGCCTTTAGCCCGAATGTCGCGTAATCGTCCGCCTTTTCGGCGTAGATTTTTGCCGCAGTTTCGGCAAGTTTTTCGCCAATTAGGCGCTGCATTGTAAGCATAATTGAGCCTCCGACAGCGGCTTTTATCTGCTCTCTCGTCGGCGGCTTTAGATTTAGCTTTTCGAGGGCGTAGCCGGCCGTCTTTGTTATGGCGTCGTAATTGTCGGCGAGCGTGCCGTCCAAGTCGAACAGAACTGTCTTTGGAGTCTCAAAATTCATAGGCCTTTTCTTTAAAAAAAACGCTGGTTTTGTCAAGCCCGCGAGCTTTGCAATTTACTTTGCAGATGGCCAATTTTTATTCGGCTTGTCTGACATTTCCAACTCCAAAATTCCCCCCGCCGAGATGTCGGAATGGGATATTTTAGAACTCTCAAAGGGTTTTCCGTTTAGCTTTGCAGAATGTATGTACTTATTCTTTGGGCCGGCGTTTGTTGCAACTATTTTAAACGTCTTGCCGCCGCCTAAGTCTATGCAACTTTCCTCAAAATAAGGCCCTGTCAAATCGTATTCAGGATTTCCGGGAACAGTGGGGTAGATGCCAAGCATTGTAAATACAACAAAACCGCTCATTGCCCCGCCGTCCTCATCTCCGGGTATTCCGAGCAAGTTGTTCTTAAACCACATGTCGCAGACTAGGCGCGTGAATTTTTGCGTTTTCCAAGCCTTGCCAGCCCTATTAAATAAATAGGGAATGTGAAAAGAGGGTTCGTTACCCATGGCAAACTGACCTATGTTGCCCGTCTGGTCTGGGCCATGGTTTGCGTAGAAAGCCGTGCGCGAGGTTCCGAGCGGAGTTACAAACAGCTCTTCTAAGTTCCGCGTAAAGTTTTCATTGCCGCCCATGAGTTCAATCAAGCCCTCTGCGTCAAAGGCCAGATACCACCTGTATGTGTAGGCGTTATTTTCGTCATAGTAATTTCTAAAGCCCAAGCCACCCGCAAAGCGGTAATCAAAGGGCTCTATGAATTTGCCCGCCATATCTTTGGGGTGGAAAAATTGCGTGTCGGGATTCCACAGGTTTTTGTAATTTTTTGCGCGGGCTGAATACTTTTGGTAGTTTTTATCATCGCCATTTAGCTTGGCAAGCTCCGACAGCGCCCAATCGTCGTAGGAGGCCCCGAGCGTAACGGCCACCGACTGGCGCTTTTCAAATTTATTTACGTCTGCCACAGTCTCGCGCTCGCCCTCTCTGAGGGCTGGAAAGTAGCCGTTTTTTTCGTAAAACTCATCCAACTCATTGCTTGGCGCGCGGCACCAAGGCGTTATGGTTTCGGTTTCCAGTGTATTTAAGGCGAGCTTGTAGGCCGCCGCGTAATCTACTCCGGGCAAATTCTTTTTCTGAGCGTCTAAAAATGAGGGAATAACGTGGTTTCCGTTCATAGCGTGGGAATCGCCCCAAATTTGCGGGAATGTCGGCAGCCACTTTTCCTTTGAAGCCTCAGCCATTGCAATGTAGGAATTTAGCATGTTTGCCTCGACTTCCGGATCTATTAGGATTCTCAGAGGGTGGCTTGTTAAGTGCGTATCCCAAATCCAGTCGTCGGCGTAGAACGGGGCGTCGGATTCGTGTACCTTGCCGTCAAAGGGGTTGTAGTACTGGCCGTATTCGCTGAAATCGACCATTCGCTCAAAGTTGCGCCACAGGCTTGTGTAGAACAACTCCTTGTCGCGCTCAGAGCCCTCCACTTTTATTTTTGATAGCTTTTCATTCCAGAGTTCGCGCCCCTGTTTTTCGAGTTTTTGCAGGTCAAAATCGGGTATCTCCCTTTCGAGATTTTCGAGGGCCTTTTGCGCGCTTATAAACGAGACTCCGTACTTTGCACTAAGCGAATTTTCCGAGGCGCTAAAACTTGCGGCTAGCGATTTTTTATCTGGAGAAACCTTCACTTCAATCGGCTCTTTATCAAAGCGCATGGCAATGTACATCTTTGCTCCGCGCGGCAGGGCTTCCACAAGGTTTAGTATATTTCCGTCCGCCGACGCGCTGTGGGCGTTTGTCCAAAGCCTTATGGTGCGGATTGCCTTGGGCGATTCTGAAAAGTCAAATTTGTAAATTGCGCTCTTAAAGCTTGGGGCAAATTCAACCGACACGTCTTCGCCCTCCAAAAAAGTCCTCATAGAGTAGGGCGTGATTTCCTCCCTATCGTAGAAATACTTCTTTGGATACAGCGTTTCGGAGAAATCAAAATTGCCTTTTACTGTGATTTCAAGGCCTGAGGCTCCCTGATTCCTGTGCCCCCAAACCATTAGCGGCAAACCCTCCACCTGCAGGTCCGAAAAATCCGCCCTGCGCGGAAAAACTCGCAAGATAGAATTCGGCAGTTGAACCGTCGGGTATGTGGGCTTTAGCACATGGCTAATATTTCCGACATAGGGGTTTACGTAATCTACCGCAGATGCGGCAAAAGCAAAATTTGAAAGCGACAACATAAGCGCAAGTAGCGGAATTTTCTTCATAAGCGCAAGCGAGCTTATAAAGCCCGCTTTCAAGGTCAACTACAAAGCCCTACTGCGGGTTGGAAACTTCAACCTTTATCTTGTACTTGCCCGTGCTCATTCCTTGCGCGCGCGGTGCAAAGAGGTTTGTGCTGCCCATATCCACTTCCTTTTCCGCAACTTTAACTTTTCGCTCCTGAGGCCTGTTATTGGAAACATTGCGCTGGCCATTTACTACGGGAGGCAGGATTCTCACATTTGGCGCGAGGCGCGCAGGCGCATTTTGCCCCTGGCTTGCACTGCTTGGCGCCTCTGCCACATTGGCCGTAGAAACAGTTCCGACAGACTTATTCTTCTTAAAATTTATTGGGCTTCTTGAAACCCTCTTTGTGCCGAATAAGAAATCCACAAGCTCTGAGGAATCTTCTTTGTCGGAGTGCAATTGCGAACCCGCCTCAAAAGATTTTACGCCGGGATCCGAAGAGTGCGAAGAGCGAAATACGTATTTATTTATCTCCTGCATCGATTTCTCTTGGGTGTGGGCTAGAAACTCCTTCATGTAGGCATCGTTGGGGTTTCGCTTGTCAAAATCTATAGTCCCCGCGTAATCCTTGTTGAGGGAGTTTTTCTCAATCCTGGCTTGCTTATCTTTGTCGTGGAAGTTTTCGTCAAAAATATTTAGCTGCGGAGGGGTGTAATTCTTGTCGAAGTCATAGCGCTTCCGCTCGAGTTGCGAGGCCACTGCGCTGTCGCTTCCGCGGTACTGCCTGCCCTTCAAATCGTGCCTATCGGGGGGCGGAACGTATTCAGCGGCTTTAAATTCCTTGTTCTCTTCCCTATATTTGTCGTCCTGAAGGTGAGATTGTGGCTTGTCCTTAAGCTCGTTTGTGCTCTTGTTTGCCTTTGTAAAGTCGTTATTTAAGGGCGCGCAGAAAGCCTCGCTTGCACCCATTAGCGCAAGGCAAAGGATTGTGGATTTTATTGCGCGCCCAAACATTTTTAGATCTCAACTCCTAAAACTTCCAGTATTCTCTGCAAATCTTCATTGCCAAAGTAATCGATTATTATCTTGCCGTGCTTCGGCGCGTGGCGCAGTTCCACCTTTGCGTTTAGTTTGCCCGCAATTTTATTTTGAATATCTCTTACCACGGCATCCTGGGCGGCGCTGGCACGAGGAGTTCCGGGAGTCAGCCTGTCGCGCTCGTTTTTCATTCGCCTTACGGCGTCTTCAGTATTGCGGACATTGAGGCCTGCCTCTATTATTTTCCTAGCCAAGATTAGCTGGTGGGCGGCGTCGTCTATAGACATCAAAACCTTTGCGTGCCCTTGCGATATTAAGCCCTTTGATATAAAGCCCTGAATCTCCTTTGGCAGCGAAAGCAACCTCAGCGAATTTGCAATGCTTGAGCGCGGCTTGCCCAACCTTTGGGCGGCGGCTTCTTGAGTGAGCTTAAAATTCGCAATTAAGCTTGCTATACCTTGGGCCTCTTCCATCGGGTTTAAGTCTGTTCGCTGCAAGTTCTCTATGAGCCCCTTTACGGCGCTCGAGGCGTCGCTTGCATTTTGAACAAATGCCGCTATGCGCTTTAGCCCCAGCTTTTTGCATGCGCGCAGGCGGCGCTCTCCGGCTATGAGCTCAAAGCCGTCGGGCAGCTTGCGGACAACTATGGGCTGCATGAGCCCCTCGGAGGCTATCGAATCCGCCAGTTGCGATATTTGCTCTTCGGAAAATTCCTTTCTAACCTGGTAGGGGCTAAAGGAAATTTTATCTATGAGAATTTCGCTAAAGAGTCCGTTTTGCGTCTGTAATTCAGCGGGCTTTGCCTGTTGGGGTTTCTGCTCTTTTGTGGAAACCTGCGCCTTTTGCTTAGGTGCATCCGGCTTCTTTACGCCTCCTGAAATTATAGAGCCAAGTCCTCTGCCTAAAGATTTGTGCGCACTTGCCATGGTTCTATTCTTTCGGAACAAAGATTGTCATACCAACTTGCAGACCTCTCGAGGGATCGGCAATTTCGTTTGCATCCTGAATCCATTTGACTCTGGAGCCGTACTTGCGCGCTATGGCACTCAGCGTATCGCCGCTTACGACGACATGATTTACCCCCGTCGGTGGGTAGTCTTTTGAAAATGTCTGCTGTGGAGACGCTGCAGGGCGGGCGTTTATGGCTCTTGTTATTTTTTCAAGCGATATGTTTGTCTGCCCCGTCAACTCTTCAAGTTCGCGCTTCACCTGGTTTAGTATGTCGCGCTTTACGGCTTCGTCGCGCGAGTTAAATTCGC
Organism: uncultured Opitutales bacterium; assembly: GCA_900552245.1. Classification (GTDB taxonomy): domain Bacteria; phylum Verrucomicrobiota; class Verrucomicrobiia; order Opitutales; family Intestinicryptomonadaceae; genus Intestinicryptomonas. The sequence continues at coordinate 632 of URYY01000055.1, read as the reverse complement.
TCCTGAGAGTGGCCGCCAACTGGGCTGCCGACTCCGAGCCTTGCGCCTGCTTTATCTGCTGCGCAAGCCTCTCGTTTTCGGCCCTGAGCTGTTCCACCTCAAGGCGCAACTGGGCAACTTCGCGCTTTATGAGTGCAAAGTCCTGCTGTATGTCGGCTATCGCGGTGCTCTGGGCAAATCCGCAAGAGCTTGTGAGGGCAACTGCAGAAAGTACTACTAAAAATCTTTTCATCTTCGCTTATTAAAAAGGTTTTTCTATTTTAATCAAATAATAATTTAAGCTTTTGCCAAGTCTGAAAGCGCCTTTAAATCCAATTTTCCGCTTGCAAGCAGAGGTATTTTATCGGTTCTGACGATGTACTTTGGCATCCATAGATTGCTTATCCCGGATTGCCTCAGCGCTTCCTTTACGCGGGCAAGTTCTAAATCTACAGCACTTACAAGCACTATGGCCTCGCCCTTGTCGACATCTAGCCTAGATGATATCGCAAGCAGTGGAAGTTCACTCTTATCGAGCCCGAGCGCCTTTGCCAGAGCAGTTTCAACCGTGGCGTGCGGAACCATCTCGCCGCCTATTTTTGAAAAGCGCGATAACCTGCCATCGACATACAAAAATCCGTCGCTGTCGAGCC
>URYY01000054.1 GCA_900552245.1 uncultured Opitutales bacterium | reverse complement strand
ATATGGGAGGTTTGGATGCCTTCAACATCGTAAGAAATGAAATAAGCACGCTTGTAAGAGGGCTTCCATCAACTGCTCTATTTAATATGATGTGCTTTGACACCGAGAGGTGGTATGAGGATCATCCCTGCGCGATAAAAATATTTAGAACTTCCTTAGTCCCCGCAAGCGACACCAATAAAAGCGCCTTCACAACATGGCTAAACCAGTTTAACCGCACCCCCAATGACGTTGGTATAAAGGATCCTGATTACAGCTTTCGCTACAATCCCGTGCCTTACAATGGCCACTTTGACTATCAGGAGATGGTATGGCAGATGCACTGGGTTGTCGGGTATTTTCTGGGCTATCAGGCTGCGATAGAGCAGGGGGCGGATGTCATATTTCTTCTCACAACCCACTGGCCAAAGCCCGAGGAATTTTACGTTGCATACACAGACGCCCAAAAGAAAAAGCACATAGAGCAGACCAAGGCAAATGCGGAGAAATTCCAAAAATCCGGCGGCATATTGGATACGAAGGAGGAAAAGGAAAAGTACTTTAATATAGCCAGAGAGAAGGCTAGGCAGCTAGTCGATGAGGAAAATAGGCAAAGAGCCGCAAAGGGATTGCCCCTCAGAGTTGTAAGAGACCCTTGGGGCGAGGCAGTGCGACTAAAAATACCCGAATTTTACGAAGCTATGAAGCACAAGTGCTGGACGGATTTTGCGCCGAAGCCGAATTTTAAGTCTTATAGGTTAAGCACGCTCATGGCGGCGTATGAGCCGATTTTTAAGAAGGTGTACGACAGCCGCGGAGTTAAGAGGCCGACTTTGAATATGATAGTCATGCTGCCCAAGAATGAGGACGGCTCATTTAACAAGAAGTACGGTTCGTCCACGCGCTCTTGGGCCAAGGCAAATGGTGGAGGGGCTGTGAGAATATTGCGCGGGGCTAAGCCCATTTACGAAGGCGAAAAATGATTCTATAAAAACTAGGTTTTGGGTTTGTTTATTTGCGCAAAAAAAAGCGGGGCTTTTTGCCCCGCTTTTTTTGGTACAATTTCTAGCGCTTTGAGTCTATAAAACTCAGAAGCTCTAACGCGGATTCCTCTCTGTTTAACACATACAGGTGTATTCCGTCGACTCCGTTTTCCATTAAGTCTGAAATTTGGTTCTTGGCCCACTCTATGCCGACTTTCCTCTGCTGAACTTCCGAGCTAGCCTCCGATAATTTTCGCTCTAGCTGAGGAGGCAGCTTTGCTCCGCACATTGCGCAAAAATTCCTGACTTGCTTAAGTGATAGCGCCGGCATAAGGCCCGCGTGTATGGGCTTATCTATTCCCGCCTGCTTGCACATTTTGGCAAAGTTATAGAAAGATTTGTTATCAAAGAAAAGTTGCGTCAGTAGCAAATCGGCGCCCAGGATGGTCTTATTTTTTAGATGCGCTATGTCGCTTTGCATAGACTCGGCTTCAGGGTGCTTTTCCGGATAGGCTGCGCAAGCTACGTCGAGCTGCGGGAACTCTTCCTTTATTATTTCTATTAGCTCGCACGCGTATTTTAGCCCGTTTGGGTGCGGTGTAAAGTTCGGCTGGTCTCTGGGGGGATCGCCGCGCAATGCCATTACCTTATTAAACTTTTTTTCGACAAACCTTCCAAGTATGGACCTAATCTCATCGACGGAATGGCCCACGCAAGTTAGGTGCGGCATAACTTCAAAGTTGAAGATGTCGCGCAAGAGTTCGCCGTACTCTATTGTGCGCTCGCGCGATGAGCCGCCGGCTCCGTATGTTATGGAGACGAAGTCCAAGTTAAAATTCTTCATGGCATTGGCGGCCCTTAGGATTTGCCTAGCCCCCTCCTCCGTCTTTGGCGGGAAAAATTCTGCCGAAATAGATATCTTCATAATAAAACAGGGCAAAGGTTTGCAGTTGCGTGGCCAATTGTCAATTTTTATTGGACTTTATACTGAGATTGCCGTGAGGACTTTGGTCAAATTAGATGCTCTATTTGTTTGCGCTTAACCTTGACAAGCCCGAGTTTTCCTCCCACCTTTGCCTTAGACTTATGAAATACTTTGGAACAGACGGTATTCGCGGAGAATACAAGGGTGAATTTATAAATGAAATTTTCTTTGAGCGCTTGGGGCGCGCCGCATCGACTTACCTTAGGCGCATAGCAGGCTTGAAGTGCCCAAAAATAGCAATTGCAGGAGACCCTAGGTTTTCATCGGAATCTCTAAAGAGGGCTTTTTGCAGGGGGGCGTGCGGCTGCGAAATTTTTGATTTTACTTGCATTCCAACGCCTGCCTTGGCATTTGGAACTCTGCAAATGAAGGCGGACTTGGGCGTTATGATTACCGCATCTCACAATCCGTGCACCGATAATGGAATAAAGTTCTTTGACTCTAAGGCCCGCAAAATTAGCGACGAGGCTCAGGATTCGATAGAGCAAATCTTTGATAGCGGAGACTTTTATGAGGGAGAAGTCCCGCAGATAAGTAAAGTCGATATGCGGAGAAGATATATCGATAAGATGGAGTCCATACTGCCTGAAAATTCCCTTGCCGGCATTAGAATAGTTTTAGACACGGCAAACGGCGCTACTTGCGGAATCTCAAGCGAAGTTTTGCGCCACTACGGAGCCGAAGTGTTGGAGCTTGGAAATTCTCCGGACGGCAGAAACATAAATGAGAATATCGGAAGCGAACATCCGGAGATGATGTGTGAGCTTGTCAAAAAATCCAAGGCCTTTGTGGGGCTTGCGCACGACGGCGATGGCGACAGACTCGTAGTTTGCGATGAAAACGGCAATAAGATAGCCGGCGAGTGCGTTATGGGCCTTGTTGCCATTGAGGAAAATCAGGTCGGAAAACTTAAGAATAGCGGGATAGCAACTACCGTTCAAAGCAATATAGGCATGGACGAAAGTTTGGCGCAATACGGCATAAAGGTCTTTAGAAGCGGTGTTGGCGATAGGTTGGTTATGCAAAAAATATTGGAAAACGACCTCGCTATGGGCGGAGAAAATTCGGGCCACTACATATTTATGGATATTTCTCCATGCGGAGACGGTCTTGCGGCCGCCGTAAAGCTGTTGGCTACGGTTCTTGAAAAGAGGATTAAGATATCGGATATATCTTCAGTGGTGTCGCTTTATCCATCTATATCAAAGGCCGTAAAAGTCCTTAGAAAAACGCCGATTAAAGATACCGAAAATTTGTCGAAGGCCATAGCAGTTTGCGAGTCAAAACTTGGCAAGAGGGGCAGGGTATTGGTTCGCTATTCCGGAACAGAAAATAAAATCAGGCTCTTAGTGGAGGGCGAGAGCCCGTCAGCCAACCAAGATTGCATGAAACTTTTGCTTAAAAATGTAGAAATAGACTTGCAGTAGAGGATTATAAGGCTTATCATACTTTGCATATTTTCACATAATCTTATTTACAATATAGACCAACTAATTTATGGCAGACGAAAATCAGATAGAAAACGGCGGCATCAATGTCACATTGGCGGAGATAGATCCGCGTTTTGCGAAACAATTTACGGCGGCTCAGTCGTCGATAGAAAAGGGAAGTCCGGATTACGCAGTGGGTGTGTGCAACAGTATTTTGGCAAAACATCCGGCTTGCGCGGAGGTCAGAAGGCTTCTGCACATAGCGTACAAAAAAATTTCCGGAAAACCTAATATCTTGAGCTCAATTTCAGCTTCAATCTCCGGGATTGTATATGCCGGCAAGGTTAAACCTCTCGAAAAAAAGGAGGATATAGCGGCAATATTGGCAGAGGGGGAAAATCTGCTTAAGACAAATCCCTACAACGTTTCGGTTTTGGGCACGATGGCAAAGGAGTGCGAGAAATTCGACTACTGGACTACTGCTGTTGTCTGCTATCAAGACATAGCCGAGGCAAAGCCAAAAGATATGAAAAACCTTCTGTCGCTCGGAAACGCCTTTATAAAGGCTCTTTTGCCCGACGACGCAATGAGGGTAGGCGAGGCCATTCTGAGGGTAGATGCATCTAACGGGGAAGCTCAAAATATGATGCGCGTTGCCTCAGTAATTAAGACTATGCTCAAGGACAAGTGGGAGAAAGAGGGCGACTTTAAAGAGAAGATCAAGTCCTCGGAAGAGACCTTGCAGCGCGAGCAGGAAAACCGTTTGGCAAACGACGAGGATACCCTCAACCACATGGTCGAGCGCGAAAAGAAGCAGATCGAAGAGGATCCCCAGAATATCAATATTTATCGCGACTTGGCGCATCACTTGCGCGCCCTCAAGAGGTTTGGCGAGGCCCTTGAATACGTGAGAAAAGCTCGCCAGCAGCCATTGGGGCAGGCAGATACAACTCTTGAAAAATTGGAGCAAGACTTGGTGTTGGCTGATATGGATAGCCGTCTTAGCGAAATTAAGGCAAAACTCGATGCAAATCCCAATGACGCCGAACTTGCAAAGAAGTACGACGAACTGAAGGCCGAAGAGCACTCTTTCCGCCTTACAAATGCAAAGCGCATGGTGGAGCGCTATCCGAACGATTTCAACTACAGGTTCATACTCGGGCAGTTGCTCTTGGAAGATGGAATGTTGGACGAGGCTATAGCGCAATTCCAGCTTTCGCAGCGCAACCCGAAGGTTCGCCTGCAGTCTCTACTCGGCTTGGGCAGAGCCTTCATAGGTGGTAAGAAATACGACTTGGCGGTGGATCAGCTAGAGACTGCCAAGCGCGAGAGCCTCATAATGAACGACTCAAAGAAGGAGATAATATACGAGCTTGCTAGGGCTTACGAGCTTATGAATAGCCCCGAAAAGGCCTTTATTGAGTATAAGGAAATATATTCAAGCGATATTGGCTATAAGGATGTAGCGGCAAAAATCAACGCTTACTACGAAAGTAAAAACAAGTAGAATCAGACTTTGCAAAGCATTTAAAACCGCACTTTTGTGCGGTTTTTTTTGTTTGGGCAAAACTTAACGCTTGAATGAGATGTCGCGTTTTGTAAACATCTTGGTAGAACCATGAAAATAGCATTAGCGCAGATAAATACAACTACGGGCGATTTTGAGTCGAATTTTAGGAAGATTTCCGATTATGTCGCCAGGGCTAAAAACGAGGGGGCGGACTTTGCACTGTTTCCGGAGCTCGCCCTATGCGGTTGCATTCCCAAAGATAAATCCGCAAGAAAGAATTTCATAAAGAGCAATGAAGTTTACTTGGCAAAGCTTGCCGAGACTATTGAGATTCCGGCGGTCGTTGGCTGTGTGAGAAAGAGCAATGAGGCCATAGGCGCCTACAATTCCCTAGCTTGGATAGAGCCGAAGCGCGAGATAAAATTTTACGACAAGCATCTTCTGCCAAACTATGGAATATTTGAAGAGCCGCGCAACTTCGACGTTGGAAGCGGCGTGTGCATAATAAATTTTAAGGGCGCAAAAATCGGCCTTTCCATATGTGAGGATATTTGGGCCTTAGACGAGGCAACTTCGCCGCGCTACGTCAAGAGCGAGCGCTTGGTAGATACACTTGCCAGGGAAAATTTAGATCTTTTTGTAAACGCCTCTGCAAGCCTCTGGAGCCCCGAAAACGAAAGTGCGCGCTCCGGGCTTTTGCCGAAAGTTGCAAAGACGGTAAACGCACCCTTTGCCTACTGCAACCTCATCGGCGGCAATGACGAGTTCGTGTGCACCGGGGGCAGTTGCGTCTTGGATAAATCGGGCAACTATTGCAAGATTCTGGATAAATTTACGGAGTCTTTGGAGCTTGTTGATTTGGATAAGCTAAGCCCCTGCCATGTAAAGCCATTTGACAGAATAGCGGAGCTTTATGAGTCTCTGAAAATGTCGCTTAGAGACTTCGTTAGAAAGAGTGGCTTTAAGAGAGTTATGTTGGGCTTAAGCGGCGGCATAGATTCCGCCTTTGTCGCGGCCTTGGCAGCCGACGCTCTTGGGCCTGAAAACGTCTTAGGCTTTGCGCTTCCCTCAAAGTATTCTAGCACACACAGCGTTAAGGATGCCGAGGACTTGGCAAAAAATTTGGGAATTAAGTACGACAAAATATCTATAGCAAAGTTGGTAGATTCTGCAGAGGAGGCTCTGAGCGGAGTATTCGCCGGCACGGAGCGCGATTTAACTGAGGAGAATATACAGTCGAGGTCGCGCGGTCTACTTCTTATGGCAATTTCAAACAAATTTGGAGCAATGCTTCTTGCAACGGGCAACAAGAGCGAGTGCGCAGTTGGATACTGCACGCTTTACGGCGATACGTGCGGCGGATTTGCCCCGATTAGCGACGTTTATAAAACCGATGTCTACAAACTAGCCAAGTACGTGAATCGCGATTCTGAAATAATCCCGATAAATTCAATCTTAAAGCCTCCGTCAGCAGAGTTGCGCCTCGACCAGAAAGACAGCGATTCGCTCCCGGACTACTCCGTCTTGGATGCGGTTTTGTACAACTACATAGAGGGCAAGAAGTCCATTTCCGAAATTGAAAAGATGGGCTTTGACAGAAAAATGCTGGAGGATGTGATAAGGAAATTCGAGCGCAGCGAGTACAAGCGCAGGCAGTTGCCGCCGGGGCCCAGGGTGTCTACGGCTTCATTTGGCATAGGTAGAAAAGTAGCTTTGACAGACAGTAAAACTTATGAATTCTAAAGAGCTTTTTAACGAGAGTAAGAAGTTAATCCCCGGCGGAGTAAACTCGCCTGTTCGCGCCTTTAGAAGCGTTGGCGGCGAGCCCTTCTTTGCAAAGAAGGTTGAGGGTTGCGAGATTGAGACGGTTGACGGCGATAAGCTTGTCGACTTCGTCTGCTCATGGGGGCCCGCAATCTTTGGACATTCGCACAAGAAAATAGTAGCGGCAATATCGGAAGCTCTGAGAGATGGCACTAGTTTTGGAACGCCTTGCCCGCGCGAGCTTGAGATGGCAAAGCTCATAAACTCGATGGTCCCGTGCGCTGAAATGGTGCGAATGACAAACTCCGGAACAGAATCCACAATGAGCGCAATAAGGCTTGCCAGAGGCTACACAAAGCGAGATAGAATTGTAAAATTTTCGGGTTGCTATCACGGACATGTGGACAGTCTGCTAGTCAAGGCGGGCAGTGGTGCGGTAACTTTTGGAAGCCCCGATTCGTGCGGCATACCGGCGGACTTTGCAAAGCTTACTACGGTTTTGCCGTTCAATGACTTTGAGGCTTTGGAAACTTGCTTTGAAAAATTTGGAGAGGAAATTGCAGCCGTTATAATGGAACCATTCCCGGCAAATATAGGCTTAATTATACCGGAGGAAAACTTCCTGCAAAGCGTTCGCAAACTTTGTACAAAATACGGGGCAGTCTTAATTTTTGACGAGGTCATAACCGGCTTTAGGCTCAGCTCAGGCGGCGCCCAGAAATACACTTCGGTTACGCCCGATTTGTGCGCTCTAGGCAAGATAATAGGCGGTGGTCTGCCCGTTGGAGCCTTCGCGGGCAAGAGGGAGATTATGGAGTGCCTGTCGCCCCTGGGGCCCGTTTATCAAGCCGGAACTCTGAGCGGAAATCCGCTTGCTATGGCTGCGGGCTGCGCGGCTTTGAAGCTAATTTTGGAGCTCAATCCATACGATGAGCTAAAGAAAAAGGCCACGTTTATAACATCGGCTTTGAGGGCGGCTGCAAGGGAAAAGGGAATTGCAATTCAAGTTCCGCAGGCGGAGTCGCTATTTTCGATTTTCTTTAATGAAAATAAGGTTAAGAATTACGCAGACGCTTTGAAGTCTTCGACAGAACTATACGCAAAGTACTTTAGGTATTGTTTGGAGCACGGTGTATATGTTGCTCCGTCTGCCTTTGAGGTGAGCTTTATGAGCTTGGCGCACGAGCAAAAGTATCTGGATATGGCTGCGGAGGTAATGGGTAGTGCAATAAAGAGCCTGTAGTATATGCCAAAAATTTTTACGCTAACTTGCAATCTCTTAGCCGAGACAACCCTGTATTTTAACGAGGCCCATTTGGGGCGTACCCAGAGGGCCTCGCGTTCGAGATTCCGCGTTGGAGGCAAGGGTGTAAATGTTGCGATATTTTTGGAAAACTCAGGTCTAGAGGTCGCAAGCGTAATTTTTGTGGGCGCAAGTGTGGGCGACAGATGCCTTGAGTTTTTGAAGTCAAACTACAAGTTTAAGACTCTAGCAATACGCACAAATTCGGAGACTCGCGAGGGTTTTGTCTTGCGTGATGCTTCAAACTCGCAAGAGTCCACATTCCTCGGTTGCGATGCATACTTAAGCGATGATGATTTTAAGGCGGCTATTGAGCTTATAGAAAAAGAGGCGGATGCAGGCGATATTCTCAGTATTTGCGGTAGCATACCAAATTGGAGCGAGTGCAAGTTTGAGCTTTTAAAGCGCCTGCTTTCAGCAAAGCCGCTTCGCTTAGTTGTCGATACCTACGCCAAGCCTCTCGCGGATCTGGCGAGCCTAAAGAGCGAGATTTTAAAAGTAAATTCAGACGAATTTGCGGGGATTTCAAATTCGCTAAATCTGACTGACGCTTCGGCTAGTTTGGAGTCTCGCTTTAAGGAGGCAGCTTTGCGGATAAATTCAAATTTTTTTGCAGTTACAGATGGCGGAAATCCGGCTTATGCCTACTCTTGCGGGAATTTTTACAAAGTTGTCCCGCCTCGCTTAAATTGCCCGGTGTATCCGACGGGCTGCGGAGACAGGCTCTTGGCTGAGCTTTTAAAATCGCTCGCGACAAAGGGCTTTTGCGATATTGGAGACTTTGAGTCTGCAATGCTTTGCGCAAGCGATTTTGCAAAGCTTGCGGATTAATCTATATGGCAATAAGCGCTATGGCTATTCCAAGTACTACCGATGAGGCCGAATAAAATATAGCTTTGTAAAATCGCCGGCTTTTTATCATTTCGTCTATTTCAAGGGCAAAGGTTGAAAAGGTTGAAAGTGAGGCCGCAAAGCCCGCTGAAAAGAAACTTAGCTGCAGCCCGTCTGCAGATTTTATCGCAAGGCACATAAGGAAAGTTGCCAGCAGATTTGCCGCAAATGTTCCCATCGGAAAACTCTTTGCATTTGCAAGGGAAAGCAGAAATCTAAGCCCCGCTCCAAGGGCGCCTCCGACTGCGCAATATAATAATGGAGAATTCATTATCTTAAAATTCTCCTCTCTAAATTTAATATGCCTCCGAGAAATAGGCCAATCCTAACCGAGGCAATGCAAAGAAATATTGAGAAAATGGCGTAAGCCAAGGCGATGGCGGCTCCGCCTTTCGCAAGCTCCCCCGCGCTTAAAATTGCAAATGTTGAAAATGTGGTAAAGCCCCCGCATACGCCCTTTGTGAGGAAAGCCTTTAAAAGCTTTTGCTCGTGCGAGAGCGCAAGGCTCGCATAGCCTATCAAAATTGAGCCTAGCGCATTGATGGCAAGTATGTTTAACATTGCGTTTAGACTTTCAAACATGCACAAAAGCCTTAGGGCAGCTCCAAGAGCTCCGCCAAGCATTACACATATTAGCGTCTTTAGCATTTGCTAGATTATCTCCGCCTTCTCCCAAGCTAGATAGCAGAAGAAAATTATCCAGAAACTTGCAAGCACACTCACACTCAAAAAGGGAGTGGAGAAATAAGAGTAGAGCAGAATTAGCGCTATGGAGCTTGCAAATATTATTCCGCTTTTTGAAATTCCATTTTTTAATGTCACTTTAAGCCACAGCAAAAGTGGAATAATGGCAACTAGCGCTATTCCCAACACTCCGTATTCTGCGCGGGCTCTGAGGTAGTCTGAACTTGGAGTTTCAAGCTTTTGCATCTTTACATCGTCGCCCTGTTTAAGTGCAAAAACGGCTGGAAAAGAGGCGGCGCCCCAGCCATATAGCGGGCGCTCTTTTATTATGTCCATTGTGTCTTGGTCTAAGCTTGCCCTCTCCAGAGCCAACGCAACTCCCTCGTCTGAAGAGCAGAAAGCTCTGTAGCTTGCGTGAAATTTAAACGCAAGAAGCGCAAATGCAATTGCAATAATCGAGTACATCGCAAAAGGCAAAATTACTTCCTTTAACGGGCGCTTTGGCATTCTGGAACTTCTTGCGCTTTTCCAGTGCATCTTTAAATTTTTCTCGGACGGGAAAGTATTTGATGCGTAAACTGCAAATACTATGCAAAGTTCTATACATACGAAAATTTTAAAAATGGGCGAGCCCGTATAGAGTGCAGATAGGGCTATCGCCGTTGCTATTGCCAGTATTAGAGTTCTTATTGACTGAAGCATATTTAGAAGTCTGAACCTCTGCGGAGTGTATATGGTTACGGCAAATAGCGCGCAAGACCACAAAAAGGCGAAGGCCGCCCAATCTTCAGCATTGTCAAATGTTGCGAAAGATTCAGACGTAAAGAAGCCCAAAACTGCCGGAACTTCAAAGTAATCCGCCAAGCTTGAAAGTACGCCAAAGAATGTCAGAATCGCGACCCCTGCACAGCAGAGCGAAATTAGAGTCTGAATGATGAATCTCGATTGCGTTATAAAGTAAATCGAAGCGCCTACCGCAAAGAGTGCAAGTAGCGTAATAAGAGCGCATATGGCTGTAAAAGAATCGGTAAATGCAAGCGAAATTTCCTCAAAATTTGATATGTAATCAAAGGCTTCACCCTCTATGTAAAGCTCTGAAATTGCCGGCGTTGAAGCTCTGAATATTGTTAGGCACAACAGTGCCGCAATGGGCAGTATCGATACAAAGTACTTTAGGCGCACATACTCCTGAGCATCCACCCATATGCGCGGATAGGATATCACATTTATAGGCGCAATTAGGCCTATTGAAAATATGAGGCACATTGCAATCATGGAATTGCCGCCGTTAAAAATAGCAGGCAGAATCGCCATTAGGAATGCGTTTATAATCAGCACGCGCTCGTTTGTGTATCGCGCAAACTTTAATACTACATCTTCGTCGAGCATAGACTATTCCTTAAAACAAATTGCATCGGAAACTTTTTTAGCTTCTTCTTGCGATAGCAGCATTTCTACGATTTTTAAACCGAATAAAACGGCACTTCCCGCGCCGTTAGAAGTTATTGTTTTGCCATCGCATACAACGCTTTCTGGGGTTGCAAGCTCTCCCATCTTGTCAAACACCGACGGGTGCGCCGTGCAGCGCCTGCCTTCTAAAACTCCGGCAGTCTTCAAAATAAAGGGAGCTGCGCAAATAGCTGCTAGAATTTTGCCGGATTCTGCGTGCGCTTTTATAAATTCAAGCAAAAGTTCGGATTTTACCGCCTCCTTAAATCCAGGTCCGCCGGATATCGCGAGGCAGTCGAAAATTTCGCCTTTAAAATCGCAAAGCTTTGCATCAGCCTTTATGGAAATTGAGCTTCTGCCCACAGTTTCAAGGTCACCTGAAAGCGTTAGGATTCTGACATCTACTCCGGCGCGCCTCAGTATATCTATTGGTGCGACAGCCTCAAGCTCCTCAAATTTATCGTATATTACAAATGCTGCTCTTTTCATTTTTTATCAACAAATTTATCGTCCAATTTTAAATTATTTATAAAGTCAAAAAAAGCCTTCGGCACTATGTTTGGGTAGAGGTCGTAGGCATTGAAGTGCCCCGATTCCTTTAGTTCTATAAAATTCTTGTCCGACGTGGCACTTTTGAATAGTTTTAAGCCGTTTCTGAATGGGACTATAGCATCGCGCCTGCCGTGAACTATCAAAATTGGTGACTTTGCGTCCGCTATAAGTTTCTCGTTATTTAACGGAGCCCACGGCAGTATGTTTACGGGCAATACCGCCTCGAAGGCCGATGCAAAGCCGCCCAGCAAAACAAGTGCGCGCGCCTTGTGTTTTGAGGCCAAATAGCAGCTTGGTGCGCTGCCCATTGAGTAGCCGAATATTGCGATGTTCGTCTCCGGCACTTTCTTTTTTTTAGTAAGAAAATTCCACGCGCTGTCGGCACATTCGTAGAGATTTTTAAAATTTGAAGTTCCGGAGCTTAAACCATAGCCGTAGTAGTCGTAGGCAAATACGGAGAATCCGCTATTGAAGAAATTTGTGAGTATGGGCATAATTTCACCAATGTCTTCGCCGTTTCCGTGAGAGTAAAATACGGTGTACTTTGCCCCGGGGTTCTTTAGATGAATGCAGGCAATTTTGCCGCTAGTTGCGTCTATAAATTCTATCTTATGCAGAGATTTTTGCGTGTATGACGCCTCGGGGGCGGGGAATGCAATTCGCTCGCCAAATATGTATGCGAATGCGCACAAAAGCAGATATAATATTGCTAAGCCTATTAAAATTTTTAAAGCCATCACTGTATAAAGTCGTTTAGTTCTTGCCAGGATTTTAATGCTATGGTTTCGGGGCGGCTCTCGGGGCTAAACAGGCTGGCGCACTCCAACCATTTTTTTGCGCCGTCTTCATTTAAATCCTTTAAAATTGATGCTATTTGCTTTCTTCTTTTTAGGAATATCTTTCGTATAATCTCCTTTGCCTTGGGCTTAAACACAAAGGGCTTTTCCTTTATCTTTAGCGCAAGCAAAATTGAATCCACCTTAGGGCGCGGATAAAAGCAGGAGGCCGACACCTTGTGGGATTCTTTAACATCGTATGCGGAATTTAAAAATATGGAAATCGGGGAAAATTCATGAGTGTTTTTCACTGCCGAAAAGCGCTGCGCCGCCTCTTTTTGCAACATAAGCGACATCATTGAGGGCAGGGTGCCCGATAAGATTTTATCAAGCCAAGGCGTGCTTATTGCGTAAGGTAAGTTTGCAACCACCTTGAATGGCTCGCTTGCATCAAAGCCCGCCCGCGGAAAATCCACGGCGTCGGCATTTATAACTTTTAAGTTCCCGTTTTTCCCAAAACTTGAAAAGTACATTTTGTGTGATGTCCTGGGCGGTGTCATTATCAACAAAACGCCTTGCCACCGCACATAAAGATCC
>URYY01000053.1 GCA_900552245.1 uncultured Opitutales bacterium | reverse complement strand
GAAGCCGACGCCCGCGACAGCGGAACTCTGATTCACGGAGCGCTTCAAAGGCTTGCCGAAGTAAAATTTAGCGAACCTGAAAAAATTGAAAAGTTTTTGCTCGAAGCTCTCGATGCGGAATTTCTAAAGGCATTGGGGAAAAATCCCGCACCCGCCGTAGAATTTCAGAAATACTTTCTCGGCCAGCGCCTGAAAAAAGCAGCGCAGATAGAATCCGCGCACAGGCAACAGGGCTGGGAAATACTCGATGTTGAAACTCCCTGCGAAAATCTGCAAATAGGCGAATTTAAGATTCGCGGCAGGATTGACAGAATAGACAAAAACGCATTGGGCGAATATCTCATTATAGACTATAAAACGGGCGAAAAAATCGACGAAAGAGCAGGAGTTAGCGCAGCCGAATCCGCACACTTAAAAAAGTCCTCAAAGAAAAGTGAAGGCGAGAGAATTTGGAAGGACTTGCAGCTGCCGTTATACGCCGAATTTGTGGCGCGAAAGTTCGGAGTTAAGAAAGTTTCGTGCGCGTATTTCACCCTGCCAGAAGCCGTCTCTAACGCGGATTTGCAGTTTTGGGAAATAGATGAAGAGATCCGCAATTCCGCCATTTTAAAGGCGGAGGAAATTGCGGAAAAAATTTCGAGGCGCGAATTTACCCCAGCCGAAAATTCAAAACTTCAAAGCCACTTCGCACCCTACTTTGACTTTGCCGACTCAATATCAGACTTCCTTGAATATGAGTAAAAATAATTGCATTTTTAAAAATGAAAGAACGCTTGCCTCGGCGGGCTCAGGCAAGACCTACGCGCTCACAAATCGCTACATAGCACTTGTTGCATCTGGTGTTGGGCCCGAGGAAATTTGCGCGCTCACATTTACAAGAAAAGCCGCCGCCGAGTTTTTTGATAAGACTATGTTTAAGCTCGCAAGGGCTTCTATAGATTCCAAATTTGCAGAAGGCCTAAGCGGGCAATTAAACTCCCTTGCGCCCGAACTCGGCGCGCTTAACTGCGACGATTTTTGCAAGATACTGCGCACATTTGCAAAATCCAGCTCCAAGTTGAATCTAGAAACGATAGACTCATTCTGCTCAAAGTACGCGCGCTACTTTGCCTACGAGCTTGGTATGTTTGAGGGCGTAGAAATCCTCGACGATTTTTCGGCCGGCATTTTTAAAAGCAGGGCGATATTTGCGGCTCTCAATTTTCTGAAGGAAACCCCAGAGGCTTTCTACGCCTTTGCGCAAATGTTTAAGGAGGCAAATTTTGGCAGAGATTCAAAGTCCATAAGCGCAAAGCTCAAAGATTTTGTAAAATCAGCAGAAGAGATATTTTTCGACATTCCAAATCCGCAAAAGTGGGGTGATAAAAAAATCTTTCTTTCCAAGCCCGATTTTAAATTCGACGAGGCCCAGTACGAAAAAGATTTGGAAAGACTAAAGACCGAATTTGAAAAAATTTCCGACGAAAAGGAGCTTAAGACAAAGCAGCCCATATTAAAATTTTTTAGCGAGTCAAATGCAGACGGAATAGCCAAGGCAAACGCTGCTACGCTAAAACTTGCGGAATATTTTGCAAAAAATAAAAGCTCGCTGGGCTTTAAGCTTGAATACTCTAAAGCGAGGAAAAACCCTCCAACTTTCGCTCTGACACCGACGGAATCAAGCGCAATTGATAGCCTTGCAAATGCGCTTCTTTTAAGCCACAAAAAGAAAGCTCATTTGGCGGCCCAAGCTATCTTTAAAATACTTGCCATTTACGAGGCAATCTACGACTCGCAAGTGAGATCGCGCGGCAAAATGACATTCGCAGACATTCCCTACATGATTTGCAAAAATCAAAACGACATCGCAAGGGAACTCGTAGAATACCGCTTCGACACAAAGTTTAACCACTGGCTCTTCGACGAATTTCAGGACACCTCAAGAATTCAGTGGCAGGTTTTTGACGAGCTTATAAGCGAGGCCGTACTGAACTCAGAAGGGAGCAAGAGTTTCTATTACGTGGGCGATAAAAAGCAGTCTATCTACGCTTGGCGCGGCGGCGACAGTTCGCTATTTGATGAAATATTTGAAAAGTTTAAGTCAAACATAAGCGACAACCCGCAAATAAAAACCTCGTGGCGCTCCTGCCCCGCCGTAATTAACTTTGTAAATTCAGTGTTTTCAGACGAGGCTGCAATCGCAGTCCAATACGGACAAAAGATTGCAAGCAGCTGGATAAAGGATTGGCAAAACCACGATGTGGCTGAAATTAATAGAGATAAACGCGGCCAAGTGAGCTACCAATTCTGCGGCGAAGACGAGGCGCCTGAAGCCGTTTATGAATACTTAAAGAATTTAAATCCGCTTGCAAAATCGCTTAGCGTTGCAGTGCTTGTGCAGCGCAATTCCACGGCGCAAGAAATTATAGACTACCTGCGCTCAAGGGCAAAGTCCGACAATTTCAATTTGCGCGTTGCTGGCGAGCTTGAAATAAAAATAGCGTCAGACAATCAGGCGGTGCCCGCTCTGCTTTCATTTGTGGAGTCTTTCGCACATCCCGACGATACTTTCGCAAGCGCCTACGCAAAATTTACCCCGCTAAAAGAATTTATCGAAAACCCCGAAAGCTATGCAAAATTCGCCCGCGACTTGGCAGACTTTGGCTTCCAAAGGGCCTTGGAGCCCGCTGCGGAATTTCTTCTAAAAAACAGCTCAGACAGCGGAGATTTCACGGAGGTGCGCATACGCCAATTTTTGGAGGCGGCTGCTGCCTTTGACGCAAGTTACGAGAGAAATTGCGATCTGTTTATAAAGTTTATAAGCGACTTTAAGATACGCGAGGGCGCTCCCTCAGACACCGTCCAAGTGATGTCCATACACAAGTCTAAGGGCTTGGATTTTGACGTTGTGATTCTCCCGGAGTTGTCAAATCCGCGCGGCAATCACCCGAAGTCAATATTTGAATCAAAGCAAATCGGCGCCTTTGTGATGCCCCCCAAAGACATCTGCATATTTGACGCAAAGTTAAGCGAAATTCAGGAGCAAATCCGCAATGAAGGCTCCGGGGAAAGCCTATGCAAATTTTACGTTGCCCTAACGCGCGCAAAGCGCGCTATACATATGATTCTCCCCCAAACGGACGCAAAAAAAGACTATTCGGGGAAGAGGAATTTTGCATATTTATTGGAGGACATTCTCAAGTGCGAAAGCCAATCTGAAATTTTTATTACGCCCGACTCCGACGCGCATTGGGCCGATGAATTTGGCGAATCTAAACAAGACCTAAAACCTGCAAAAAAAATCCAAATTAAAAAGCCAGATAAGATTACGCCGGAAGAAATCGACTGCCCCGAAATTCCGCTTGAAACAAAAAGTGCAACTGCACTTGGGCTTGCCGCCCACTCTATCTTGGAAAATTTAGATCCCGAAAACCTGAATGTGGAACTTGCCTCAAATAGGGCTAAACGCCTATATGCGGATTTCCCCGAAGAATTTAGCGCAGCGCAAAAAATGGTGTCAAAGGCCTTAGAAAATAGCAAAATAGCGGAAATACTATCCTGCAAAAATTACTGGGCTGAATACCCATTCCACATGCTTGAAAATTTCTCTCTGCAAAGCGGGCGATTTGACCGCGTAAACTTCCGCGGCAATAAGGCAGAAATAATAGATTTTAAAAGCGATAAAAATTCAGCAGAGCTTGAAATGCGTTACGAAAAGCAACTGCAGGGATACCGCCGCGCACTGGCAAATCTCACAGATATTGCCCCCGAAAATATATCGCTTAAAATTGTATCGCTAAGCGATTCAAAGGTGATTGAAATTAAAACTTAACGGCGCTCAACACCCTGAACATCTCGCCCATATTAGCGGGCGTCAAAAGCTCGGCAAGCGCGCGCTTCTTTGGGCTTAGCGGGCCTTCGCGCTCTACAATTTCCCTGATGTAGCTCTGGGCAAAATTCATAAAGAATGCCCCCTGAGATGAAAACTTTACATCTCTAAGCCCAAGCTCTGTTAGTTCGCCTGCAAAGACTTCAACAGTCGGGCTAAAAGTTATGTCGCACTCGGACGGTGCTAAAAAGATGTCCGCATTTGCGCGGTGCTTTTTGTAAATTCTGGCGGTTCCCTTTGGAAATTCAAAAATCTCTCCCTTTAACCTAAAGTAGTCTGCAAATATTAAAACGCCGCTCCAATTTTGGGTGCATATTTCTCTCAAAAGTTCAAGCGCCTTGAATGAAAAATCGAGGGTAAATGGAGGGCGAATTTCAGAAAAATTTTTAAGCAGAAAATCCCGCTCAAATTCTTCGCAAGCTCTTAGTGAGGTTTCGCACTTTCCGCATTCCGTAAATTTTACAAAAGTCTTAAAAATTTTACCGCCATCAAATACAAACCTATCGAAGGGCTGAGCGTCTAGAAGTTCATTTGAAAAGACAAAGGAATTTCCTGAAATCTCCAATTTGTCAAAAACTCTTATGACGTTCGAATTTTTAAAAAGTTCGGCCTTTGGCTCAGCTCCGATTTCATAAATTTTAAAATCTCCGCACTTTTCAAAGTTTTTGCCCGCGATTGTCTTTGCGCTCTCCAATAAAAGATTCCCGAAGACTTCCGGACTCACGGAACTTGAGGTGTAAAAATCGCCAAGCCCGCCGACGCGCAGTTTCGATTTTTTTGCGTAGTAGCCAAAGCCAGGATTATAGAGGCACTCCCGAACGTATTCAGAAACGGGGATTTCGCCCTTGCCGCAAAAAAATGAAATCGGATTATCCATAAAAAATAAAACCCCGCAAGCATAGCAGCCGCGGGGTTTAAAACAAGCTTAATTAGGCAATTGCCGCCATTGCCTCGCGCGCAAGTTCGGTAATTTTATCAAACTGCTTAGCCTTTATTACATCGGGCTTTGCAAGCCATGAGCCGCCGACTGCCGCAATGAGCTTATCCGACGAAATTTCGCGGACATTTGCGCAGGTTATACCGCCCAAGGGAATGAACTTAACCCCCAAGTGCTTGTAGGGAGCTGCCATTGCGTTTAGGTGCTTTAAGCCGCCCGTCGTACCAGCCGGGAAAAATTTTAAGAGCGTGCAGTCAAACTCCAAAGCCTGCTCAATCTCAGACGGAGTCATTATGCCCGGACCAAAGAATAAACCCGCATCCTTAGCCGCCTTTACGACCCTCGGATTTATGCCCGGCGACACTGCAAAGTGAGCCCCCGCCTTCACAACTTCGTCAACCTGCTCGGGCTTTAAAACCGTTCCCGCAGCAACAAGCATCTCGGGAACTTCAGCCCTTATGCGCCTTATCGATTCAAGCGCAGCGGGCGTGCGCAGCGTAAGCTCTATCGCGCTCACGCCCCCAGCAGACAAGGCCTTGGCAACCGGAATTGCGTCGTTGGCATCGTCTATCGTAAGAACCGCTATTATCTTCTTTTGCTCTATGACTTCTCTTATATTCATATCTAGCCTTTTAAAATTAAAAAAAATTAACGTTCAACCCTAGCATTTCCGCCGCCCGCCAACTTGCGAACCTCGGAAAGCCTCGCCGAGCTGGTATCGCCGGGAGTAGTCATGGCAATAGCACCGTGCGCCGCGCCAAAATCTACCGCGCTCTGAGCGTCCTGAAGCTCCATAAGCCCGTAGATAAAGCCCGATGCAAAGCTGTCGCCGCCGCCTACTCTGTCGTATATTTCCAGATTCGGGCGCTTCTTTGATTCGTAGAAGTTGCCACCCTGCCAGCAAATTGCGCTCCAATCGTTTATAGTAGCGCTCTTTACCTCGCGCAACGTAGTTCCTATTGCCTGAAAATTCGGATAGGCCTTAACTACGTTTGCTATCATCTTCTTGAAAGACTCCACCTGAACATTCGATACGTCCGCGCCCAAGCCTTCGACTTCAAAGCCCAAGCACGCCGTAAAGTCCTCCTCGTTTCCTATCATCACATCGACGTACTTTGCGATTTCCTTATTGACTTCCTGAGCCTTTGCGTGCCCCCCTACGGACTTCCAGAGAGAAGGCCTGTAATTCAAATCGTAAGATACGATTGTGCCGTATTTGCGAGCGGTTTTCATAGCTTCTATTACGACATCGGGGGCAGTCTCTGAAAGAGCCGCAAAAATCCCGCCAGTATGCAGCCAGCGAACTCCGTCTTGTCCAAAAATCTTTTCCCAATCAAAGTCGCCTGCCTTTAGGTGTGAGCAGGCGCTGTTGCCCCTGTCCGAGCAACCTACGGCACCGCGAACGCCAAAGCCGCGCTCTGTAAAATTTAGCGGATTTCTGACAGTGCGCCCCACGCCGTCGGAAGCAAACCACTTTACGTACTGCATATCAACACCGCCCTGCAAGATAAAGTCTTCCAAAAGATAGCCAACCTCGTTTTCAACAAAGGCGCTCGCAAGAGCCGCCCTCAAACCAAAGCAGCGGCGCAAGCCCCTTGCGACATTGTATTCGCCGCCGCCCTCCCAAACTTTAAAAGAGCGGGCAATGCGCGTTCTAGTATCGCCCGGATCAAGGCGCAACATGACTTCGCCCAGCGAAAGTATATCGTATTTGCAATCGTTTGAGGATTTTACTTTAATCATAGAATTTAATTCCAATCTTTGAAAAATTTTCATGAAACTAGACTAAGTCGCCCTTTAAATCAAGTCTTAACGAGTAGAACTTTTGCGAATTACCAACATTCCCTCCACGTTGAAGTTTCCCTGTCCCTCTCCCTTTGAAACGGCGTAGAAAGCTTTCCTTGCAATAATTTCAACGGGCTGGTGGTATGAAGTTATAGTTGGCATAAAAAAGCTTGCGGAATCAATATCGTCAAAGCCTGTCACAAGTATGTCGTCAGGAACGTTTAAACCGAGCTCCGAAAAGCGCTTTACAACGCCCATTGCTAGGGTGTCTGTAGCGCAAACTACAGCTTCTGGCAGCGTATCTTCCCGAAAGAGCTTGTCGGCGATTTCCATACCAGCCAGAACAGAGCTTTCGTTTATGCTATTTCGCGCGTAAGTGAGCGTAAATTTGCCCCCCTTTGCAAAGGCGTTTAAAAAAGAGAGCTCTCTATCGGCGTGAACGGGCGTATTGCGCCTTGCGAAAGCAACTCGCCTTATACCCTGCTCTTGCAAATGCCTTGCAATAGAATCCATCGCAAGATTTTCATCTACGCAAGTGCAGAGCTTCAAATGAGCATCGCTGCCGTGGCCTATGCGCGCAACCGGAATGCCGTCAAAATTATCTAGCCACGACAAATCTCCATATGAGCCGACTATTATTATGCCGTCTACGCTGTGTTTGTAAAGAGGGCGAAGAGAAGACTCCGTTATCCCCCTATTTAAAAAGCCCACAAGCAAAATCGAGTAATTTTCCTCGAGAGCCACGCTCTGAAGTTTTGAAATTACCTTTGTGAAGTATGGATCGTTAAAGTCATACACGACAACCCCGACGGTGGAGCTCTTTTTCCCCTTCAAAGACAGGGCTGCCGAACTCGGGACATAGCGCATTTTCTCGGCGAGCTCCTGAACTTGCTTTATTAGCTCTTTTCTTATCCCTATCTCCTCTGCGCGCCCCGATAATACGCGCGAAACTAGGGAAGTTGAGACTCCCAATTTCTTTGCTATGTCCTTCTGAGTAACTTTCATAATTGGATATAAAAGAGTATGATTTGCAAAGGCCTTGTCGAGACTTTTTAGTAAAAAATTGAGGTATGTTGCTAGCCTTTTCACAAACGTTTGAGCGCATAAATCCCTCAAAAGTATCTCAATTTTTTTACTATATATTTTTATAATTTGAGCTAACAGTGGAATACAGAGCTTTCAAAGTTTACCACCCTAAGATACAACTGAACTTTAGTTCCTACAAATTTAACCTAACGCGCAAAAGCGGAGTTGGAAGAATATTACGCTACGTCTGCTTGCCACACATAAACTCGATTTACTAGAAGACAAGACTGCTCTTTATCCCCAGAAAGTTCATATTTGGATTGACTTGGAGAGTCAATCGTGTGAGTTTTTCCGAGAAAAGCGATTATGCAAAAATTTATAAACGAGAATTTTCTATTAAAGACTAAAAGCGCCCGCGAATTATATTTTAACTTCGCGGACGGAAAGCCCATTTTGGACTTCCACTGTCACCTATCCCCACAGGAGGTCGCGGAAGACAAAAAATGGGACAATGTCACGCAAATATTTTTAGGCGGCGACCACTACAAGTGGCGCGCGATGCGCTCAAACGGAATCGATGAAAAATACATTACGGGAGATGCCTCGGACCGCGAAAAGTTTGAAAAATTTGCAGAGACTATGCCCAAACTCTTGCGTAACCCTATTTACCATTGGACGCACTTGGAACTAGCGCGCTACTTCGGGATAGATGATCTGCTGCTCAGCCCCAAAACCTCACAGGAAATTTGGAACAGGGCAAATGAGATTCTGCAAGGGGGCCTAACGGCAAAGGCCTGCATGCGCCGCTACAATGTGAGGGCCGTGTGCACAACCGACGACCCCGCTAGCAATCTCGAATATCACAAGCAAATAGCAGATTCGGACTTTGAAATAAAAATCCTGCCCACCTTCAGGCCCGACAAGGCCCATGCGATAGAAAATCCGAAGGCCTACGCCGAGTATGTCCAGACTTTGGGAAATTCGGCCGGAGTAAAAATAGACAGTTTCGGAAAGTTGCTTGAAGCGCTAAAAGCCCGCCACGACTACTTCCATAAAAACGGCTGCAGGCTATCCGACAACGGCATAGCTACAGTATGGCATGAAGAGGCCACCGAGGCGGAGTTAAACGCAATATTTAAAAAGGTTACAAGCGGCGGCAAGCCCACAAAATCGGAACTTGCAAAGTTTAAGAGCGCCGTCTTGATAGCGTGCGCCGAAATGGACTGCGATTCCGACTGGACAAGGCAGCTCCACATAGGACCAATGCGCGACAACAACACAAAGATGTTTAAGCTCATAGGCGTCGATACGGGTTTCGATTCAATAGGAGAGTCAAACTACGCCTACGCGCTCTCAAGGCATCTTGACTTTTTAAATTCAAAGGGCAAGCTCGGCCGCACTATACTCTACAATTTGCACCCCAAAGATACGGAGATGCTGGCCTCCATGCTAGGCAACTTCCAAGACTCCTCGTGCCCGGGCAAGATTCAACTGGGAGCGGGCTGGTGGTTCTTGGACCAGCTAGACGGAATGCGCCGCCAGACGGAAGCGCTGTCGCAACTGGGGCTTCTGAGCAGATTTGTCGGAATGCTAACAGACTCACGCTCATTCTTATCCTACTCGCGCCACGAGTATTACAGAAGGCTTCTTTGCGACATCTTGGGCGACGATATAGAAAACGGACTTTTGCCAAACGACATTGAGTTGGTCGGAGCAATGGTGTCGGACATCTGCTTTGAAAACGCAAAGAATTACTTTAAGATAATATAACTAAAAATTTCACAGGAGGGAAATGGAATGTTGAAGATAGGACTTCTGGGCCTCGGCCCCATAGGGAATTTGCACATAGACAACCTGACATCGGGCAAGGTCAAGGACTGCGAACTGACCTGCGTCTGCGATACTCGCAAAGTGGAAAACGAGAAAATAGCCCACTTGCCCTTCTTCGATAAGTTGGAAGACCTTCTTGAAAAAGGCGGAGTTGACGCGGTAATTCTCGCAACCCCTTCATTCACCCACTTTGAGCTCGCAAAAAAAGTATTGGAAGCGGGCAAGCACGTCTTGGTCGAAAAGCCCATTGCCCTTTGCACGCAAGATGCCCTGGAGTTGGATAAGCTCTCAAAAAAAGTAGGCAAGATTTGCGCCGTAATGCTAAATCAGAGAACAACGCCGCTTTACAAGCGAATAAGAGAGCTTGTAAAAAGCGGGCAAGTTGGAAAAATTAGGAGGGTGTCATGGAATATGACAAACTGGTTTAGGCCGCAAATTTACTTTGATATGAGCCCTTGGCGCGGCCTATGGATGGGCGAGGCCGGAGGCGTTTTAATAAACCAGGCCATACACAATATAGACGCTTTTGCCTGGATTTTGGGATTGCCGGAATCTCTGCGCGCATGGTGTAAGTTCGGCAAGTACCACGATATAGAAGTCGAGGACGAAGTCACCTGCTTTATGAGTTACCCCGACGATATGACGGCAACTTTCATAACTTCAAGCGGTGAGCACCCCGGCACAAACCGCTTCGAAATTTCCGGCGATAAGATGTATTTGGTTGCCGAAGACAACAAGCTTAAGATTTACGAAATAAAAGACGGCGGAATGGCCGATTTTACAAAGAACACGCGCTACGCCTTCGGGACTCCGGAGACGGAGCTAAGAATTGAAGAATTTGAGGGTAAGGGCGAACAGCATGCGGGGGTTTTAAATAACTTCGTGCAAAGCTGCCTCGGGAAAGCCAAATGCGAATACTCGGCGATGCAGGGGTATTTGTCGCTTTGCCTTGTAAATGCGATGCTGCTTTCAAGCTTTACAAATGCGGAAGTTAAAATTCCATTTGACGACGCCGCATACAAGAGGATTCTAGAAGAAAAGCAGGCAAAATCAAAGCCACGCGAAAACGTGCGCCGCGACGCCCTAATAGACTTTGCAAAATCCTTTAGGTAACAAATGTCAAAACACTCCACAGGCTACGATTACGTTCCGGACGGCGGAAGCGACAGGGTTTTAAATGATGGCGAACTTTGCTTTGCAAGCGCCGGTCTAGACCACGGCCACATCTTTGCGATGACCCAAGGGTTAATTTCAACAGGCGCAAGCTGCAAATACGTCTGGGATTCCGACCCGAAAAAAGTAGAGGATTTTTTAAGGCGCTTTCCAAATGTGAAAGTTGCAAACTCTCTTGAAGAGATAATGGCGGATAGCTCCGTAAAACTGATTGCAAATGCCTCAATTCCGAGCGACAGGTTTGCAATGGGGAAGCTAGCCCTCGAAAGCGGCAGAGACTTTTTTGTAGATAAGCCGCCCTTTACGACCCTAGAGCAACTTTGCGAAGCGGAAAAACTTGTCGAAAAAACCGGAAAAATCTGGATGCCCTACTACGCCGAGCGCGTCCATAACGAGGCGGCAGAAATAGCAAACTCTCTAATAAAGGAGGGCAAGATAGGCAGGGTCTTGCAAGTCTTAATTCTCGCTCCGCACAGGCTATCAAAGGCGGCCCGCCCCGACTGGTTTTTTAAAAAGCAAAAATACGGCGGAATCTTGTGCGATATAGGCTCTCATCAATTTGAGCAGTTCTTGGAATTTACCGGAGCGGAAACTGCGGATATAAAATTTGCGCGCACTGCAAATTTTGCAAACCCCGAAACTCCCGAGCTCGAAGATTTCGGAGAGGCGCTGCTTGAGACCAATACCGGAGCCTCCTGCTACTGCAGGGTGGATTGGTTTACGCCCGACAGCCTTCCCGTATGGGGCGACGGCCGAGTGTTTGTACTAGGCACCCTAGGCTACATAGAGGTGAGAAAATACATAGATTTTTCGCGGCAGGGGAACCCTTCTCAAACTCTCTATATAAATAACAATGAGGGCATGCAGATGTTAGACTGCCGCGGCAGGGGCTTCCCATTTTTCGGGAAATTCGCCTTAGATATTTTAAATCGCACGCAAAATGCAATGACGCAAAAACACGCCTTTGAAGCGGCGCGACTAGCGCTTAAAGCGCAAAAACTTGCAAACGAAAAATAGAAAATTTATATCAACTTAAGATTATGGAAAACTTGTTTGACATAAAGGACAAAGTCATAGTTGTAACGGGCTCTACCGGAGTCTTGGCCGGTGCTGCGGCCCAGTATCTGGCAACACAGGGCGCAAGCGTCGTCTTTCTGGGCAGAAGCCGCGAAAAATTGGACCGCGCAATAGAGCAGGCTAAGCATAGCGGCAGCGATGCCCTCGCCTGCGTCTGCAACGTATTGGACGAGGGGTCTCTAAAAAAGGCAAACGACGATATACTCGCAAAGTACGGAAGAATAGATGTTTTAATAAACGGGGCCGGCGGCAATATGCCGGGAGCCGTAGTAGCCCCAACGCAATCATTTTTCGATATAGACTTCGAGCAATGGAAGGCCGTTTTGGATCTGAATCTGGGAGGGTCCGTCCTGCCCTCGATAATATTTGGCAAGGTGTTTGAACAACAGAAGACGGGCAACATTGTAAACTTTTCTTCAATGTCTGCCGGTCAAGCTATCACGCGCGTTTTGGGATACTCAAACGCAAAGGCCGGAATAGACAACTTCACGCGCTGGCTAGCCGTTGAATTTGCAAAGAAAATAGGAGACGGCGTGCGCGTAAACGCAATAGCTCCGGGATTTTTCATTAGCGAACAAAACAGAGCCCTGCTTACAAATCCGGACGGCTCTCTGACATCTCGCGGTCAGACGGTCATTGCAAAAACGCCATTTGGCAGATTTGGCGAAGCGCAGGATATTTTCGGAACGATACACTTTCTATGTTCCGACGCCTCGGCCTTTTTGACCGGTGCAGTAATACCCGTTGACGGCGGTTTCTCATGCTTTAGCGGAGTTTAATTTATGAAAAGAGCGCCACTTATTGAAGGATTCAGATGGTATGGAAAGCGCGACCACGTTCCGCTTTCCTACATACGCCAGTCGGGTGCGACAGACGTATATTCGTCGCTGCACGAAATTCCATACGGCGAAGTTTGGCCTGTTGAGGCCATTAAGGCTCATCAAAAGCTCATTGAGGATGCCGGCTTGAGGTGGTCTGTCGTAGAATCGCTGCCGGTGCATGAAGATATTAAGACTCAGAGCGGGGACTTTAAAAAGCTAATAGAAAACTACAAGATTTCTCTTAGAAATCTCGCCGAATGCGGCATAAAGATTATCATCTACAACTTTATGCCAGCCCTCGATTGGATCCGCACGGATCTTCACTTTAAAAATCCGGACGGCTCTACCTGCCTGCGCTTTGACGCAGCCCAATTTGCGGCTTTCGATATGTTTGTTTTGAAGCGCGAGGGTGCGGAAAAAACCTACGCCGAAGACACAAAGAAGAAGGCGAGAGAATTTTTTGAAAAGTTAAGCCCTGCTGAAGTCGAGAAATTTGAGGCGTCTATTATGGACGTTTTCCCCGGCTGCAAGCTTGGGCTTCACGCGTCGGATTTGCGCAAGATGCTTGCAAAGTACGAGGGGATTGACGAAAAGAAGCTAAAGGAAAACTTAGCCTACTTCTTGCGCGAGGTCTCGCCCGTAGCGGAATCTCTCGGGCAGAAGCTTGCGATACACCCCGACGATCCGCCCTTTGACGTTTTGGGCTTGCCGAGAATTGCAAGCAATGTGGACGATTTCAAGGATATAGTAAATTCCTGCAACAATTCCGCAAACGGAATCTGCTTTTGCACAGGCTCTCTGAGCGCTAGCCTAAAGAACAATATTCCCCAGATGATAGACGAGCTAAAAGATAAGATCTTTGTGGCGCACTTGCGCTCCACAAAGGTCGAGGCCGACGGCTCGTTCTATGAGGCCGGGCACTTGGAGGGCGGAGTTCCGATGCCGGAAGTGGTATCAAAGCTAATGGAATTGCAGGCGCAAAAGTTGGAAAGCGGCGATATTCCCCTAGTTTTCCGTCCGGACCACGGGCGCGATATGGCGAATGATTTAAGCGTGATTGCCGACAACCCCGGTTACAATTTCATAGGCAGAATGAAGGG
>URYY01000052.1 GCA_900552245.1 uncultured Opitutales bacterium | reverse complement strand
ATGAAAGACAAATCTAAAAAATCAACCTATTCCACAACCTTTGGTGTTGACCCAAAATATCACGCTATTCTACAACCTTTGGGGTTGACCCAACTTTAATGGTCAAACCCACTTGTGGATTCTCACCCAAACTCTTCCCGATAAAAAAATAAGAGCCCCGAATGCTAAAACCTTCAAGGCTCCTCTAAAGTGGAGCGGGTAAAAAGGCTTGAACTCGCTGCTTGGTTTTTGTCAAACGCAAAAATCCGCGCAGTCTCGCCCACTCGCGCAAGCGCTCGGGGTCTTTGGCTAAAGCCAAAGCTTCCCATTAAAGCTTTTGCCTTGCAAAACTTTAATGGTCAAACCCACTTGTGGTTCTCACCCCAACTTCGCCCGCTTAAAAAAAATAAAAGCCCCGAAAGATAACTTCCGAGGCTTATTCTAAAGTGGAGCGGGCGATGGGGTTCGAACCCACAACCTCGACCTTGGCAAGGTCGCGCTCTGCCAATTGAGCTACGCCCGCAAATTCAAATCAAACTAAGTTTGAGCAAATTTGAAAGCGCCAAATACTGCCGATTTACTTCTGAATGTCAAGCTCTAAACTGTAACTTTTTCTGAAACTTTTTGGAGCCGCCGTAAGTCCGCCATCATCTATAACTTTTGCAAGCCTATCGCTCAAAAGAATCTGCAAAAGAGGCTTCAACTGCTTTAACTTGTCCTTCTTGTAAGCAATGTAAAAATGCAAAACGATTGGGTAATCTCCATTTTGTATGTTCTCTAGCGTCGGTTTAAATGCCTGCCGCTTAGCCCCGTCGAGAGAATCTGAAACCGCCAAAGCCTTGACACCCTCCGGAGGAATTATCCCAACTATGCCTATTGCATTTGTCGTCGATTTTAATATGTTCAGCACATCGGCCGAGGACTTTCGAACATCGACATTGTCCGATATATTCGCATTGTCTAGGCATGTGTTCTTAAATAGCTCTAGCGCAAGATTCTCGCTGAGGGGAACTGTCAGAGGATATATGTTGCGAACTATATTCGCCGTATTTAAACCAAACTTCTCCCAGGAGTCTACCTTCTCGCCCTGCGAGCTAAATATTTGCCTTAGCTGCAATAGCGAAACTTCCTCTAAAGGATTTTCGCCATTTACAACTATTGCCGCAATTTGATGAGCGTAGGGAACGAGCGTAAAGCCCTCCGGCATGGGTTGGCCGCGAGGAATCGCAACTATCGCAATGTCCGTCTGATCCTTCTTTAGCAAGTCCAAGCCGTCGCGAGAACCCGCCATTGAAATATCCAGCTCAAGCCCTATATCGGAGGCGTCGGCCTTCAATTCCTTTTCGATTTTCTCCCCAATTAGGTCGCTCCCCGACATCTTTATGGGAGCGGCTGACAAAGAACCCGCCGCAAGCGCAATCGCCAGCAGCGCAAGGATAAAATTGGATAGAAGCTTTTTCATATAGGTTGATTTAATTGGATATGCAAAATTTCTTCAAGTAAAAAGTATTAGAGCTTATATTCATCATTTTTTTAAAAAAAGCTTGAATTTGTAAAGCTAAAGTAGCACTATTACAAAATTATCTTCACGGAGCGTAGCTTAGCCTGGTAGAGCGCTACGTTCGGGACGTAGAGGTCGGAGGTTCGAATCCTCTCGCTCCGATTTGAAGAAAAGCCCGCTAGGTTTTTAATCTTGCGGGCTTTTTTTTGCGTCCCAAAGCACAGAACAAATCCGACTGCAAAACTCCACAATGAATGTGCTTTTCATCTGCAATTAAGAATTGCAAAAACAAGGTGAGCAATCTGGAATATAAAACCGTATGGGAATATAAGCTGACCAGCAAAGATTAAGCCCCCAAAGGCTAGATGCACACAAAGTCTGCTACAAATAATATATGCAAGCCCCGCGAAGAATAAACAACTCCCGCATCAATTTGCCAAAGTGCAATAAGAGATATAAAATAAAGGCAAATGGCTGGAAATTACGCCGCCCTAGCGCGACTTGGCAAGCTTCAAACTCTCAAACTTCTGGCGATACATGCGCCTTATTATCTCGCAAGCCAAAGCGAGGGGCACTTGGCTTGTATTTAACATTAACGCGTAATTTGCGGAATCGCCCCAGCGCCTACCCGTAAAGTGCTGGTAATGGCTAATCCTGTAGCGATTCACCTTTGAAACTTCCTCCTCGGCTCCCTCCCTGGGTTTGTGGTATTCCTCCACTACTCTCTTTACGGCACTTGCTAAATCCGTATAGCAAAATACGCTTATTATTGAATCCTTGGGCCAGTCTTTCAAAATAAAATCGCTACACCTTCCAACTATAATGCAGCTCTCTCTTAGCGCGATGCGCCTTATCACTCGGCTTTGCGAGACAAATATTCTATCCTCCTTTGAGAGCGACTCCTCCAAGGGCGTTACGTAATCGCAAAGCACCAAATCTAAGAGAGAAAGCGCCTGCTTTGACTGCTCCTTCTCCGATACCAACTTCTCCGGCAGCTTGCTATCGGCAGCGACCATAGATATCAACTTCTTGTCGTAGCACTTTATCCCCAAACTATCTGAAAGCATCTTCCCAAGCTGCCTGCCCCTGCTTCCGAACTCGTGCGTTATTGTTATTATTAGCGGCAGGCTGGACTTAGCTTCAGGAATCGCAACGGAGCTATCGACATGCAAAAGCGAATCTAAAAAGCTCAGCCGCGGCACCAGAAAGTGCGTCACCGGCCCAACCATTAGCGCGCCGGCAATAGTGCCTATTCCAACCCCCTCAAAGGACGATAAAAAGACCAGGGAAAGAATTGTGGAAATAAGAACCAAGCTTATATCAAAACCCAATTTGACCCATCCAAATTCGCACTTTGTCGTGCGCGAAATTATCCTCACTAAGTACTCGCCCGTAACCATCGAGACATCCGCCTTAACTGCCAGACTTATTCCAAAGGCCAAAATGAAACACCCCATAATTAGCGTCGCGAACTTCCCTATGAATAAAGTCGGTTCCAACCACCATAAAATTGAGACCGAAACATCAATAAAACTGCCGAATAGTATAGTGACCGGAATCTGGCTGAGCAGCTCATATTTTTTGGCAAAAACCTCGGCACGCTTCATCAAAATGACCTCGAGCAATATGAACACGAAGTTCATAAGTATTGTAAACTGCCCCATTGTAAGCGGCGCTATTAGGCTCAAGACATATGGAACCGTGGATATGGGCGACAAACCCAACATACCCCTAGTTATAAAGGCAATGCTGAAAGCATTGACGAGCACTGAAAATAAAAAGAGCGCATATCGCTTTGTAAGTTCGCGTCTATCCATACCAACCGTAAATCGCAGAGCCTTTCACTTTAAAAGGCAAAAGTCAAATTGCAAATGAGGGCGAAATTTAGCCGTTTAAGACTGCAAGCTAAAATTGAAGGTTTTTTGCCGACTAGAGTTTGCATGGCAACACCTATGGCTAAACCGGAATTTATCTACTTTTTTACTTTAATAATAGAACCCAAAGTTCCTCAATTAGGCGAAATATGCAGAGTAAAAAAAAGCTTCAAATTTTTTTTTAATATGTAAGAATAAACGACGTTTATGCTTTTTAACCTGTTGAAAGGAGAGCCAGAGGGGCGCATAATTGAGGCGACTGCACACTTGCGAGTCTCGGGGAATTCCGCTTGCGTTGAAATCCAGGGCGATTGGCTTGCGGAAAAGGCGCGCACAAACATAGCAATGTTGAGCAGGGGGCTGAGTTGCGATATAAAGAATCTGAGTTTCGACTGCTCCAAGCTGGGGGATTTTGACTCAGCCTTGATATGCCTTCTTCTTCGCCTGCACGACAAGTGCAGAGAGCTCGGTATAAACGTCGATTTAAGCGGACTTCCCGACGGGCCGCGCCGCTTGTTGGAGCTTGCTGTGGCGGTTCCGGGAAAGCCTTCCGACAAGTCAGAGAAGCCAAGCGGGCTGTTTTATCAAATGGGCAATAGAACCATAAATATGGTGGGCAGCTTCAAAGATCAGCTCGAATTTTTTGGAGATATGATAATAGCGACGGGCCGCCTATTTATCCGCAAAGCCCGCTTTAGCACTTCGGATTTGATGCTACAAATACAGAGGGCGGGTCCCGAAGCTCTCCCGATAGTGGGGCTAATAAGCTTCTTAGTAGGTTTGATACTCGCCTTTGTAAGCGCCATTCAGCTTGCAAAGTACGCTACGGAAATATTCGTGGCCGATCTCGTTGGGCTTGCAATGGTAAGAGAGATGGGCGCTGTAATGGTTGCCATAGTCATGGCGGGCAGAACGGGAGCCTCTTACGCAGCGGAGCTCGGCTCTATGAAGATAAACGAGGAAATTGCAGCATTTAAGACTTTCGGAATCTCGCCGCTTGAATTTTTGGTTCTGCCAAGAATGATAGCCCTAATTTTGATGTTTCCCCTCCTTACCATATTTTCGGACTTCATAGGAATGTTGGGAGGCTTTGCGATAGGCTGGGGAATGTTTGACATAAATTACGACGCCTACATGGGCCGCACGATAGCCTCGCTAGATTTGGTTCAGTGCGCAACTGGTGTGGGCAAGAGCCTGGTTTTCGGGGTGATAGTTGCGACAGTCGGCTGCATGAAGGGCATCACTTGCGGCAATAGTTCCGCAGCCGTCGGCATGAGCACGACCTCGAGCGTGGTTACGAGCATAACGCTAATAATCGTAGCAGACGCGATTTTTGCAATTCTATTTAACATTTTTGGAATATGACGCAGGAATACAAAATCGAAGTCAGAGACCTCACCCTAGCCTACGGCGACTATGTAGTGATGCGCGATTTAAATTTCGGCGTAAAGAGGGGCGAAGTTTTCGTAATTATGGGCGGCAGCGGCTGCGGAAAAAGCACGCTTCTTAGGAATATGATAGGTTTGCAGGATCCCGCAAAGGGCGAGATATATTACGACGGCAAGGACTTTACAAATTCACGGCCCGACGAAAAAAAGAAAATGCTGCGCTCTTTCGGAGTGCTGTATCAGGGAGGGGCGCTGTGGTCTTCAATGACATTGGCTGAAAACATAGCCCTGCCCCTCTCGGAATTTACAAAACTTAGCAAAAGCGACATAGATGAGCTTGTAAATCTAAAGCTTGCGCTAGTTGGGCTGCGCGGTTTTGGAGATTTCTACCCGGCGGAGATTTCGGGTGGCATGTGCAAGCGCGCAGGGCTTGCCAGAGCCATAGCCCTAGATCCGGAAATACTATTTTTTGACGAGCCCAGCGCCGGGCTTGACCCGATTTCATCAAGGAGGCTCGACGAGCTTATCCTGCAAATGCGGGACAGCCTCGGGGCGACGATAGTAGTTGTGACGCACGAGCTTGCCAGCATATTTACGATAGCCGATCGCGCAATATTTCTAGACAATAAAACGCGCACTCAGGGAGCCATAGGCAAGCCTTCGGAACTTTTGAATTGCGCAAACGCCGACGTAAGAACGTTTTTAAATAGGGGCGTTGATCCCATATCACAGAAAGGTTCAAGATGAACAAGAAAGTTAATCCTGTTGCCATAGGCATATTTGTCGTGGGGGCATCTATGCTTGCGCTGATAGCGATAGTGGTTTTTGGCGCGGCAAAAATTTTTACTAAAACCGAGACGGCAGTCTGCTACTTTCGCGACAGCATAAACGGCCTGGACGTAGGAGCCCCCGTGAAGTACAAGGGCGTAAAGATTGGAAAGGTCAAAGATATACGCATAAACGTGTCCAAAAAGGATCCAACAAAATCGTCGATATCGGTGTATCTTTCGATTGATTTGGAAGTGATAAAAAAGAGTACCGAGGTTGACGACAACCCGTTAACGACCTCGGAAGTAGTATTTATACGCCAAATAAACGACGGTCTAAGAGCAAAGCTCGAGTATCAGAGCATAGTTACCGGAATGCTCTATGTTGAGCTCGATTATTTTGCAAATCCTGGAGACAAGTATGTCTTGCACAACAGAAGTGGAAACGTGCTTGAAATTCCGGTTGCCCCATCTGGGCTTGCGGACTTGGCAAAAAAGGTTGAAGACACAATTCTAGAAGTTGCCGAGATAGATTTTAAGGAGATGGCAGCCAACCTCAACAAGCTAATCGTAAACGCAAACAGCAAGGTCGAGCAGCTCGACGCGGCGGCTATAAATAAGAAGCTAAATTTGACTTTGGATAATCTGCAGAAGATAAGCGGCGACGAAAGAATAATGCAGACGCTCGATAATCTAAACAAGCTATTATCCGATGGAGACATATTTATAAAAGATGCGAACAGCTCTATAAAGCAAGTCTCGAAAGACGCCTCGCTTGCAATGGGCAAGTTTGCCGGCGTCTTGGACGAGCTCGACGCGATAGTCTCGCCGAACTCACCGTTTAGGTATGAGTTGTCGCTTCTCATGAAGAGCTTTGGAGACGCCGCCATATCTGTAAAGGCACTGGCGGATTACATAGAGCGTAACCCGAACTCACTTTTGATAGGCAAACCCACGAAAAACAAGTAGGAGTAATTATGAAGAGGCTAAATATTTTTGCGGCAATTTGCGGACTTGCTCTCGCGGCCCCGCTATCGGGGTGCATGGGCGATTTTCTTACGCCGCGCGAGGATCCGACGAAGTACTATCTGATAAAATCGGCGGATAACCCGCAAGTGCTAGGAGGGGCGGAAAATGTGATGCTAAACGTATCGCAAGTTAGAATGCCCGCATACATGTCGCGCCAGCAGATAGTTTCGGCAAAGGAGGGCAGTTCCGAGATAGTAATTTCCGACATACACAGGCTGCCGGAATTTCCGGTTGACGCCTTTACACGCACAATAGCTGCGAACATTTCAAAGATGGCAAAATCGGAAAATGTCTACGCTTACCCGGGCGTAGCGCCGGAGCCCGACTGCATCGGGGTGAGGGTGATAATAGCCGAGTGCATAGGCGTAGTGGGTAAGGATTTGAGCTTCAAGGCAAGATGGCAGCTCATAAAGCCCGAAGGCTCAAAAATTGTCGCGCAAAAGGCGAAGCTCTTTGTGCGCGAAATCCCGGCGCAGGGCGGCTACGACGCCTACATATCGGCGATGGATAGGGGCTTGAGCGAGCTCTCGGAAGATATAGTAAAGGGAATAGTTGAATTTAAGAGGCAGAACTACAAGAACTGAGGCAAAAAAAGCTTGATTTAAATGTTATAAGGGAAAGGATTGCAATCATGACAACTGGATTATGGTTTTCAGGACAGGGGGCTCAGAGCGTGGGAATGGCAAAGAGCCTGTTTGACTCGGATAGCGACGTGCGCGATCTGTTTAAGCGCGCCGACGAAACGCTGAACATGCCGCTTTCAAAGTACTGCTTTGAAGGGCCGATGGAAATGTTGACAAACACGAGTGTTTGCCAACCGGCGCTTTACCTGCACGGGATAGCGGTAATGACCATTTTAAAAAAGAGAGGGCTGCTTGACGATTTGAAGGCTGCGATGGGTCTTTCGCTTGGCGAACTTACCGCACACGCGGCGGCCGGCACGTACTCTTTTGAGGACGGGCTAAAGATAGTTGCGGAGCGCGGAAGGCTTATGCAAAAGGCCTGCGAGAGCTCAAAGGGCGCAATGACCTGCTTTATAGGCGGC
Organism: uncultured Opitutales bacterium; assembly: GCA_900552245.1. Lineage (GTDB taxonomy): Bacteria > Verrucomicrobiota > Verrucomicrobiia > Opitutales > Intestinicryptomonadaceae > Intestinicryptomonas. The sequence goes on along the minus strand of URYY01000052.1, from coordinate 6,086 downwards.
ACTCCCGAGACGGTTGAGCCCTTCTGCAAGGAATTTGATATAGATATGGCCAATTTGAATTGCCCCGGGCAAGTAGTTGTTTCGGGCGAGGCCGACAAGGTTGCGGCGGCTACGCAAGCTGCGAAAGACAGAGCCGCATTCAAACTCATAGTTCCGCTAAAGGTTGCGGGAGCCTACCACAGCAGACTCATGGAGCCCGCGAGAGTTGAGTTTGAAAAGTTCTTAAATACGATAGAATTTAAAGAACCCAAACTTGCGGTGTTTACGAATGTAACGGGCAACAGGGTAAGCGACCCCAAGGAGATAAAAGAAATGCTCGTAAAACAGGTTGTTTCTCCGGTAAAGTGGGAGCTGTGCGTAAGAAATGCCGCAAAGCTCGGCATAGAGCAGTACTACGAGTGCGGCCCCGGCGGCGTTCTCACAGGACTTGCCAAGAGAATTGACAAGGCTTTGAACGCAAAAGCCATTGCGGAAATGAAGGATTTTGAATAAATTAAAAAAAATGTTGACAAAGTAATTGTCAGACAATTTCATCTCACCTTTTAAAAATTTAGGAAATAACTAAGCAAAATGGCACTAAGAATCAGATTACAAAGATGCGGCACGAAGCACGTTCCTACCTATAGGCTCGTGGTTGCCGAACAGGCCTCAAGGCGCGACGGTAAATTCGTTGAAAACGTAGGTTATTACAATCCGAAGGCCGCGGGCAAGGAACTTCCGTACAAGCTCAACATCGAACGCATCGATTATTGGACGAGCGTTGGCGCACAGCCGACGGACACTGTAAAAGCGCTCATTAAGCGCGCCAAGAAGGAAGCGGTTTCGGCTTAGTAGTCGGGCTTTGCAAATTCTACGACCGCTGGAAATCCCTTCGGCGGTTTTTTATTCAAAAGAACATAAAGTATGTCGTCTCTGAAAGTTGATTTTTTGACGCTTTTTCCGGCAATGCTCCAAGGATATGTGGGAGAGAGCATGTTGGCTCGGGCGCAAAAATCGGGAATTTTGGAGCTGAATGTACACAATATTCGCGATTGGGCTGAGGGCAAACACAAGATTACCGACGACAGACCCTTTGGGGGAGGTCCGGGAATGGTGATGAAACCCGAACCGGTGTTTTCCGCAATAGAGGCGCTGCAAAGCGAGGAATGCGTGCGGATTTACATGTGCCCCGACGGCGAACCCTTGACGCCAAAGATTGCATCTGAGCTTGCAAAGGCCAAGCATCTGATAATCTTAAGCGGGCACTACGAGGGTATAGGCGAGCGAATAAGAGAGAGAGTCATAGACAGGGAAATCTCGATAGGAGATTACGTTCTGACAAACGGAACTCTGCCCGCAGCGGTGTTGGTCGATGCCGTAGCGCGCTATGTACCGGGTGTCTTGGGCGAAGAAAATTCCTTGACCTTTGATTCTTTTAACGGCAATCTTCTCTCTTTTCCACAATACACCAGACCGGCCGAATTTAGGGGAATGAAAGTTCCCGAGGTTCTAATGTCTGGCAACCATAAGGAGATAGAGAATTGGCGAAAGTCAAAACAGCTTGAAAGAACAAAAAAAAGACGACCGGACATTTTAAAGAAGTAAGGAAAGAATATGAATCAGGAATTGCTTAAAGACATAACTAAGGCGCAGATCAAGGAGAACGTCACGAATTTCAAAGTGGGCGATGGCGTGCGCGTACACACAAAGGTTCGCGAAGGCGACAAAGAGCGCATTCAGGTTTTCGCCGGTATTGTTATTGCGCGCAAGGGCAGCGGCATTCACGAAACATTCACTGTTCGCCGCATATCTTACGGCGAAGGCGTTGAGCGCGTATTCCCTCTGAACTCGCCCAATATCGAAAAGATTGAGGTTGAGAGAGAGTCTGTTCCGATGAAGGCGCGCCTCTACTATCTGCGCGACAGAATCGGCAAGGAAGCTACAAAGGTCAAGGAAAAGCGCTTGGCTCAGTAGTCTATTTTGCAAGTTTAATTTCGGAATCCGGTCTCTGAGGCCGGATTTTTTTTGCAAGGAAGGCGAAGTTAAAGAATAGGGGCTTTTAACTTGAGGCAAACTTATTTTGTAGATTAAGTCGATAGTAGGCGGCTTGCCATCGGAAATTGAGAAATGTCTTAATAGCCTCTAAGGAATTTAAATATCGGAACTTTAACTTAGCCTTGCAGACAATAAAAATTAAAGCGCGGATTTAAGAGGCTGGCGCTATCCGAACGGAATAAAACACTTTTGCTCTACAAAGTTTAGACTTAGAAAAAAATAGTGTTGAAGATTCGCGCAAGCCTCTTTTGACTGAAATTTGTAAATTAAAAATTCACATGGTGGGCAAAATTTTTGGAGCTTTAATAGGTTTTAGGCTGGCGGGTCCTGTGGGTGCGGTAGTTGGCGCTGTAATCGGGCATTTCGGCTTCGATGAGTTGAGGGCAAAGAAAGCCGACAGAAAGCCAAATTCGCGAGTTTATCAAGAGCGCGAATACCCAAATACTTTGTCGCAAGCCTACGCCGCACTCGGTTTAAAGCCTGACGCCTCCATAAGGGAAGTAAAGAGCGCCTACCGCAAAAAGTGCAAGGAGCTTCACCCCGATGTCCTTCAAAACAAGGGTCTGGGAGAATCTGCAATGAAGGCTCTTGAAGCGGAACTTAGGCGAGTCACAGAAGCCTACGAAACAATTTTGGAATTTCGCGATGCAAAAAATTAAAATAAAAGTAAACGGCAGAGACTTTGAAACCACAAAGGGCAACTCCATAGAAGCCCTTGCGCTTGAATTAAAGCTTAAGCCCCAAAGGTGCCTCGTCGAATACAACGGCAAGGCCATGAATTACGAGCAGTTTAAGGATATAGTTTTAAAGGAAGCCGACACGCTTGAAATTATGTCTCTAGTAGCCGGGGGGTAAGCAGATGCCAAGTAGATACGCTCGCCAAATAGAACTAGAAAAGTTCGGAAAGATAGGGCAAAAGCGACTGAAGAACGCCCACATTTTGCTTGTCGGCGCAGGAGGAGTGGCAAGTTCAGCGCTTGAGCTTCTAATCGCTGCAGGTGTCGGCAAGATTTCTATATTTGACGCAGACAAAGTATCGCTTGGCAATTTGCATAGACAGACCATCTTTAGGGAGCGCGACATCGGAAAGCCAAAGTCAAAAACGGCGCGCGCAAACCTTAAAAATTTAAACTCTAAAGTTGAAATAGAAGCCTACGAACAATACTTTGGCAGAGACAAAACTTCGCTAAAAGTTCTGAAACAGGCGAGCGTTTGCATAGATGCTTCGGACTCATTTAAGTCTAGACTTACTGTGTCGGACTTGTGCAAAAATTTCAGGATTCCGGAAGTTCTGGCAGCGGCGCAAGCGTATGTTTCCCAAGTGACAATCCTTGCAGGAAGCACATATTTAGATAGCATAATAAAAGATGATAGCGCAAGAATAGAGGCTGCAAGAAAGCTTCCTATTTTCCCGCCCAGCGCACACTTAAGCGGCGTTATGGCGGCGGGATACGCGCTAAAAAAAATAGCGGCAGCCGAATGCTTTGACGCCGGCCTATTTATGTCTTTTGACTTTGAAAGCCTCAAATTTTTTGAGTTAAAACTTGGAAAATAGCGGCAAGATTTAATTCAGTAAAATTCTGAAAACATAACTTTGTAGATTTACAAGGCCTATTAAGTTTAGCGCAAATTGCAAGCTTGCGAGCTTCAAGCCCTTTAGGCGGCTGGTATTTGACAAGAATCAATGGATAAAAAATAGCGCAAGACCGCTTAAAGTTATAACGATACCCGTTATAAAGTGCGCCCAGCGCTCAAAAAATTCCGACTCAAATTTAAATGCGGAAATGCCCTTGTATATTAAAAATGTTAGGGCAAACATAGCAACTATGGTGCTGGTGTAAAAGGCGCCTCCAACCACGCAAAGCCCCAATAGCGGATTTTCTTGGACTGCCGGGTAAAAGACAAGCGGAACTATCGCATCGCAGGGAGATACGCAAAATATGAGAAACAAAACCCAGAAGCTCTTTAGTTTGAGCGGATTTCTTGAGGCCTCCCTTAGCTTCTCGCAATCCAAGCAACAGCCGCAAGAACAATTAGACTTATCTGGCGATGCACGCAATGCGAATGACAAACCGTAGGCACAGTAACACAAACCGAAAAACAAAAAGACGACGTGCCCCAAAAGTTCTCCATTTTCAGAAATTCCAGCCTCCCTCTTAATTCCCTCTCCCAAGATAATTCCTACAAAGGAAAATAGCGCAAAGCCCACAATGTGCCCCAAACCGCAAAAAGCCGCCGCCATAGCAGACCTAAACGCCCCCCAGGAATTCGCCTTGCCAAGCGCAACAAAAGGCAAATAGTGGCTGGGGTTTGCCACCGTGTGCAAAGCTGCAATTAAAAATGAAGCTACAAATAATGAAAGCATCTTTATAGTATCGAATCAAATATCCATTGTAGCATATATGTAAATATAAAAAAGCTCCGCAAAAATGCGGAGCTTCAAATAAACCCTTAAAAGAAAATTTATAGCAAATTACTTTGCAAAGTAGCGGTTTAAGAGGCCCAAGAAAGCCGAACCGTGGCGGGCTTCGTCTTTGCACATTTCATGGACTGTGTCATGAATTGCATCGTAGCCGAGTTCCTTTGCGCGCTTTGCAATTGCAAGCTTGCCTTCGGTTGCGCCGCGCTCCGCTTCTACGCGCTTTTGCAGATTTGTCTTGGTGCAGGGATCTACAACTTCGCCCAAGAGCTCCGCAAACTTTGCAGCATGCTCTGCCTCTTCAAAGGCGATTCTCTTGTAAGCCTCAGCAACCTCAGGATAGCCCTCGCGGTCAGCCTGCCTGCTCATAGCAAGGTACATTCCAACTTCCGTGCATTCGCCTGTGAAGTGCGCGCGCAATCCTTCGACAACCTCAGCGTCCAAGCCCTTGGCAACGCCAATCTTGTGCTCGTCAGCCCAAGACGGAGTTTCCATTCCGACTTCCTTTACGATAAACTTTGATTTTGGTGCCTTGCACTGGGGGCAAAAATCGGGAACATTGCCCTCGTCAAAGACCATACCACATACCGGACATACTATTTTCTTCATATTTATTTTCTCTTTCTAGTTGATATTTTTGTTTTGGTAAAATATTTGATAAAATCCGAATTTAACTTTCTAACAAAATCTCCAAATATGCAATCTCCCCTCCCGCATGGGCCGCTTTGGAAAACGCAATCATGCGACAGACACTTTCCGTCAAAGAGCTCAAAAATTTGCATGTAAGAGACGTCCGCCTGCTCCTTTGTTAGGAAAAATCCGCCCGCAGGCCCCTTTTTTACGGAGAGCATGCCGGCAGCTACAAGCTTTCTTAAAACCTTTGAAAGATGTGCCCTCGATACATTTGCGCGGCTTGCTATATCGGCGGAGCTAATGCACCCATCGCCCTCTGCAATCAGCTTTAAGGCGTGGAGCGCTATAACGGTAGCCTCTGATATGTTGAGTATTCTGGAACCCATCTTCCGAGAGTTTTTGTCTATTTGAAGTTTTTATTCTCCGTTTAATAGAATAATGGTACTACTATTCCATTATTAGAACTAATTGCAAGCTTTTTTTAAAAAAAATTAAAAAAATATTTTAGGGAAAAAATCGAATTATATATTACCTTGCGCAAAAGCTAAAAAAATAAGCCTTCTTACTCACTAAGAAAGGCCGGCACCCACAAAGGAATTTACATAACTGCCGGCGCAAACCCGACGGTTGGCAAGCCAATACATAGGCAAGCTGGCGCAAGTTTTATCTAGAATAAATCTACAGAACCCATTGCGAATTAGATCTTTCGCAAGGTTTTTAATCCGCGCTTTTTTAGGCGCGCCTCAAATTCGTCCAAATCGCCTTTCGCCGGCACCAAATTATCGCCAAGCTCGTACTTAAGTCCCAAGTTCTTCCACTTCTCAATTCCAAGCGTGTGGTAGGGCAAAAGCTCCACAAGCTCCACGCAAGAATAGCCATCTAAAAAGTCAGCGAGCCTATCTGCATACTCAAGTGAATCGCTTATTCCATGCAATACTACAAGCCTTATCCAAATGCGCTTTTTAAGGCGCTCAAGAAGGTTCAGAAAGTCCAGAGTTTC
>URYY01000051.1 GCA_900552245.1 uncultured Opitutales bacterium | reverse complement strand
GCAGAAATTCCAGCCCCGCCATAATCATTCGCGCGACCCAGAAGAATATGATGTCGGGCCCCGTGACGAGGTCGGTTGTCGGGTAGAATTTATCCATTTGAAGTTCGCGCATTTTTTCTTTGTCGGGCCAGCCCATTGTTGCGAAGGGCCAGAGCCACGAGCTTGCCCAAGTGTCGAGGGAATCTTCGTCCTGCATCCAGTTTTCGGGATCCGACGGCCCTTCGACCGAAACGTGAACTTCGTCCGGATTGTTGATGTCGGGGTTTTCGACTCCCTTCTTATACCACACGGGAATCCTGTGTCCCCACCAGATTTGGCGAGAGATGCACCAGTCGCGGATATTGTCGAGCCAGTGCGTGTAGGTTTTTTCCCAGCGCTGGGGCCAGAACTTTATAAGCCCCGATTCTACGACTTTCTTTGCTTCTTCAACCTTGGGATAGCGCAAGAACCACTGGTCGCTCAAGCGCGGCTCAATCGGAACATCACCGCGTTCTGAGTAGCCCACGTTGTGTTCGTAATCCTCAACCTTCACCAAAAGCCCCATTTCATCGAGCTTCTTTACGGCAAGAGCTCTCGCCTTTTCGCGGCTTAGCCCCTTGAATTCTTCGCCCGCCAATTCGTTTAGCGTGGCGTCGGGGTTTAGGACGTCTATTACTTGCAAGTTGTGGCGCTGACCTATTTCAAAGTCGGCTTGGTCGTGGGCGGGGGTGATTTTTAAAACTCCCGTTCCAAAAGTCATATCTACGTACTTGTCGCCTATAATCTCAATTTCCGCCCTGGGGAAGGGACGGTAGCAGTGTTTGCCTATCAAGTGCTTGTAGCGTTCGTCCTCGGGATTTACCGCCACTGCAGTGTCGCCCATAATCGTTTCGGGGCGGGTTGTGCAAATTTCAACATAGGTGCCGGGGTTTTCGACAATCTCGTACTTCATTCTGTAGAGCTTGCCGACTTCGTGCTTCATGATAACCTCTTCGTCGCTGAGGGCAGTGAGGTTTACTGGGCACCAATTTACCATTCTCTTGCCGCGGTAGATGTAGCCCTTTTTGTAGAGTTTTACAAATGCCGTTAGAACCGCTTTTGAGTAGTCGTCGTCAAGCGTGTGCACGAGTCTATCCCAGTCGCAGGAGGCGCCGAGCTTCTTGAGCTGCTCTATGATTATGCCGCCGTGCTTGTCGCGCCAATCTTTTGCGCGTTCCAAAAATTTGTCTCTGCCAAGCTCCCTTGCGCTTGTTCCTTCCGCTCTCAAAACCTTTTCTACTTTTGTTTGCGTCGCAACTCCCGCATGGTCGGTTCCCGGAATCCACACTGCCGATTTTCCGCACTGGCGCGCCCTGCGTATCAGAATGTCCTGAATGGTGTTATTTAAGACATGCCCCATCGTAAGCACACCCGTCACATTCGGCGGGGGGATTACTATCGAATAGGCCTCTTTGGATTCGTCAACCTTTCCCTTAAAGCAGCCCGATTCTATCCAGCTTTTGTACCACTTGTTTTCGACTTGCGTCGGAGAATATGCCTTTGATATTTCACTCATTTTAAGACTCCAATAAAAGCTTTTAAAAAACAACGAGCTTAAAGATAAGTCAAACAAGAATATTCGGAATTTTTTTGCGAAAAATGCCTCATTTTTTTCGGGATTTGCTTTTTTGAATTGTATAAATGCAAACACTAATCAAGAATTGCGCGGATAAAGATGGAAGATTTTAAGAAGACAGAAGCCCTAGTTTGGGAAAACGTAAAAAGCCTTGCGGCAGAGATTGCCGAGAGCGAGGAAGCTATGCGGGAGCTCGTAAACGACGTTGTTTTGTCGCGCCCCAACCTGTACGCTGCTGTAGCCGCGCGCCTTGCCCGCAAGCTCGGCGCCCATGCCTTGCCTGAAAGCGAGGTATTCGTAATTATATGCGAACTTCTCTCTAAAGATCTCGAGGCTCAAAAAAATATTGTAAACGACATAGTCGCGATAAAAGACAGAGACCCCGCCTGCTTAAGCTATCTAGATCCAATCTTATACTACAAGGGCTTTCAGGCGATTTCCACTTACAGGGTCGCGCACATACTGTGGCAGGACGGCAGGCGCCACTTGGCTCTTTACTTCCAGAGCTTGGCTAGCGAAATTTTCGGAGTTGATATACATCCGGCGGCAAAGTTTGGCGGCGGCATACTGCTGGACCACGCCACGAGCTTTGTGGCTGGCGAGACAAGCGTAGTTGACGACAATGTGTCGATTCTCCACGAAGTTACACTTGGCGGCACAGGCTCTGAGACGGGCGATAGGCACCCGAAAGTGCGCTCGGGCGTGCTGATAGGCGCGGGTGCGAAGTTAATTGGCAATATCACAATAGGCGAGGGCGCAAAGATAGGCGCAGGCAGCGTTGTCTTGGACGATGTAGCGCCTCATACGACGGTCGTCGGAGTTCCCGCGCGTCCGGTCTGCATTTCTAAGGATAAAAATCCCTCGCTAAATATGAACCAGCATCTCGATTGAGCTTGCTGTGAATTTGTTGTCTTGCGTTTGGAGTGCTTGCAGATTTTTGCATTCTGAATATTGCGCATTGTTTTATTAGCGTCTGCCCCCCTCATTACCTTGCCTAATTGGCGCATAGACATTGACGTATTTTTCTAAAATCCGAAACTTTTGGCATATGTTGGCGTTCTAAATACAAAGAAAGCTTGAAAAATATTCGTGCTTTACAATACTATGCGGGGAGGAGGCGTTTATGAAGATTTTGTCCGGCTTTTTATTTTTGATTTGCGCGTCGGCTGCGTTTGCTCAGAGCGGTGTTTCCGTAAATCAGAGCGATGACGTAGCAGAATTAGCTGAAGATTCCAAGCAGCGGGGTTCAGTTACCCTAAATGCCGTCCATGTAGGAGACGAGAGTATGTCGGAGGATGAAGCCTTTGAAGTTTTAAAAAAAGCCGATATCATAAGTTCGGTGGATGTAGGCGAAGGCGGTACTTTGAGCGAAAATTCCTTTGCGATGGCCTCGGTTCTCTACAAACTATCTCACAGCGATGCCCTTGAGTTTTTTAGAAAGCTATTTACGGAGTCCGACACTCTGGAGGGGCGCACATATGCGCTAATGGGGCTAAAGCTTCTGAAGGAAAACTACTACTACAAGACTTTGGGAATGACGCTAGATTCCACCGCCTTAGTCTCGGTTTACGCAAATGGAAAGCTGTACGAGGTAAAGATGTCAAAATTTCTAAACGCCTTTGCCCGCAAGCCTTCGGTCTTTGTGCCGTCAAGCTTTCCCGGCGAGGGCGATGACAATATTGATTTTGACGATACTTCCACACCCGGCACTACCGAAACTCACACCATAATTAGGGACACAAGCTACGTCTATACAGATTTCGGAACTGTTTTATATCCCTTGCCCGCTCCGGTAGTTATAGTTACCCGTCCGCCCAGAAGGCCGCCAATAGTTCACATACGGCCGCTTCCGCCGCGCCCGATTGTTCCGCGCCCGCACCCTCCAAGGCCTGTACTTCCGCGACCATTGCCATCTCGCCCGGCGTTCCCGCGCCCAAATAGGCCTTCTATACCGCAGGGTATGAGTCCGGTATTGCAAAGCGGCTCTCGCCCGCCGCGTCCGCCTCAGTCGCGCCCGCAAACGCAAAGACCCAGGCCTTCGCAGTCGCGCCCGCAGCTTCAAAGACCGCGGCCGCCGCAATCGCGACCTCAAATGAGCCCCGTTTCGCGCCCGAGGCCGTCGGCGAATTTTAATACGGGCGGCAGAAGCTCTGCAAATATGCACTTTAGGCGCTAATTGGCGGATTTAACTGCCATATCAATGTTGGGGATTCTCCTTAGCTCTATTAAGAGCTTTCTTCCCTTCATAAGCTCCAAATGGTTTGCCGAAAGCCTTAGCGTGTCGGCTTCCTTTAAAGCCTGCAAAAATTTAGATTCGTACTCCGAAAATTCCCCGGCCATTTTCGTTGCGCCTATGCCGGAGCACTTAATTTTGCATTCGCTTGGGCGCAGTTTTTTGCGTTCCAGCGCGCAGGAGCCAAAGAAGCGGTTTACGCCAGATAGGCCCGACAGCTTGTAGTCGTTGGAGATGTGGAGGAATACGGGCGCTCCTTCTCCGTTGGGAATTTTCACATTTTTAGTTCCAAGCACGAACATTGGCGCCCAAGTGGTATCTCTTATTAGTTGCTTAGGATTATTTTTTGGTGCCGAGCAGGATGTCGTAAATGCAAGCAAAAGTGCGCAAAATAGCGCGCCGATAAGTTTTTTCATGCGCGCAATCCTAAAGGTATTTAACTTTTTAAATCAAGCAATTTTAAGGGCTTATTGAAAACTTAAATCGATTTTTTTACCTTCTTAAAGGCGGTTGACTTTTATTAAAAAAAATAGAGACTCTATAAGTTATGGTAGAGAAGATTGCACTTGTCACAGGGGCAGCCTCAGGCATAGGCAGAGGCATTGCCGAAAAATTTTTGAGGGAGGGCGCAAGAGTTTTGATGCTAGATATAAATGCGAAAGCTCTTGAGCTTAGCGCGTCCAAATTTAAGCAAGACGGCCTTGAAAATTTTATTCTAAGGCAGTTCGACGTCTCAAAGCAGGAGGATTGGGCCTTACTTGCGGATTTCTTGCAGTCCGAGTTTGGCGCCTTGCACGCGCTTATAAATAACGCCGGCATAGGAATAAATAAGCCCGTTGAAGACTTGACTTTGGACGAGTGGAGCAGGGTTTTAGGCACGAATTTGACGTCTATATTTCTGTCGGCAAAGTATTGCGCAAAATTTTTGAGAGAGGCAAGTGGGGCCATGGTAAATATAGCAAGTACGCGCGCTTTGATGTCGGAGGCAAATACCGAGGCTTACTCTGCCTCTAAGGGAGGTGTCGTGGCAATAACGCACGCGCTTGCGATGTCGCTTGCTCCCATAAGGGTCAACTGCGTAAGCCCGGGCTGGATTGACAATGGCTCATTCGGAGTTTTGCGCGAGATTGACCATTCGCAGCACCCTGTCGGCAGGGTTGGAAACGTCAGGGATATTGCAAATCTGGTTTGCTTTCTTGCCGACAATTCCCTGGCCGGTTTTGTGAGCGGTCAGAACTTTTATTGCGACGGCGGAATGACAAAAAAAATGATTTACGCGGAGTAGAAAATGGAAAAATTAAATTTGAACGGAAGAACCTTTGAGGCCTACAAGATTGATTTGTACGGCTCTAAATTAATGTTGATAAAGGGTGGCAAGGGCTTTTTAGCCTGCGGGTACATAAATCTGCAGACTGCCGAAAAACTTGGGCATGCGGCGGCGATAGTAAGGGGCGTTGCGAGTTTTGACGACATGCTAAATGCGAATGTCTGCGAGCTTTCAGAAGAAGCCAAAAAACTCGGCCTAAAGACTGGCATAAGCGGTAGAGAGGCCCTTGAGATTTTGGCTTAATCTCGCGGGCTTGATTTAGCCTTGCTTAAGTTGGCTTTTGCCTTTTATTGCGCAAGCCCTAGAGCTTAGAAGGCTGTGGCTTGTTTTGCCGAGCTGGAGCGCATTTGGGCTAAATGTAAAGACGTTTGAGGTATTTTGGCTAGTTGTCTTTCCCCCTTGCAGTCTTTGCCGCAGCGCCTTTAATCGCCCTTTTTTAAGTTGAAGGAGTTTCCGAAAAACACGGCGTTTTTGCCGAATTTTTGCCTCACTTTTTCAAAGGCATCTTCAACTTTGCTTTGTTTTTCAAGATTGCAAGCCTTTTCGGGCGCAAAAAGGTCTAACTGCTCAGGCGGCAGCGGGCGGGAGTTTCTATCCGCTATGTTTGATAGGTTTATCCCGAGGAGTCTAACCGGGTACTCGTCCGCCTTTAGCTGAAGGCAAAGTTCTAGGGCTTTTTCAAAAATTAGCTTTCTTGAATTTGTTGCTTTGGGCAGGGTGGTTTGCCGCAGAATCTGCCTGAAATCCGGAGTCTTAACTTGCACGCGTATGGTTGAGCCGCTTAGCTTTTCCCTCTTTAACCTAGACGAAACTTTGTCGGCAATTCCGCTCAAGCCCGCCTTCAGCTCTTCAAGACCCAGCAAGTCGTGCGGGAATGTCACGGAATTTCCGAGAGATTTTACATCGTCTTGCTCTCCGTAAAATGCGACCTCGTCGTCGGCAATTCCGTTTGCCCAGCCGTGTAGAGCCTCGGCGGCGGAGCCGAGTTGGGCGCTTAAAATCTGAACGGGCGCATCGGCAAGCTCCCCGAGCGTTCTTATCCCGATTTTCTTAAGGCGCGCAGCGGTGCTTGAGCCTATAAAAATCATTTCCGACACATCTAAATTCTCTATGAGCGCGCGGAAATTTTCGCGGCAAATGACCGTAGTTGCGTCGGGCTTTTTCATATCGCTTGCAAGCTTTGCAAAAATCTTATTGAAAGATACGCCAACAGAGAGTGTTAGGTTTAACTCGCGCTTTACGTCGGCCCTTATTTTGTCAGCGATTGTTTTGCCGTCGCCAAATAGCTTTTCGCTCTTTGTAACGTCTAGCCAAGACTCGTCTATCCCAAAGGGTTCTATTCTATTTGTGTAGCGCAGGTAAATTTCGCCTACCTTCTTTGAATAAAACTCGTATAAGTTATGGTGCGAGCCCACAAGCTGCAACTCCGGGCATTTGCGCTTGGCTTGCCATATGGTCTCTGCGGTCTTAACCCCGTATTTTTTCGCAATTTCATTTTTTGCTAGGATTATTCCGTGCCTAGTGTCGGGATCTCCGCATACGGCCATGGGTTTGCTTCTAAGCTCAGGGTGAGAGAGGAGCTCCACAGAGGCAAAGAAACTATTTAGGTCGCAGTGCAGTATGGTCTTATCCATAGCGCTAACTCTGCAAATCGAGCTTTAGTGATTGCAAACTCTCGTATGTTTTTGCACCCGTTTTTTCCAGGCGCTGCCTGCTTTGGTGGCCGAGGCAGACAAGTCTGCACTCCACGCCCATGGCGCTTGCGACTTCAAAATCGTGGTCCGTATCGCCTATGTATAGTATCTGCTCTTTTGGAAGAGTCAGTGTCTTTACATATTCCAATCCCAGCTGCAACTTCGTATTTGCGTATATGTCGCTAAGCCCCACTATGTCCTGCATATATTGGCTTATTCCAAAGAAGTCGGCAGATTCCCGCAGGAAATCTCTGCGGTAGGCGGATAGAATGCTCTGCTTAATGTCGCATTTTGCAAAAAATTCCACAAGTTCGCGCGCTCCCGGCTGCAACTTGCAGTCAAAGCGCTTTGCGTTGAAGCGCGATATGAAAGTCTCGCCGATTTGCTCAAATACCTGCTTTGATACATTAAAACCTATTTGCCTGTAAAAGTTTACTACGGGAAATGAAAAATTCTGCCTGTAAAAATCTAGAGATAGTTCGGGAAGTTTGAAATCGCGCAAAATTGAATTGAGGACTTCAAGGCTTAGCCAAGAGTCGTCCACTATTGTGCCGTTCCAGTCCCATATTATTTGTTTGTATTTCATAATTAGTAAGTTAAATGTTAGTTTTTCCTTTGGGCCCCAGCTTTTAAATAGGGAGATTAAAAGGTCATAAAAAAGACTTAAGCAAGACAAAAATTTTGAGTGCAGGGCCCAATATTTAGCTTAAATAGAAAAAATAGTGAAAATAGCGAAAGTTTTAGTTGCAATTTTTAGACCAGTTGGTAAGGTTTTTCACTTTTCATAAACAAAAATTGTCGGAGAGCGAAATTCGACCCGAATTTTTTGTTGGGCTAATACAAGAAAAATATACAAATGAAACAAATCAATCTAAATGTTGCAAACAGGACGATGGTTGGCGGTCTAACGGCCAGCCGTTATCGCAAAGAAGGCAAGATTCCCGCAGTCATCTACGGAGAGAGCGGAAACAAGAACCTTCTTCTGGACGAAAGAGGTTTTGAAGCCATAGCCAAGGAAGTTGTCGGCAAGGCCGTTTTGTTCGAAATACATTTCGACGACGGTACGGAGTCGCACTTTGCGATGCTTATGGAAGTTGTGCGCAATTCCCTGACGGGCAGGTTAATGCATGTCGATTTCAAGGAAGTGGTGCGCGGAAAGCCGATGAATGCGGTTGTTCCCCTTCACTTCGTCGGCGAGGCGGAAGGCGTCAAGAACGAAAACGGCGTTATCGATATCAATCTACACGAAATACATGTTCGTTGCCGTCCGCGCGACTTGCCCGAATATATCGCTGTCGACATTTCGCCGATGCATGTTAACGAAACTTTGTTTGTCGGCAATTTGAAGCTTCCCGAAGGTGTTGAAATTCACGGCGCCCACTCGGATTTGCCTGTAGTTTCCTGCGTTGAAGTTCAGGAAGAGGTTGAAGAAACTCCGGCGGCACCCGCTGAGGGCGACGCAGCTGCAGCGGCGGCTCCTGCTGAAGGAGATGCTCAGGCGGCAGAGGCAAAGAAGTAATTTAAGAGCCGCTTAGTGCGGTTTAGCTCTTTTTAGATTAAAATGTCCGTCAAAGTCGTGATAGGCTTGGGCAGCATGCAGGCCAAGTACATGGGAACGCTCCACAACTACGGTATGGAGGCTGTGGCGCGTTTGGCTAAGGCCTACGGTTGCGAGTTTGCGCGAAATAAATTTTGCGCGGCTTACTTAGCAAAGGCGGAGCTCGAAGGCGTGCGCGTGGTTTTTGCCGCGGCGGAGGGCTTTATGAACGAAAGCGGAGTAAACCTCAATAACATACTGAGGTTTTTGAAGCTTACGATAGCCGATACCATAGTTATTTACGACGAGATAAACTTGGAAAGCGGAGTTATGAAGATTTCCTTGGGGGGCTCGTCCGGCGGCCACAATGGTGTTGAAAATATACTGAAAATCTGTGGCGACGGCTTTGTGAGGTTCAGATTGGGTCTGGGGCAAAAGCCCTACAAGACTATGAATCTGGCGGACTACGTGCTCTCTAAGGCGACGGCGCAGCAGCTTGCGGATTTCGACAGGCTCATGCCCAAAGTTAAGATGGCTTTGGAGCTGACCTTAAAGCAGGGGGCTGCAAGGGCGCAGAATGTCATAAATGCAAGGGCGCAGAATTTTTAATCTTGAGCTTGGCCGAATTTGGCTTTTTTTTCTAAGACAAATAAAAATTTATCTAAAAAAACAATGAATAACAAAAAATATATTGCAACATTTGTGCTCGATACCAGGGGCTATGATCAACCCGTCGAGACATTGATAGAAAAACTAAAGGGTGTTATAGAGGCTGTTGGCGGAAAAGTTGAGAGCGCAGAAAATAAGGGCGTAAAGGAATTTGCCCGCACGCCGGATCGCAAGTTTGTAAGCGGAATCTTTGTTGAAATCGCTTTTGAAGGTCCGACAACGAGCGCAGTTTCAATCAAGGATAAGCTCAGCCGCGACAAGACTGTAAACCGCATGTTGATTCAGTCGGCTTAGTTTGTTTTTTAATAAGAGAGAAAGGTTGGCGAATATGGCGTCTTACAACAAAGTTATCCTGATGGGAAATTTTACGCGCGACCCCGAATTGCGTCAGACGCAGAGCGGCACGTCGGTCTGTCGTTTTTCCATTGCAGTCAACCGTTCTTACAATGGTCAAGACGGCAATGTGCGCGAGGAGACTTGCTTTGTGGAGGTTGATGTTTTTGGCCGCACGGCGGAAAATATCGCAAAGTTCTTCACAAAGGGAAAGCCCATCCTAATAGAGGGGCGTTTGCGCCAGGATACCTGGGACGACAAAGAGACAGGCAAATCGCGCAGCAAGCTCGTCGTTGTTTTGGAGAGGTTTGAATTTGTAGGAGGGGCCCGAGATAGCGGAGATTCCGACTCTTATTCTTCAACCTCCGGTGCAAATTACAAACGCACAAGTCCCGCTCCCAGAGGCAAAGCTCCGGAGCAGCTGGACGATTTAGAGGACGACGATGTACCGTTTTGATTGTTGAGTACAATTTAAGAAAGAGAAAGTTATAAGTATGGCACACACAGATGTATTATTGTTAAAGCAGGTAGAGCGCCTTGGCGGCGAGGGCGAACAGGTTTCCGTAAAGGCGGGATATGCTAGGAATTTCTTGTTCCCAAAGAAGTACGCCATGCCCGTTAACCGCGCTAATAAGAAGCAGATTGAGGCTCTAATAAAGGCTCGCGAAGCTCGTGAAGCCAGGGAGAAGAGCGAAGCTGAGCAGCTTGCAGAAAAGATTGCGGGCGTTTCTATCGCAATTGCAGTCAAGACTGGCGAGGGCGGAAAGATGTTTGGCTCGGTAACGGCTCAGGACCTCATCGAGAGACTCGCAAAAGAGGGCATAGAGCTCGAAAAGCGCCAGTTGCAGTTGCAGCCGGTAAAGGAATTGGGCAAGCACACTGCTTCCGTAAAGCTTCACAAGGATGTCAAGGTAGAACTTGCCTTTGAAGTTGTTTCGGAAAACCCGATTGAGGAATAGTTAATCGCTTTGCGCTTTAGTGCGCGGGGCTTTTTGTAGTTTGTATATTTTAGCGCGCCTTTAGCTTAAAAAGGCGCGCTTTTTTTTTGCAGAATTTTAATTCGCCCATATTTTGTCCGCAGGGCACCTTTTAGCTGAGAGCAAACTCGAGCTTGCTATTACATTTTTTGGTCTTACAAATCTAAAGATATAAATAATTACAATTTATTTGCGAAATATTTTATCTTTGCAGCGATGTAGATTTTCATTAAACAGTCTTTAGTTTTTTAATCTTGGCGTTCTAATTAGTAGCATAGGGTAGCTTACAACACCTCAGTATTTTTCTAGCTATCGCACTTTTTTCGGCGCGAATTTATCTGCAAGGATTATATATTTGCGGGCAGTTTAACTAACAGAGTATGGGTTTTTTATTGCGCGGAAAATTTGCGGATATTTTTACTAAATTTCTTGGCAATTCTGCAATCTGCAAATTAGAAGTGCAGCTTTTAACAAGTTTAAATTTTTACAGTTTATCTTGCAAATTGTTAAGCTCAAATTAAGCGGACAATCCTAGTTCGAGCGCTTTTGAGTATATTTTTAGAGGCGATTTAATTAAGATTTTAAATATATTTTTACAAATTTTAGTCACTCAAGCTCATCCTTCAAATTGATATAAAAAAAGCCCCCGGAACTTTCGCTCCGGAGACCCTATTACGTTACGAAAAAAGCTAGAACTTTACCTTAGGATTTGTGAAGCGCTGGGCATTGTTGCCGTGGAATGCGCCGTACTCCGTTACTATTGCGCCCTTGGGGCCGGCTATTTGGCTGTGGCGAGCCAATGGCCTATTTAGCCAAACAACATTGCCTTTCTTTGAGCAGGCCAAAGTTACCTTTTTCTGAGTTACAAAATTTTTCTGGCTCTCTGGAATCTTCAAGTTCGGGAATTTTGACATGTCCTCGCCCTCCTCGCCGAGACAGTAAGTAGAGCCGGCTCTTGCCTGCCAGCACTCGTATTTTGCCGGAAGCCCATCAGCCTCAACATGGTAGTGCTCAACTAGCATCTGATTGGGAAGCAGCAGTATTTCGTGACCGAACACTCCGTGTTTATTTTCTTGGGCCCAGAATATGCCGCCCATTCCAACTGCCGGGAAATCCCCCAAGCCGAAGTCGGTTGCCCACATATTCTCGCGCATATTGTCGCTTATCGGGTAACCGAGCGATGTCATTAAATCAAAATACGCCTGTCTGGCTGCATCTTGGTCGAAAACTCCGTTTTTATAGAACATATCTTTTGTTAGTTTTGGTGCTGTTTTTACGGCCGGGCACTCACTCTTTGCGCCGGCTGCAGTTGGCTGTGTAGCGGCAGCCGGATTTTCGCAATTTGAAGCGCAAGCGCTGAGCAAAAATAAACTGCCTAGAATAGTTGTAATGTATATAGGTTTCATATTACTTAGATGATTTTAAATCGTTAAACAAGTCAAAAGCCTCCTCCGGCTTTAGACCTTCATGGACAACCCCTCTCACGGCCTTTAGCATTGCAAGAGGCGCCTGGGATTGAAATATATTGCGCCCCATATCAACTCCGCGCGCTCCCTTAGAAATTGCGTTGTACGCAAGCTTCAGTGCGTCGAGTTCCGGCAGCTTTTTACCGCCTGCAATGACAATAGGAACAGGGCAGGCCGCCACAACGTTTTCAAAGCCGTCCTCGCAGTAGTACGTCTTTACAAAATTTGCACCGTTTTCCGCAATGACTCTGCATGCAAGCCCCAAATAGCGGGCATCGCGGCTCAATTCCTTACCGACGGCCGTCACTCCCAAAGTTGGAATTCCGTAGCGCGATGTCATATCTACCGTTCTTGCGAGATTCTCTATTGTTTTTGCCTCGAACTTTCCGCCTATCGCAACCATTGGTGCAAGTGCCGAGGCATTCAGCTTAACGGCGTCTTCTATGTCTATTAGGCACTCGTCATTCAACTCTGTAAGCAGGGTGGAACCCGCGCTTGAGCGCAGTGCCACAGGCTTGGAGCAAGTCGGCGGAATAATAGAGCGCAGCGTGCCGCGCGTGCACATGATGCAGTCGGCGTACTCAATTAGCGGAACTATGCTTAAGTCCATCCTCTCAAGCCCGCTTGTAGGGCCCATTATATAGCCGTGGTCAAATGCGAGCATAACGGTGTTGCCGCTCTTTTTGTCGAAAATTCGCGACATTCTATTCTTTACGCCCCAGTCGGCATTTTGGAGCCCCTTTAAAAAGAATCCATCGCTCTTTTGAGCCACGTTTAAATTGAAATTTTTCGCCTCTATATTTCCTTCGCTATCTGCCATAAATTTGAATTTTAAATTTTTTATTCCAAGGCCTCTGAAAAGGCTTCAAACATAAGAGCTGTCGATGTTGCGCCGGCGTCCGCCGAACCCACGGATTTTTCTCCGAGGTTGCGGGCGCGCCCGAATTTTGCCTGCAGCTGTTTTGTGGATTCCGCCCCTTTTCGAGCCGCCTCTGCCGCCGCTTTAAACATTAGCTTTTCGTCGCTCTCTCGAGACATTGCTTCAACCGCGGGAATTAGGGCGTCCATCAAGGTCTTGTCGCCAACTCTAGCTTTCGTATTGTCTTTTACGGAGTTTAAACCGCCTTCAAATGCTTTTGCCACGGCATCTGCATCGAGCTTGCTAAGGCCTTCCGGAACTGCTTCTGACACTCCCATTAGCAGGGCGCCAAACAGGGTGCTTGTGCTTCCATTTGAATGGCTCATGGCGGCAAAGCCTGCGTCGTAAAATGCGTCCTTTATATTTGATGCGCTTTGAAAGGCCTCGTTTGCGGCGTTTATAGCGCCCTTAATTGCAATTCCGTGGTCTCCATCGCCGCAAACCGCATCGAGTGCGCAAAGTTCGGCCTCCGCCGCAGTTATTTTAGCCGCGGCGGAAGCAAACATATTCTTTGTCTGTTCTATGGTAAGCATCTTATATTGTGGTCCAGTAGGGGGCGTTTGATCTCGCCTTTAAATATTTTTCCGAAGTTTCGTCGAGCGCGCAAAGTATCATCTGAAACCCAGCCATCTCTTGAACCGTTAGAAGCTCGTCTACGATTCCGCCTACTACTTTTGCTCCCATATCTCCGGCAAGTTGAGAAACCTTTCTAAATACTATGGATAGCTCCATAGGTGTGCTTGCTCCGGTTCCGTTTATTATCGCAAAAATTCTTTCGCCGGATTTTAGGTCTATAGCTTTTGCGAGGTTCTTAAACATTATCTCCGCAGTTTCGTCTGCAGACAAAATTTTGCTCCTGCCGCCGCCGCCCTCGCCGTGTTGGCCCATTCCGATTTCCATCTCATCGGCGGCAAGCTCGCTTATGGGCGCTCCCGTTTGCGGGTGTGT
Source organism: uncultured Opitutales bacterium (assembly GCA_900552245.1). GTDB lineage: Bacteria > Verrucomicrobiota > Verrucomicrobiia > Opitutales > Intestinicryptomonadaceae > Intestinicryptomonas. The sequence goes on along the minus strand of URYY01000051.1, from coordinate 132 downwards.
GCAGCCTGTCATTGCAACCGCGAGTGTCGCGATTCTAGAATTAAATTTATTGGCAATTTCCAAAACTTCATCAAGGCTTTTACCCTCTTCTGCGGCGGCTCCAGCAACTTTTATTAGGGGCAGGCAACCGGC
>URYY01000050.1 GCA_900552245.1 uncultured Opitutales bacterium | reverse complement strand
GCATATTGCCCGGAATTGTGCTAGGGCTTGCAATAATGGTAGCTAGCTACTTTTACGCAAAGAGGCGCAAGATGAAGGCAAGCGGAGCTTTTGACCTTCCGCTTATTTGGAAAACTTTTAAGCGCGCTATTTTGGGGCTTCTTTTGATTGTCGTTGTATTGGGCGGAATATTGGGTGGAATATTTACTGCAACCGAGGCCTCGGCAATTTCCGTCTTGTACGCCTTCGTTCTAGAAGTTTTCGTTTACCGCGACGTAAAAATTAGAGACCTCGGAGAAATCTTAGCTACTGCATCAAAGATGACTGCCGTAGTTATGATTATTATAGGAGCTTCAACTTCTATGAGTTGGATTATGACCATGACAAACGCTCCGCAGCAGATTGCGGAGGGGCTTTTGGCTCTGTCCGAAAATAAAATCGTCCTGCTTTTAATAATAAATCTAATACTTTTAATCGTGGGAACTTTTATGGATATGACGCCGGCGGTTTTGATATTTACGCCCATATTTTTGCCCATTGCGCGAGATTTGGGGCTGTCGGACATTCACTTTGGCATAATTATGATAACAAACCTTTCAATCGGGCTTTGCACGCCGCCTGTCGGCACCTGCCTCTTTGTGGGTTGCGGAGTTGGAGATACTAACATAACGAGAGTCGCACCGCATCTGGTATGGCTAGTCTTAGCTATGATTGTGGCGCTTTTAATTATCACATTTATTCCGGAGCTTTCACTTGCAATTCCGCGAGCTATGGGCTTGGGCGTCTGATTTAAAAGTTCGGAATTTTGAAGTAGAGAAATTAGATTTTATTTTTGTTTAGTTTTAAATTATTTGCTTTTCTACTTCACTCATACTGAATAAACCCAAGAGGCGCGGATAACTACTATGTCCGCGCCTCTTTTACGTTGGGAATTTTGAGCCTGTATTATCGCTACTTTATCGGGCTAAACTTCATGATAAAACCGCCGTTATTTGCAATGGGAAACTCTATAGTGTCGCCGCCGCCAACTTCTATTACTTCGCGCTTAAAGTCCATGCCTATTTTGTGCGAATTTTTTGTGTCGCGGAATATTTCCGCCTTGTAGCGCAATTTTGCGTCTAGAAATTCTGACAGATCCTGCTTGTAGTTGTGGTTTCCCTTGAGTGTGAGCCCTGCAAAATACCAAGTGTCGCCCTTGCGGCGGGCGAGAGATACATATTCGTCGAATTTGCTTGATATGCCTTTTGTGTCGTCCCAGACCGTGGGAATTTGAGCCAAAAATTTTGTGACTTCGGGTTCCTTTTCATAGGTCGTTGGCGAATCGCAAAGCATCTGTATCCGCGAATCGTACAGCACAAAGAGCGCCATCTGGCTTGAGCGCGTGCCCCATGTCACAAGCAGGTCGCGCAGGCGCGAGGGTTTTGTTTGCGAGTTTGTCATGACTCCAGGCGTATAGTCCAATGGCCCTACGAGGTTGCGCGTCTGGGCGATTTTTATGTTTTGCTGTGGAATCATGTTTTGCGGAAATTCATTGCCGCGGACGCTTTCGTAGCTCAAGATATTCGGGTAGGTTCTGTTTAGACCCGTCGGGCGTGCGCAACCGTGGTAGAACACCACTAATTTGTACTTAGCCGCGGTCTTTGCCAAGTTTTCGTAAAGTTCGTTTGCGAGTTGGTCGTCGCGCTCGATAAAATCGATTTTTAGGCCTGCAATGCCTTTCTCGGCGATTAGTTTAAAGGTTTCGTCGGTCTTGTAGGCCATGTTGCGAGCTAGCGCCCAAAGTAGAAACTTTACGTTTTTTCCCTTAGCATAGGCCGCCGCCTTATCAACGTCTATATTAAAACTTTGCTTTAAAATTAGGTTGTCGTCTTTATTAATATTGCCTCTCACCCAGCCCTCGTCAACCAGCGAGAAGGTGATGCCGAATTTTGACGCAAAATCTATAAAATATTCGACTGTCTGCTGATTCATGCCGGGGTCGAAATCCACGCCCGCTAGGTTATTGCGGCACATCCAGTCCCAGGTGCAGATTCCATGCGATATCCATGATAGGTCCTTTATTTTACTGGGAGTTGCAAGTTTGTAGACTATGTCGCTTGCAAGAAAGTCCTTATCCTGCCTTGCAACTTGAAGTATGCGCCAGGGGAAGGTTCTTGTGCCTACGGTTTTTGCGATAAAATCTTCAAATTCATCACCCACAATAATTCTGCCGCCGCCTTCGGTTTTGAATGTTTTTGGATATCTGGACTGCCAGCCTTGCGGGTATTTCTTTTCCTTGTTGTACGATACTCTGAGCGCGGGATAATTAAACACATCGCTCTCTAAAACGGCGACTTTTGCGTTTTCCAGTTGCACTATGTAGGGAAGCCCAGAGGCGAACACATCGCCCAGTTTCTCTACGGGAACTGTTCTTATTTCGTCCTCAAAGTAGGCGCGCTCGCCGTGCGAGGGTTGGACCCAACTTGTGGCGTCGTTTGGAAATTTTAGTTCAAAGGTTTCGCTCTTTACGATAAGGGGCTTGCCTTTATCGAAGTTTGTCGCAAAGCGATAGGCGAAGGCGTCGTCGTAGAGTCTGACTATGAGCTTGTAGTTTCCGAAATCGAAAGTGCTTTCGTTGCAGTAGTCGCGCAGCTCGCTTTTTATAAACATCGGCGTTTTTTGCTTTTGGTCTATTTCGCGAGAAGTCTGTTTTCTTACAATGGTATTTGAGCCGAGCTTTCCCATGCTCGTATCCATAGAAATCTCGCAGTTTTCCAGGAGCGGCTTGCCTTCGAGATACATTGAGTAACTTAGATTTTCTCCGTCCTCAATTTTTACACTCAGGGTATTGTCCGGAGATTTTATCTCGTATATTTTTGCCATAGATGTAGTTGGGATTAGTCCTAAAGTTAGGAAGATGGCGAATGTAAGTTTCATAAATCAGTGCGTTATTTAAGTTCTTAAAGCGCGCAACACCAAGTGCGCCCAAGCAAGATAAGTTCACTGGAAATATAGCTACAAAGCGTGAGTTGTAAAGTCAAATTCCACCTTGCAACAGAATGAATTGTGGATTTTCTTTTTTAGGGATATTTTATCCTCCCAATGGAGTGAATTATGCTCGGGATTACAGCATGAATATATTATAAACATATGTAGAATATGTATTGTTTTGCAGGCATTTTGCTATTAGACTCTAACTTATTGGATTTACACTTTTTGTTTTTACCTCTTTATTAAAAAGACCAAATATGGTTAATGTGCTAATAATTAGCTTGTAAAGGAATAGGTAAGCGATGTTAAATCGCCGCCGAACGAAGGCAATTATTACCAACAACTGAATGAATTCGCAGCTATGAATATAAAAAATACGTTTGTATTACCACTGCTATTGGCAGGTGCACTCTCATATGCCGAGACGATTAGTGCAAATCTCTATCCCGGCGACGGAGTTACTTGGTCCACAAGCTCTATATGGGAAATAGACGGCACCTCAGCAGATCGCTTGCCCGGTGTCGGAGACCAAGTAGTAATAACTACTACAGACGACGGAAGCGGCTCTTACTCGACACTAACGGCTGTTGCCGGCAACAATGCTTGGGGAGTGGCTGGCAGCCTGACTTTAAATGGGCCCACTCATCTGAAATTTGCAAGTTCAAATTCAAACGCTTGGGGAAATATAACATTGAATTCCGGATCTTCCCTTGAAGTAGTTACGAATAATTGGGGCAATTTCAAACTTATGACTAGCGGTAGCGATACTGTTAATTTTGCAGTTGAAAAGGGGGCTTCGTTTGTATTATCCGGGGCAAATTTTCTTCCACAGGGAAGCCACAACAGTTGCGTTGCATCTACTGCAAATATTGACATAAGAGGCAATTTTAGTGTTAGCTCGGGTTGTGTGCTGTTGTCTGAGGCTAGAGATAGCGTCTCAAATTTTAATGTGTATGGCTCTGCCACAATTTCATCTTATACAACAGCAGGTTCCAGAGATTTTGGTTTTACTTTTGGAAACGGTCAGACGGCAACTGTGAATATGACCTTTAAAATGCAGGATGTGCGGCTAAGCGCAATATCTGGGTTTACTGATTCGACTGTCGCGCTCATTGATACAAACTCAATCGGTTACAGAGGTGCGGTGGCTGTAAGTTACATAATAGACTTTGCGGACTTCTCTATTGATGGTGGAAGCTTTGATGTGGGACAGACCTACAATTTTGCGCTGATATCCGCCGCTAGCGGATTGGAGGAGACAATACTAGATAAATTTTCACTTGCAAACGAGAGCGCATTGGGTAGCGAATGGGCTCTAGCCGAGGATTACTTGAGTATATCCGACAATACGCTCTATTTGAATTTAAGCCGCGTGCCCGAGCCATCGACTTACGCTGCCATCTTTGCAATACTCGCACTGGCTCTTGCAGTTTACAAAAAACACAGATAAATTCTAGCTCTTTTAGCAAAGAGGCCCTTTAGCGGGCCCTCTTTTGTTTTGCAGTCCAACTATTTTTGAAATTGACACTGCTTTTACTATAAAAGAGACTCAGAGACTCTTGTGAATTCCATTTGAATTTGAGGTCTCTATCTATGGTAAAGAAATTGCTTTTTTTAGTTTCGCTTTTAACAGCGCAGCTTGCGCTTGCCCAAGATGGCGAAAAGCCAAAAAATTACGTTTGGGAGGATATTCAGACATTCGAGATAAATAGAGAGCAGCCGCGAGCATTCTTTCTGAGTTTCTCGGATTTTGAAAAGGCCTCAAAGCCCATTTCAATAGACGATATTGTCAACTTATATCCCCAGGATACATACAAGTCGCTAAATGGAGACTGGAAGTTCTTTTTTGCAAAGGATCCGAGCCTTGTAAAAAAGGAGTTTTTCGCAAAAAACTTTGATGACTCTAAGTGGGATACCATAGACGTTCCAAATTCTTGGCAGTGCAAGGGTTACGATAGAATATTCTATGCAAACACACTCGGAGAATTTCAGTTCGATTACAATGGCAATTGGCTGCCGGGCTACGGCGATTGCGACAAAGATAATCCAAGCCCGGTAATTTTAAACCCTACGATACCCGAAATTCACCGCCAAGTTGGAATATATCGCAGGGATTTTACGCTTGAAAATAATTGGCAGAACAAGGAAATATTTGTCCGCTTTGACGGCGTGAGAACCGGCTTTAACCTCTACATAAACGGGAATTTTGTCGGTTACGCGGAAGACTCATTTACATCGTCTGAATTTAACATTACAAAGTATCTGCAACCCGGGAAAAACAGCATAGTCGCTGAGGTCTTTAAGTATTCTACCGGCGCTTTTTTTGAGCTTCAGGATATGCCTCATATGGTTGGGATAATACGCGATGTAATGCTGATTGCCCGCCCCAATGTCTATATTCGCGACTACCATATAATGGCTGATATTTCGGAGGATTTAAAGAGCGCCAACGTAAAGCTCGATGTCGATGTTAGAAATCTATCAAAGGCAGATGCGAAGGACTATTTTGTAGATGCATACATTTTGGGAGCGGACGGCAAGTTTGTATCTGGAGATTCAATTTTTAGCAAGAAAATACAAGAGATTAAAACCTCGGGCGAAATTTCAATAAGCGGCAAAAAGAGCGTGGATAGTTTTAAGTTGTGGAGCCCGGATAAGCCGAATTTGTATGCGCTTTTAGTAAAGCTTTCAGATTCAAACGGAAACGTCTTGGAGACAATAAGAGCCGACTTTGCCTTCAGAAAATTTGAGATTAGGGGCAAGGAAATATTTTTAAACAATAAGCCCCTTTTAATAAAGGGCGTAAACCACCACGATTGGTCTCCAGACAAGGGCAAGGCCTATTCTTGCGATTGGATGATAAAAGATATGCGCCTTATGAAGCAGGCAAACGTAAACTTTGTGCGCACGAGCCACTATCCTAAAGACGATAAATTTTACATGCTCTGTTCGCGCTTTGGCATACTTGTTTTGGACGAGTGCAATCAGGAGCAGCATGCATATAGAAATTGCGGCCCCTTGGACTTTGACAACTTTATTCCGGCTAGCTTAGATAGAATGAAAAATATGGTTTTGCGCGATAGAAACGTGCCCTGCGTCGTTATTTTCTCGCTCGGCAACGAATCGGCCGGCAGGGTAGTTAAGGGGCATGGGCTTATGGCTGAGTTATCGCGCAAATATTCGCCCGACAGATTCGTGCATTCAGAGGCCGAAGTAGGTAATGTAATCGATGGTAAAGTTGTTGGCTTTTCCGATTTTGTGTCGCCCATGTACGGCGGAGTTGACAGAATGCGTTGGTATTTATCCTTAAAGAATGAGACAAAACCTTTCTTCTTTTGCGAATACGCCCACGCCATGGGAAATGCCATAGGTAACTTTAAGGGCAAGTGGGATATGATGCGCAAGTATCCCTCGCTAAATGGCGGCTTTATTTGGGATTGGGTCGATCAGGCTTTGTATCTAAAGCGCGACGACGAGCCCTCAAAATTGTATCTCTCCGACTGTCGAGACTGGAATACGCAGCCATCCGCCGGCAATTTCTGCCAAAACGGCGTAATAATGGCTGACAGAACCCACGCTGCAAAATACTACGAAGTTCAGAGAGTTTATCAGGACATACAGATGGAGCCTGTCGAAGGTGCTGAGCCTAATGTTCTCAAAATTTCAAATGAATTTATTGATACAAATTTAAATGAGTTTACTCCCTACGTTGAGGTAAGTTTTAACGGTGTAAAAATTGCAGAAAGCAAGTTGCCCGCGATAGATTTTCCGGCGGGCGAATCAAAGCAGCTTGAAATTGAGCTGCCCAAATTTGACGCTTCAAAAGCAGGAGAGTATTTCTACACGCTTTCCTTTAAGAGAAACAGCGAGACCCCATTTGCAAATGTTGGCGACGTAGCTGCAAGCGCGCAGTTTAAAATAAAGCAAACCGAGCCCAAGCCCGATGAGAATGTAGGTCACTCCTCCGTATCTTACAGCGATAGGGACGGACTTGTAAAAGTTTCTGCAGGCGGGGCGGAGTATGTGTTTGATAAAAATGACGCCGCCTTGAGCAAGCTTTCAGTGTCGGGTACAGCTCTCATCACAACGCCGCTTGACTTTGACATTTCAAGTGCTCTTATAGACAATGAGCGCGGAAGGGCTTGCGACCACACCCGCAGGGAGTACGGCCTCGACAATCTCACAGTCAAAAATACCTCAGTAAAACTTGAAAAATTGGCAAGCAATGCGGTGAGAGTTGTATGCAAGAAGGACTTCTTAAACAGTCAGGGCGACGGTTTTGGCTTTGAGGTGGTCTATACGATATTTGGCTCCGGTTTTGCCGAAGTTTCGTGCTCCGTACAAAAGATAAACGAGATGCCGCGCGACTTAAACATACCGCGCGTTGGAGTGCGCATGGGCCTTTCTCCGGAACTAAAGAGTGTGGAATATTTTGGCAAGGGGCCCTTTGCAAATTATTGCGACAGAATGTATGCGGCAAACGTAGGGCGCTATAAGTCGGATATTTCCGAGTGGTTTGAAAATTACACATTGCCGCAGGATACCGGCAATCGCGAAGACGTCCGCTGGCTTGCGGTGCGCGGCAAAAGCGGTGCAGGTCTTTTGATAAAGGCCGAGGATAAGCCGCTTCCGATGGCGCTTTTGCCTTACACGCAAAAGCAGATAAGCGAGGCCAAGCACCCCTATAAATTGCCTACGCCAAACGAGCACGAGTTGCGCGTTGCATGGGGCGTTAGGGGTGTTGGCAACAACTCTTGCGGTCCGGAAACGCGAGTCCAATTCAGGCACTATTTTGAGGGAAAAGTCTCTTGGAACTTCCTTATGTTCCCGATTAAAAAGGGCGTAAACTTTGCGCCTTGGCTAAATAAAAAAGTGCCGGAGAAGTTTAAATTTACTCCCACAAAAGAAGAGAAAAACCGCGTAGACGAGTCTGTGAGAGTAAAGCCCGAGGGCAAGTGCGTATCTGAAAATGCAAAGCTTACTTTGAGCTCCAAAGACGAGCAATATTCCCCGCGCAACAATACTCTCTTAACGACGGGAGAGGGGACATTTGCCTTTCACACAAAATTGCAGGAAAATCCCTTTATAATTATTGAGCTCGACAAGGCTTGCGATGTTACTGGGGCTGAAATTTTAAATCGCTCGGATATGCAGGGCGACAGAACGCGACCCTTAGTTATGTCGCTTTCAACGGATTCTAAAAACTGGGAGAGAGTGTGGTCTTCAGATGTGGCAAAATCGCGCTGGACGGTTATATTAAAGAATCCCAAGCGGGCGAAGTTCATAAAATTAGAAATTCCGCGCCGCGAATTTTTGCACTTAAAGAAGGTAAAAATATACGGAATCTAAAAGCCTTTGGCACACATAAAAAAGCGCAAGTTAACTTAGACTTGCGCTTTTTGTTTTATCAAAATGCTAAGCGATTATGCGAAGCCTTACGAGTGCGTCGAAGTCCGGCGCTCTGCCCATAAAGTTTTCGAAGGCCTTTTCTGGATCTACGGAGGCTCCAACTCTTAGAATTTTGTCGGCAAAGTCCATACCCGTCTTTCTATTGAAAAGCCCCTCTTTTTCAAAGCGCGAGAAAGCGTCGGCATCGAGCGCCTCCGCCCACTTGTAGGAGTAGTAGCCGGCGGCGTAGCCTACGGGATCGCCAAAAATGTGCGTAAAGTGGGGAAGTATGGTGTGGGGTGTTTGGCTAAATTTTTGCTTGTAATCTTTTAGTGTTTCCTGTGCCAATTCCTCTATATTTGCGCCCAAAAATTTTGGCGTGTTTGCGTGCATTTCAAGGTCGATTTTTGCAAATGAAAGTTGGCGCATACAGGCTGTGGCGGCTCTAAATTTTTGCGCCCTCTCAAATTTTTTAAATAGGTTATCGGGGAGTTTCTCTCCGCTTTTATAGTGGGCGCAGAAAGTGTCCAGCACCTCTTTTTTATTGCACCAATTTTCCATTATTTGCGATGGCAGCTCCACAAAGTCCCACGCTACGTAGCGCAGTCCCTTTTCCGGGCAATTCATCAATATAAAATGCACCAAGTGGCCGAACTCGTGAAATAGCGTTGAGAGCTCGTCGTGGTTTAGAAGAGATGGCGTGTCGGCGCTGGGTTCGTTAAAGTTTGCGGCGATTATGCCAAGCTTTGGATTTTCGTCGCTATCTTCCTTTAAAAGATTCATCCAAGCGCCCTGCCGCTTGCCCTTGCGCGGGAATAGGTCGGCATAAAAGGAGGCTAGCTTTTTGCCGCCTTCATCGAATACGTCAAAAAACATCACGGAGTCGTCCCAAGATTCAGCTTGCGATTTTTTTACACTCAGTCCGTAGAGCTTATTTACAAGCTCGAACATTCCCTGCATCGCTCCTTCCAAAACTATGTAGGGGCGGAAGTCTTCCGAATTAAAGTCGTACTTTTGCTTGCGCAGCTTTTCTGATAGGTAGGCGCTATTCCAAGGGTCTATGGGCGATTTTTCCGCAAAACTTTCAATTTCCCTTACGTCGCTTTCAAAGTAGGGCGCGATTTTCCCGCGCAGCGACTCCACAAAGTTCAGCGCATTCTTGCCCGATTTTGCCATTCTGTCTTCAAGGACGTAGTCGGCAAAATTTGCGTTGCCCAAAAGCAGGGCCTTATCGTTTCGCACCTTGAGAATTTCTCTGATAATTTCATTGTTGTCGAACTTGCCGCCGTCGCACAAATTCGAGTAATCAAGCCACATCTTTTTGCGCAGATTCTCATTTTCGCAAAATGATAGAAGCGGCGAAAATATTGGGGCGTCCAGTGTCAGCAGGAATCCATCAAGCCCCTTCTTTTGGGCGTTTTTTCTAGCTATATTCTTGGCGGATTCCGGAAGGGCGCGCAGCTCGCTTTCATCCTCTATGTAGAGTTCCCAGGCGTTTTGGGCGTCTAGGGCATTTTCTGAAAATTTGCGGGTTAGGGAGGCGAGCTTTGCGTCGAGCTGCTTTAGCTTTTGCTTGTCGGAGTCGCTTAAATTTGCGCCGTTTTGAAGGAAGCTTTTGTAGGTATCTTTAAGCAGGACTTTTTGCGACTCGGTCAGATCTTCATTTTTCTCGCGGCAGGCCTTCACGCGCTGCCAGAGCTTGTCGTTTATGCAAATTGAGGATTCAAAGTCAGAGACTTCAGGCTCGCGCTTTGCAAGCACAGCTCTAAGTTCCGGCGTGCTGGATACGCTGTCGAGGTGGTTTGCTATATTCCAGACTTCGTCCAAAAGGTCGCTAGCCTCGTCTAGGGCAAGTATCGTATTTTTAAAATTTACGTCTGCTATCTCAATCGATTCTATTTTAGCTATATTTTCGCGCGCTAAATTCAGCGCAAAGGTTATTGCCTCGTCCGCCGCTTCAGGAGTCATATCCTTAAATCTCGGTGGGAATTCCTTTGTTAAATACGGGTTCTTATTCATAGTTAGAATGGAATTTTTTTATTGGACAATTAAAGTGCGCTCATGTTCTTTGCGCAATTTTAAAAATTTGCAACTTTGCTTGCAAAAATTTCAAAATTTGTCGAATAATATGGACATGAAAAGTATTGCAGCAATTCACGAATCCTACGGCAAGGCCTCTGAGGTTTTAAAACCTGTTGAGGTGGAAGTTAAAAATCCGGGCGAGGGCGAAGTTCTAATAAAGCTTGTGCGGGCCAGTGTAAACCCGTCAGATATGGGTATGATAGGCGGCTCGTACGGGCGTTTGCGCACCTTGCCTGCAGTGGCCGGAAGAGAGGGCATAGGAGAGGTAGTAGAATTGGGCAGCGGTGTTGAGGGCTTAAGCTTGGGCGATATCGTGAGGATTCCGGAAGAGCCTGGCGTTTGGGCGCAGTACCATATTGCAAATGCCGATAGCCTCATGAAGCTTCCCAAGGGTCTTGAGCCCGACATGCTTGCAATGTCCTTTGTAAATCCGCCCACTGCTCTTTGCATTCTAAGCGAGTTTGGAACGCTTAAGGAGGGAGACTGGATTATACAAAACGGGGCGGGTTCGGCTCTCGGTTACTTTATGATTCAGCTTTGCGCCTCTCGCGGAATTAAGACTGTAAATATCTTAAGAAACGCCGCGGCAAAATCTGAAAGCCTAAAAAAAATCGGTGCAGACCTCGTCATAGACGAAAAGGAATTTAACCCAAAGGCGCTTAAAGATTTGACATCGGGCGCTCTTCCAAAATTGGGATTAAATCAAATAGGTGGCGAGAGCGTCTCAAATATGATTAAGGCTATGGCAAATTCGGGAACGATTGTGACAGTAGGGGCTATGACTTCCGAGCCGATTCGCTTTCCGACGCGCTTCCTAATTTTTAACGACTTGCGCCTGCGCGGATTCTGGTGGGATAAGTGGCAGAAAACCCATTCTAAGGAAGAGGTCGCAAAACTCTTTGACGAAATTTTCAAATTGATTGCAGGCGGCGTTTTGCGCGCTCCCGTAGATAGCGTATTTTCACTTTCAGACATTCACTCGGCTATGCTCAGAGCGGAGTGCTCGAGCAGAAACGGCAAGGTTATGCTAAAGGCTTAAGCGCCTTTTTTACCCTAAAATAACCCACATTTTTCTTTAGCTAGATTTTTGGCGCGTCCACATTGGGCGCGTTTTTTTTGTTTGCAGAAATTTAATTTAAAATTTCAAAGGTACGCTACTTTGCTTGACGTGTTTTTTAAGCTTCAAATAAGAAGTTAGTGCTTTCTTCTTTGCATAAAGATTAACTTTTAATTTTGCCAATCGCCTTCTAAAAACTACGAAATTTTTGCGCCTAAATATTCTCTTTTTTGAGTATAAATGCGTCAAGTTTAAGGGCTATGCTGGTTTTCTATTCTTACTCCATTCGGGAAAGTTCGCACGAGCGTTTAAAGTGGCTTGCGCTAATACCAAACTGATTTCATTGAGGCTATGACTTTTGCGTCTGAAATACGTGTCAGCCTATGTGTGTAGGAGTTTTCGCCAATGAAGCTTTCCGACAAAATTTTATCTCCCAAAAGCGCTTCTTTTACAAATTTTATTTGAAAGCTTTTTAGTTTCCTTTCAGCCGTAATTTCAGAGGGCATAGACTCAAACATTCGCGGCAGGTAGCGGACGTTATTTAAGTGCAAGTTAAAGTCCAAATCGGCAACTCTAACTTCCTGCAAAGTTTCTCCCAACTTTTCGCCTTCAATTTCAAATTTTTTGAATGGATTTTCCAATTCCTCGCCGCCCTCGCAGGCCTCGAAGTTTTCGGCGTATTTTCCGAATCGTTGGGGCTTATGGGTTTTTGCGTCGGCAAGAAGCGCGCGGGTTGAGCCTTTTGCAAAAGTTTTTTCGCCGTCTTTTAAGAGAAAGTTTACAACTACAAAAATCGGGTTTATCTCGCGCGTCCAAATTTCGACTTTAACAGGCGTGCGCCAGAAGGGCAATGTTCCGCAAATTTCGGCTGAAATATCGCTCATAAGCCATGTAAGCCCGACCTTTTGCATATCGTAGCCTGCCATCTCCTTTGAGGTCATAAATTCCGCAAAGCACTCCTGAAAGTATGAGCATACGTAGAAGTTTCGCAGCCTGTAATCGGGCGCGAGTTCGGAGCCCCTAACGGAGTATGTATTTGAAAATTTATCCATGTCGCTTAAGTTATGTGCGCGTTTTTAGTTTTCAACAAAAAAGCCCGCATAAATCGCGCGGGCCTTGTAAATTCCTGATTCAGACTCAGCATTACTTTTTAGCTACACTATAACACTTTGCCCGAATCTTTCGATAAAAGTCCTATTTTGTTGCGCAGGTTCCGCCGGTGCAAGTGCCGCTTTTTTCAAGTGCCTTCTTGTAGCGCTTGCAGACTTCGTCCCAATTAATTATATTCCAAATATTCTTTACGTAGTCGGCGCGCATATTCTTGTATTTTAAATAGTATGCGTGCTCCCAGATATCTATTGCAAGCAGGGGCGTGTTGCCGCAGGTGTTTGCAATCTTGCCCATCAGCGGGCAATCTTGGTTGGGGGTGGATACAACACTTAGCTTTCCGTCCTTGTCGCAGATAAGCCAACCCCAGCCGCTGCCAAATTGGCCTATTGCAGCTTTTGAAAGCTTATCTTTGAAGTTTTCAAAAGATCCGAAATCGCGGTCTATCGCCTTTGCTAGCTCAGGGCAAATTTCCGTCTTTTTCGGGCTTAAGCCCTTCCAGTAGAATGTGTGGTTCCACACGCCGCCCCCATTGTTGCGAACGGCGTTTCGCGCCGATTCCGGAACGCTTTCCAAATTTGCGATTAGCTCTCCGAGGCATTCCGGAGCCTTAAAATCGGGTATGGTTTCAAGAGCAGCATTTAGGTTTGCCACATAGGTTGCCTGATGCTTGTCGTGGTGGAATTTCACCGTTTCGGCATCTATATAGGGTTCGAGCGCATCGTATGGATAATCCAAGGGTACTAATTCGTATTTCATATTGGCCTTTCCGTTTGCGGATACCATTTGAGTCGCCAAAGCGAGCGCAAATAGTAGAATCGCTGTTATCTTAAACTTTTTCATTTTCTTGTTCCAATTTACGTTTCAATGCAAAGAAGGTTTTTATCAGTTCCATGCATTCCTTTTCAAGAACTAAATCGGCAACTTCAAGCCTGTGGTTAAGGCCTGACATAGTATAAAAATTTGCAGCGCCTCCCAAAAAGCCCATTTTTGTATCGCGCACCCCGAATATCACACGGCTAACGCGGCTCATTACGCAGGCTCCGGAACACATGGGGCAGGGCTCTTTTGTGACGTAGAGGCTTGCGCCGTTTAAGCGCCAGTCGCCTATGGCCTTGGCGGCTTGTGTTATAGCTAAAATTTCCGCGTGTGCCGTTGGGTCTTGCAGCGTTTCCACCATGTTGTGCGCTTGCGCCACAACTTCGCCGCCGTATTCGATTACTGCCCCTATGGGTACTTCGCCCAAATCCCAG
>URYY01000049.1 GCA_900552245.1 uncultured Opitutales bacterium | reverse complement strand
GATTCGAGCGAACGCTTTGCTGCCTCAAATAATTCCGGATTTTTGTAGGGCGAAATTTGGCTTCCGGGAAATAGTCCGTAGAGATGCGATACATGCCTGTGCTGACTTCTTATGTCGTCAACATCTTCAAGCCACTCTTGAAGCTGGTTGTGCTTGCCTATTTGCATCGGCGGAAGTTTGCTTTTCATCTCTTCAAGCGATTTTGCAAACTGCCTGTCTTTGCCCAATATATTCGCGGCGCGCGCCGTGTTTGAAAACAGGTCAAACACCAACTGATTGTCCATTGTTGGCCCAGCCACTATCGAGGTCTTCCCGGGAGGAGAGTTTTCAGGAGAATTTGATGGGCAGGTTACCATATACTTGTACTCGGGGTGCTCCACTAGAAAGTCCAAGAAGAATTGAGAGGCTCCCTTCAATACGGGGTAGTACTGCTCCAGAAACTTCTTGTCGCCAGTAAATAGAAAATGCTCCCAGATTTGCTGACAAAGCCAAGCTCCGCCGCTGGGCCACATTCCCCAGAAGGCTCCGTCAACAATCCCAGTTGAGCGCCAAATATCGGTATTGTGGTGCAGAACCCATCCTTTCGCTCCGTATAGTTCTTTCGCTGTGTCGGCCCCGCTTTGCGAAACTTCTTTTATAAGCGAAAACAGCGGCTCTGAAAGCTCACTTAAATTCGTGCTCTCAGACGGCCAATAGTTCATTTCAGTGTTTATATTTACCGTGTATTTGCCGTCCCAGGGGGCTAGCAAATCCTTATTCCATATTCCCTGAAGCCCCGCTGCCTGTGTGCCGGGCTGAGAGCAGGATATTAGAAGGTAGCGGCCGTATTGGAACATTAAGGCAACTAGCGCTTCATCGCCGCCATCTCTAAACTTTTTTACCCTTAGGTGCGTTTCGTCCTTTGAAGCTTCAGATGCGCCCAAGTCGAGCTTCACGCGGTCAAATTGCTCCTTGTAGAGAGCAACATGCTCTTGCTTTGCGGTCTTGTAGGGTTTTGAGAGCGCCGAGGCCAATATTGAAGAAGCTTTGTCACTCTCATCTACGCTCAGGTCCTTGTAATTTTTAAAGTTCGTTGCTGCCGATATGTATATAGTCGCCTTTGTCGCATTTGAAACGCTCGCCTTGCCGCCTTCTAGCGAAAGCTTGCCACCGTCTAAGATAACTTTCGCAATTACTTCCAACTTAACTTTGCCCTCTATTCCTTCGTGCGACTTCCCGCGAGCCTTAAGTATAATGGCATCGTCGCCATCGCTTGTGCTTACATCGTCGAGTTGCGATTTATAGCTGAGTTCAAAATTAAGCGCCCCCCGCTTTGAGGACTCAATTTGCATTATGATTACATTATCCTTAAAAGATGAGAAAATCTCCCTCTTATAAGAGACACCGCCAACCTTATATTCCGTTGTTGCAAGTGCGTTTGAAATATCTAATTCCCTGCTATAGTCGGTGAAATTATCCTGATTTTCAAACTTTATAAAGAGGCTGCCTATGCTCTGGTATGGCATTCCATTTTGAGGAGTTTTAAACTCCCTATCAATCATTGCCGCCGCTTCTTGATCTTTGCCTTCAAAGACTAGCTTTCGCACTTCCGGCAGGTACTTGCTTGCGCCCTCCCTGTAATTGTTGTGCGGGGAACCCCCCCACAGCGTATCCTCGTTGAGCTGTATTTCCTCAAGCGGCACTCCTCCGTAAATCATTGCTCCGAGCCTGCCGTTTCCTATCGGCAGAGCCTCCTCCCAAATCTTTGCGGGCTGTTTATAGCACAGCCTTAAATCTTGTTCCGCGAAGCTTGCCCCCCACAGGCAAAGCGCAACTACAAAGTATAAAATTCTTTTCATCATGAGGGTATTATCAGCACTTTATAAGCACGGTGTCACGCCTTTTTTAATTATAATGTTGCCGTACTTCGCAAGTTCTCCGGAAATTAAAACGGCATAGGCCGATTTCGCCCTCTCGTAAAATGCAAAGCGCTCTATCCTGACAATATCGGGCGCGGACGGGGAGTGCTTTTTTATCGCTACAAGATAGCGAGATTCCACACTTGGATCTAGCTCGTCACCTGGAGAAGCCTGCATCATCACAATCGGATCTGGCACGTACGAATCTAACTCAAACAGAGGTAAAATTGCGTCTAATAATACGTCTACGTTTAGACCGTCTGCGCGAACCACACGCTTGCCGAAAGTGTCGGCGGGGAAGTGCGCGTCCGATATTACAAGTTCGTCGCCGTGGCCCATCTCGCAGAGTATTTTTAGAAGTTGGGGCGATATTTTACTCGATATTCCTTTTAGCATAAATCAACTTTCTTGTGTTTTTTGAATTAAAATATCCGTAGATTGCTATAACAACAAAGCAGAGCATTGGCAGGTAGAACGAAAGGCGCGTGGAGGATATTGAACACGCAAAATTTGCATCTATGATTAACCCCTGAATGGGCGGCATTAAAGCACCCCCTACTATCGCGAATATGAGGCCGGAGGACGCTAGCTTTGCATCTCTTCCAACCCTGTCGAGAGCAAGGCCGTATATACTTGGAAACATTATAGACATGCAGGCCGATACGCCTATCAAGCAGTATAAGCCAAGCATCGAATGCAGATATATAACTCCAAATAATAGGGCTATCGCCGCAACTGAAAGCGCAAATAGCATTGTGCCGGGGCTTATGAATTTCATAAGGTATGTAAATATAAACCTACTTGCACAGAAAATTAACATCGCACATATATTGTAGTTTTGCGCGCTCGCGGCACTCATCTTATAATTTTCCACGGCGTAGTGTATTATAAAGGTCCAGCACATTATTTGCGCCCCCACATAAAACAGTTGCGCTATCACGCCCCAAAAGTAGCAGCGGTTCTTTACCAACCTAAAGAAAGTCCTTTTAAAATCGAGTTTATGATCTAAATCCTGCGTGGTTTGAGGCATTTTTTTAAACGCAAAAATAAAAAACATAAAGCTTACGACAAGTCCGATTGCTACATAGGGAATTTGTATTATTTCCAGGTCATTGCTCTGCATTTGTAAAAACACATCGGGATTTGTCTCCGACAGAGTTTCCAGCGATTCTCTTATTTTTTCACTTACGATTCCAGCGTGCATACTTTCGTATTCCGGGTGGGCCAGCATCTCTTGAGCCCTGAATTTTGAAACCTCCAGCTGGTTTAAAATATATACCGACGACACTGTCATTCCCGTCAGCGATCCAATTGGATTAAACGCTTGCGCCAAGTTTAAGCGCCTGGTTGCCGTTTTAGGGCTCCCCATTGATAGTATGTAGGGGTTTGCCGTCGTCTCCAGAAAGGCGAGCCCAAAAGTGAGAACATAAAAGGAAATTAAAAAGAGCCAAAACTGCATGAAAAATGCAGCGGGTATAAACAAAAATGCTCCCAGTGCGTAGAGCAAAAGCCCCATTAGAATTCCTGATTTGTAGGTGTAGCGAGTTATGAATATGGCTGCCGGAATTGCCATTGTTGCGTATCCGCCGTAGAAAGCCGTCTGCACAAAGCCGCTTTCAAATGAACTTATTAGGAATATATCCTCAAAAGCTTGGACTAGCGGATTTGTTATGTCGTTGGCAAAACCCCATAGAGCAAAGAGCGACGTCACCATTATGAATGGAATCAACATTTCTCTTGCTACTATGGGGTCTTTTTTCATGCTCTAATACCTTGTCTTGAGTTGTTTTTATTTAAATACTACTGCCACTTTGCCGCACTTGCCGGAGGCCATTAGGGCGTAGGCCTTGTCGGCGTCCTTTAATTCAAATCTGTGTGTTATTAAATCGGCGGGGTGTATGTTCCACCGCTCTATGCGCTCCACGAGCTCTTCCATCTTCCATATTGAGCTTACCCAAGAGCCGCAAATTGTCTTTTGGTCGTGGATAATATCGGGCGATGGGTTTAGGTTTACTGTTCCACCTTCGCCTATGAATACAATCTTGCCCCACTTGCGCGTAGCCCTAACGGCGCAGGCTCTGGCGCTTGCGTTTGCGGAGCAATCCACAGCTCTCTCAACGCCCTTTGAATTTGTTAGCGCCTTTACTTGCTCAACATTATTTTCTGAGGCGGGCAGAACCACGTCGCATAGCTTCAGCTTCCTTGCAAGTTTCATTCGCTCTTCTATTGCGTCTATGCCGATTATGCGGTTTGCGCCCATTGCCTTTGCCACCATCGCGGCCGCAAGTCCAACCGGGCCAAGGCCTGTTATGAGCACATCGTCATTCCCGCAAATACCTATCTTTTCAAGCCCCTCGTAAACCGTGCCAAATCCGCATGCAATTTGCGCACCGTCTTCGTACGAGAGCGAGTCGGGAAGGGCTAGCAAATCCTTTTCTTCTGCAAGCATGTAATCTGCCATCGCCCCGTCTCGCTGCCAACCGTAGGCGCGGCGCCATTTCTCGTTCGTGCAGGAAATCATGTAGCCGCGCCTGCAATCGTTGCAGACTCCACAGCCGGATATGTGGTAAACTATGACTCTGTCGCCAACTTTGAATCTCCGGCAACCCTCGCCTGCCAAAACTATTTGTCCGCTCGGTTCGTGCCCAGCTATCATACCGTCCTGATAACCTTCGGGACCCTTACCCAAGTGGGCGTGGTATATGCAGCGTATGTCCGAGCCGCAGATTGTTGACGCCTTAACCTTTATGAGCACTTCGCCATGTCCAGGTCTTGGAACGTCGAATTCTCTAATTTCCACAGTGCTGTTGCCTGGCAGCACTGCACCGTGCATTTTTATGGGAATATTGTCAGCCATATATTTTTTTAGGATAAATTTACTCGGCTATCTTTGAATCTAAGTCCCACAGATCTTCCCAGGATTGATTTTCTTTCCAGAGGAAAACTTGGCCCTTTATGAGGCGGCAATTCTTATCAACGTTGGATATTGCCAACATCTCATCATCACTCAGAGGCTCTGAGAACAGGCTCATTATGTTTGCCGTATAATTTTTTGGATTCGTCGAAAATGGAATTGGCGTATGCCCCCTTTGGACCGCCCACTTTACGCAGAGCGTGGCGGGGTGGATATTGTGGCGGCGGGCTATTTCTACAAGAACTTCATCTTGTATATCGCAGGTGTCTTCCGCAGTCCTATCGCGCTCGGGGCGCCCCGGAGAGCCTATGGGACAGTAGCCGATTATCTCTATGTCTTTTGATTTTAGATATTCGTAAAATTTCTTTTGCTGGAAGTGAGGATGAAGTTCCATCTCATTTACAAAGGGCTTTACTTTTGCATCGCGCAGCAACAACTCCATTTTTGCCTCCGTCATGTTGGATGTGCCTATGTGGCGCACAAGCCCCTCTTTGTAGAGGTCTTCCATGGCAGACCAAGTTTCCATAAATTCAGAGTGTATGTAAGGGCGTGCGTCTTTGCTTCGCGAATTTACGTCGCACTTTGGCGGGTGAAAGTTCGGAAAGGGCCAATGGACTAGATACATATCCAGGTAATCCAATTTTAAGTCGCTTAGCGATTTTTTGCAGGATTTCTTAACATCTTCAGGTTTGTGCATGTCGTTCCACACCTTTGAGGTAACAAACATATCTTCTCTACTTATTCCGCCGCTTATAAGTTTTCGGAAAACCTCTCCGATTTTATCCTCGTTGCCGTAGACGCTTGCGCAGTCGAAGTGCCTGTATCCGACTTGTGCGGCTCCGTAAACCGCTTTTGCTACATCTTCTGCAGATACGCTGTCGCTTCCAAAAGTTCCCAAGCCTATGGCGGGCATCTTTGAGCCGTCGCGCAACACTCTCTGTGGAACTTGCCTAAAGTCCACTCCCTTAATCTCGCATGATGACATATCTATGTTCTTTCTATATTTGTTTCTTAAATCGCCGAACGCCAAAAGCTTGTTTGCTTTGTTATGACGTCTATTTCCGTATAGCCTGCCGAGGCGTTTCCGTGTGTGTTTTCAAGCGCTCTGAGCTTTATGTAGCGCGCTTTGACAGGTTCAAAGGTTTTTATCTGTAGCAGGGGATTGTTTTTTATGTTTGAAAATTCGCCTTCGCTAACTTTCTTCCAATTTTCATTGTCGCTTGATACGTAAAATTCGTAGCGCGTGATTATTCCCGCATACCAGAAGCCCTGGTGGGGAATGTACTTAAAGCCCGTGAGAGTTTCTGGCTTGCCCATGTCGATTACTATATCGACGGGCATTTGCTTCTTCTCTTGGACAAAGACCGTATTTATATTGCCGTCTATGGCTTCGTGCATATTTTTTGCGTACTTTTCATCGATGCCCAAAATCTTCCAATTCTTTCTCGAAATCCCAAACTGCTCTACGGCGGGATCGCTACTCTTTTTATTTGCGGGGTCGTATGCGATTGCAGATACCTTTATTTTGCCGTCCGGAGTGTCTATGGGCCCCGTGTACTTTGAAGACTTTGATGTCGGCTTTGAGCCGTCTAAAGTGTAGTAAATCTCGGACTCTCCGTCTGCTGCAAATATGTTTACCCTGCCGTTTTGGTCGCGTATGATAGTCGGAGGTATTAGAATCTGCGGAGCTTCGTAAACTGCAATGTTTGATATTGCGATGCAGGCTCTAGAGTCTTTTATGCTAAGGCGCAACTTAGAAACTTCAGTTGTTGGAAAGCGCAATATGCGCTTGTAGCCGACTGTCGTCTCTCTTGCGAGCTGCCGCCACTGTCCGTTTGAAAACCCTTCTACAACAAACTCTTTTATGCGCTGCCCAAGTGGAATATACTCTTGAATCAAGAAGCGGTTTACTCTCAAATTCTTTCCGAAATCAAGTGTTATATCGGCTGCCAATACATCGTCGTCCGTTGCCCAATATGTGTTTTTCTTGCCGTCTATTGCGTTTTCTGCGGCGAATTTTGGCTTGCCTTTGCGCACGTTTGAAGCTTCTACTTTTGCTTGCTTTGCAAGATTTACCGCAAATGCTTCCCTTACAGCCTTCGCAAATCTCGCGGCTTCGGCGGCATCGTTTTCGTGTATCAGACCGCGCTTATCTATGGGGAAATTTAGTAGGAATGTGCCGTTTCTGCCAATGGAATCGTAGTATGTGTCCATGAGCTTTTGCAAATTCTTTACCTTGCCGTCTTCGTGCTCATGGTAAAACCAGCCCGGACGTATCGAGGTATTGACTTCCGCTGGAATCCAGCTTGGCCCGTCCATCATACCAACTCTTAGCTCGCGAGGGTCGCCCGTTCCCGGGGCGTATTTGTGGTAGTCGAATATGCTCCAGTTTGTCTCTCCGACGGAGCCGCCTTCATTGCCGCACCAACGTATGTCGGGGCCTACTTCGTTCCATATTATGGCGGATGGCTGAAGCTTTCTTATAATTTTTATTGTGTTTTCCCAATCGTAGTAGGTTTTGCGATCTATATTGCGGTTTTCCCAAGCTCCGCCGTAATAGCCCCAGCCGCCGTTTGCGCCGTCAAACCAGACCTCAAATATATCGCCGTAGTTTGTCAAAAGCTCGCGCAGCTGATTCCTAAAATACTCCACATATTCCGGTTTGCCGTATTGCGCGTGGTGCCTGTCCCACGGAGAGAGGTAAAGCCCAAGTTTTAGCCCGTACTCTTTGCAGGCCTTTGAAAGTTCCTTTACAATGTCTCCTTTGCCGTCTTTCCAAGGCGAGCTCTTTACGGAGTAATCGGTGTATTTTGATGGCCAAAGGCAAAAACCGTCGTGATGCTTTGCTGTTAGAATCATACCCTTCATTCCGGCTTCTTTGCATACTCTCGCCCACTGCCTGCAATCGAGATTCGTCGGGTTGAATGTCTTGGGGTCTTTGCTGCCGTCGCCCCATTCTTCGTTTGAAAAAGTGTTTGTGGCAAAGTGTATGAAGGCGTAAAACTCCATCTCCTGCCACCTCAACTGATTCTTGTTTGGGATGGGATAGCAGGGCTTTACATCACCGCTTTCTGCAAATGTTAAGGTGAATGCCGATGCCAATAGCGCCAGCGCCGAGAACGTTAAAAATTTCTTTAAAGCCATACAACGAAACCTCAATTTTGAGTTGCAATTGAGAGGCAAGTGGCAAATGTCGCCTCTGTTAAACAACGCTTGAGCTTTATTGCCTTGGCTTTTTTCTGTAAAGAGAATAAAGCAATTTCTAATCAAGAATTTTATTTGACAGTTAGAAGACTAAAGCTTTTAAACTGAATAATTGCTTTTTATATCTAAAATAGTTTTTTAACGTAAAAAATACTTTTAATTCTTTGCCTGAAGTTAAGTTGATTCATTCGCCATATGCTAAAATGGCAAAGTTTACTCCTGGTTTAGGGCCTTATTTTTTATTATGTTTGTGGTGGCTACAATTAGAGGTATAAATACAAAGAGCATTGAAATTACATTTACTGCCAAGATGCCTACAACTACCGACAACAGCCTCTCCCATCCCAGCATTACTATTGAGGAAACCAAGACCGACACGCTGCTTAAAAGCGCAATCAAATTTAAAGTCTGCCAGATCTGAAATTTTCCGGATTTATGCCATTTTTTAAAAAACGGATTGTCTGCAAATGTCATAAGCAGCGCAAATTCAGTGAGTATAAAGCCAACGCTTATGGAGGCGTACGTCATTAAGCCGTTTGCTAGGGAGTCTATATGCTCGTCTGCAATATGCTGAATAGTGGGAGTTTTGTCGCAAATAGCAAAGGCGATTATCCCAGCTGCAATAAGAACTGCAAAAATTGCAAATATAGAGAATGCATAAAGTATTTTTCCGCTTTTGCTAATGTTATTATTTTCGCTCATAAATAAGTCTATTTATCGTAAAATAAGAGTGTACGCTAAGTTGATTTTTGCGGTGAAAACTGCTTCGGTGGAAATTACCTCTCTTGCTAGAGGCAATATTTGCACAAATTTTCGCTCAGAGCTTTTCAATCTGTAGGTTTAGTCTTAAATTTTGGAACAAATGCGTAAAAGACCTTGATTTAAAAAAATTGCGACAAACAATTGTAAGCCTTAAAAAACTAAAATTTATGAATGCAAAAAATTGACGGTACTTTCTGTATCATCTTTGCTATTCGGAGCGGTGTTTGCCGAAAATAATTTTGGCGGCGGCTCACTCAATTTAGCGGAGGGAACTGTTGTCGATTCTAAGGTCGATGGAAGCGGAGCCGAAATAGGCGCCGGGCTCGCTGGAGGTGGCGCTGAAGTTTCTGGGCAGGGCGAAAGTTCTGTTTTGGATTCTTCTTCTCTCACAATTTCGGGCGGCACAGTCCATGGAATCGCGATGGGTGGCTCTTACGCGAAAAACGGCGCGGCTGCTACTATTAGCGGCGATTCGTCCGTTGTCATGACTTCGGGTAATGTCTCGTACAAAGATCCAAATACCTCTCCATACGATGCGGTAATACTTGGCGGGGGCTTTGCTTATGCGACGGACGGCTTGAGCGCTTCATCTGATGTTTGGGGTTCTTCCAAAGTCGTTATTGATGGTGGATACACCTATTATGCCGCAGGTGGTTCGGCTTCTCAAGATGAGGGTGTGAATGCAACCTCAAAAGTTCACGGTCAATCATCTCTAATTCTAAACGGCGGTACAGTCGATTCTGGTGCTTATGGAGCTGGTTGGGCTCTTGGGGCAAATTCAAAGTCTGAAACCTTGGGTGGAACTTATGTAGAGGTAAATTCCGGCGCGAGCGTTATATGGAATCTTTTGGGAGCCGGCGGAGCTTGGGGCGGCGGTACAACTTCCGTTGAAGGCGGAACTCAGGTAATTATAGACGGCGGTACTATTGGCGGTTCGGTTCTCGGCGGCGGCGAAGCTGAAGGAGCATCAAACGCTATCGTTACGGGAGGGACCGACGTTCAGCTTAAGTCGGGATACGCCAAGTATGTTTACGGAGGCGGTGCAAATTGGGACTTAGAGGGCTCTGCCGGAAAAGTCTCGGTAGATTCTGCAAAAGTTACAATTTCGGGCGGCGAAGTTGGCAGCTACGTAGTTGGCGGCGGCTATTACTCTGACGTTGAGAATCTTGCAAATGTAGAAGTCACAGGCGGCACCGTAAATGGAAATATCTATGGCGGCAGTGAGGGCGCAGGTTCGACGGGCTCTACGCTTGTCAACATCTCCGGCGGTGTGATAAATGGCAGTGTTTACGGCGGTGGAACGGGCGCGAATGCGACAGTTTTAAACGATACCAATGTAAATATTTCCGGCGGAGTCTCCCTGCAAGAGGCTTGGGGCGGCGGCAATGCCGGCTCTGTTGTAAATGGCAGCACACACATCTCAGTAGATGGCAATTCCAGCGTGTATTACGTGATGGGCGGCTCAAACGGCAACTCCGAGATAAAGGGCTCTACATTTGTAAATGTAAACAATGCCACCGTGAATACGGTTTACGGCGCAGGCTGGGCTGAGAATGGCGCAAGCGAAAAAATTTTGGGCGGCACGAATGTGCATATTGGAGCAAACACAGTTTTTGATAATGATGTGCAACAAGCCGCTGTGTATGGCGGTGGCTGGGCCAGCGGTGCGGGTAGTAGCTCTGTAATTGATGGGGCTACGAATGTCCAGATAGATGGGGGAGCTCCCTTGTCCGTATTCGGCGGCGGTTCTGTCGGTGACAATGCTCAGGCTACGATAAACGGCGGCAGCTACGTTACCGTAAACGGCGGTAAAATCTGGACTGTAAATGGCGGCAACTATGTATATCAAAGCGGTTCAACTGCAGTAAACGGCGATGTTTCCGTAGTGTTGAATTCCGGCGAGGTAAGCCAAGTTTACGGCGGCAGCTGGGTATATGCCGAGAATGCCTCGGCAAGCGATGTCATAGACGGGAATATAAGTGTTAAAATAAACGGTGGAACTGTGACAAACGACTTTGGCGGAGACGGAATAGTGGTGGGCGCATCCATAGTTCAGGGCGCTGCAAAAGCAGACGTCAAGGGCTCTGTAAGCCTTGAGATATCAAACGGCGCAACTGTTACGAGCAATGTTTACGGCGGCGGATACTCAAAGGATTCGACGGGCACTTCTACTGTTGCCGGCGATGTATCGCTAGTAATTTCAGATGCAAGCATAGCTGGCGACATATACGCCGGCGGTTACGGCGCAGGTTCAGATGTTAAGGGCTCTGCCGATGTGACATTTGTGGGTGATGCCTCAAAGTTAAACTTTAGCGGAACAGTGTATGGAAGCGGCGCAAACGGTTCGTCCGTGGAGGGCGGCAGCGTAGTGTCTTTCGGTAGCGACGACACTGCTTTTGTGGGAAGTTTTAATGCTAACATATCCGGCTTCCAGGCTCTCACCATAGAAAATTCGGCTTCGAGCGTATCTTTTGCGAACGCGTTTGAAGTTGTTATCTTTTCCGTTGCAAGCGATGCTAGCGTTTCTCTTGCGGAGGGAACTGATTTTAGCGAACTTAACATAGTATTTGGCAAAGACTTTACAAGCGGCGGCAACTTGGATTTTGACCTTGCCGTTGTCTTTGGCGATAGCGCAACTATTGTGGAAAGCGCCCTCTCTTCAGACAGCAAGTTTACCGTTACAAATGCCGATGGCGACACATTTATTGCCGACTACAATTCCGGAAGTATAAACATCGGTGCAGCAGTTCCGGAACCCGCAACATGGGCGGCAATCGCGGGAGCACTTGCGCTTGCCTTTGCAGCTTACCGCAGGCGGGCTTAGTTTCTTTAAATTTTAGGGGCTTTCAAAAGAAAGCCCCTTTTTTTGCGCTACTTAGCTGGGTAGCGTGTCTTGCAAGTGCCCATCTTAAATTCGCCACCGCAATAGATGCGCTAAAGTTTTACCTATTGCTTGTAAAATTTTGCGACGCAACTAAAGAATGCATCTATATTTTCCCACTTTGCATGTGCAGGTATGTCGCAGCCCGAGGATATTATAAAATTCGGGTATTTGGCAGTGCGCTTTAGCAAATCGAGAGTTTCGGAGTAGCTTGACTCCGGCGACTTGTTGCAGAATATCTCAAGCGGATCCAGATTGCCCATAACAATTGTATCGGCGCCAACTACGTTTAGCATTTCAACTATGTCTATGGCGTTTCCAAAATGGTAGGCATCGGCGTTTATCTTCAGTATATCGGCAATCTGAAAGACAGTGTTATTCCCGCAATTGTGGTATATAACTGCAAAATTTTTGTCCCGCACAGATTCGGTTATTCTTCTTGCATACGGAACTGAAAATTTTGCATTTATCTCGGGGCTAAAAATGCCGGCAAATGGCTCTGCTATTATTAGAGCGGAGGCACCAGAGCCTTTGTATCTAGTTGCGCAATTTATTAAAAACTCAGTTACTTTTTCCAATGTTACACAGAGAGTGTCGCGCTGACCGGTTTGCAAGATTTTTCTAAGGTCAATCAATTGCCCCGCAACCGATAGAGGCCCGCTCAGATTTGCTATTATGGGTTTATGCTCAATTAATTTTGCCGCCCGTTCTATTGCATTTATGCACAGGCCGATTCTGCCTCTTGTAGGAGTGGGAATTTTTAGAGCTTTGGCATCTTCCTTTGAGTTTATTAGTTGCCCTATGGCGCGCGGGGCTCTGTCTGCCGAAAATTCAATTTTTAAGCCAAATGCCTCCGCCTCAAGCGACAGATCCATAGGGGCAATCGAGGCCATTGAATCCACCCTTTCTGAAACTAATCTCATTGCTTCAGCCTGGTATATCGGGCTTAAAATGAGTTCTTTTACGCTCTTAGCAATTAGTTGCTTAGCCGGGTAAAACAAAATTGGCATAGCCTTTTTTGTCTTGGCTTGGAGGGCTTCTTTTAGAAGTTTTCGCATATTGGGTGTTCATTCTAGAGATACGGCTTTTGATGGCAAAGACTTTCTTTGGAAAGTTTTGCAAGTAAAGAAAATTTCACCGCTAACTGTGATAGGCAATTGAGTTTTTGTAATCAAAAATTGTGATAAGACTGCCGAATTCAACTAGCAAATCCCGATGTTGCTATACTATCTAAGAGAATTATTGACCCTATCTAACTTAGTTTAGCAAACCTGTTAGTTAACATACACAAGTTGGGAAGTTAAATTTTAGTACTTAGCAATGTCGCAAAATATCTAAAGTTAAAAATTATAATGCGGAAAACTTTTTTCTTGAATATGTGTAGATTTTATATATAAACACATCCAAAGTTTAATGTGAATTTTTTCTTATCAAAATCGGAGACTAAAAAGGAGAGTAAGCATATGTACTGCAACAAATGTGGGAAAGAAGTTGATAATAATGCCAGATACTGTGATAACTGCGGATCCGAATTGATCGAGATTGCTTCAGCGGAAAATAATCGATTGCATAATATTTCTAGCCCCGGTTATTTTTCCATAAGTGGGCGTGTTGGTCGTTTAAACTATTTTCTAAAATATTTGCTGCCATGTATAATTATTTGTTTTATAGGCGGGGCATTAGTTAAAATTTCTGAAGTGGGGGCGATTATTGCAATTTTGCTATTTATTTTAGCTTTTGTAATTGGATTGGTGGGGAATATAAAACGTATTCACGATCTCAATCTTTCCGCTTGGTATATCTTACTTAATGCAATCCCATTGATAGGAACTATAGCAGGGCTTGCATGGATATTTCTGCCTGGTTCAAAGACTGAAAATAAGTATGGATACCCGGATTATTGATTACATTTAGGCCTGTTTATGCAAAAATCCCTTAGAGCATTTTTTTGAGGGGGGGAATACTTTTAATATAAGCTTGCCCTGTACCACAGTCTTTTGAGCGCTAAAAGGAGGCTAGTCGAAAATAGAATCATAAAAATAAATAATGGCAGTGGGTATTTGCTATTGCGGTGTATAATTGGTGCGGAACTCTGAAGTGCCTTGACTGCCTCAGCAATAAGCGCATAGCAAAGCGCTTGGGAGTCTCGCAAATCTCGGTGGAGCGGATAATTTGCGAGATATTTAAAGGCTCTAGTAAAAGAAAAGCTCAATTACGATTGTCCGACAATCATAGGCATAGACGAACACACAATCCACAAGGGCTACAAGTTTGCGACGACGATAGCCGACCTAAGCCATCACAGGATATACGAT
>URYY01000048.1 GCA_900552245.1 uncultured Opitutales bacterium | reverse complement strand
TGGAGCACGCCATGAGCGCCTTTCACCAAGACTTGCCGCACGGAGCTGGTCTTATAATGATAAGTCTTGCGTACTTTTCGCACATGATAGAAAAGGGAGCCTGCCCCGAGCGATTTGTAGAGATGGCAAAATTTATGGGCCATGAGAACGCCTCAAAGCCCGATGATTTTATTGCGGCTCTAAAGAAGCTCCAAGCCGATTGCGGAGTCGACAATTTAAAGATGTCAGACTATGGGATTAACCCGAGCGAATTTAGAAAATTTGCCGAAAATGCAAAAGATGCCATGAGCTTTCTATTTGAATTTGACAGAGTAAAGCTATCGATTGAAGACTGCGTGGCTATATACGAAAAGTCATACAAGTAGAAATAAGGCTTAAAAAAAGGGCGCCGAGAGTAAAACTTGAGCGCTCTTTTTTTTGCGATTAGATATGGAAGCCTGCGTTAAAAAAGCAAAGTTTCAAGCTTCCACAAAAAACTAGCTACACACTTAGCACTTAATCTAAAACAAAAAAAGCGGAAGCCCCCAGAGCCTCCGCTAAAAAATACATTTACTCAAAAATCCGCTCTACTTGCGCCTGCGGTAAGCCGCAAAGGCAAGCGCTAGCGCTCCGAATATCGCTGCAATCGTCGAGGGCTCAGGAACGTAAGTCAATCTTATGTAGAATGTGCCTCCGTTATACAAAACATTTGAAGCGTCAAAATCCTCCCAGTAATCCGAACCCGTGTTATTTTCAAAGCTAAATAGTGAGGATACAAAATCCTGTATAGCTTCGTCCGACATTCCGGAGATATCCTGTTCTACTCCGTTTAGGCTTATGCTGCCGGAAACCTCCATTAGCACTATCTCGTAAATGTCGCCCTCAGAGGCGTACTCCATTCTGCCGAGCGACGAACCGTCTATAACAAAGGGGTTAGATACCGTATCGTCGGACTTATACAGCTGCAAATTTACAGTCTTTACCATAGCCGTACCATAATCCTGCGAGTAGATAATGCCGTTGGAATCCAGCGCAAAGGTAATCTCGCCCGAATCGAACACCTGTATAGCATTTTTAGTATTTAGAAACTGCGAACCTGTGTGAACCGTGAGCGAAGCCACATTGCCTTCGTAGGTCGAGTTTAGCTGCCCCTGCTCGTCGTACTTATTAACGCCCAAGCGATTGTGGTAATTTTTGTTGTCTGTGCCACGCACCGACAAGACAGAGCCATTGCCCGAAACTGTTATGTAAGACACTGCATTGGCTCCACCTACGGTTGTAGTATTTAGATTTGTGTGCCCTTGCGATACATTTAGACCTCTGAAGTTAGCAATAGCGCCATTTGTAATGTTTACATACGAGGTAACGCCGGCACCGGCTCCTGTATGTAAATCCGAGGAATTGCTCGTCAATGTTCCGCTAGCGCCCAGTACGTAAGCTCCATCAACATTCATTGTTGAAACAGAGTCTGCG
The DNA here is from genome assembly GCA_900552245.1 of uncultured Opitutales bacterium. Classification (GTDB taxonomy): domain Bacteria; phylum Verrucomicrobiota; class Verrucomicrobiia; order Opitutales; family Intestinicryptomonadaceae; genus Intestinicryptomonas. The sequence continues at coordinate 12,663 of URYY01000048.1, read as the reverse complement.
TTTCTGCCAACATAGAAGTTTGTGGAGGCCGCCCACTTGGCTCCGTTTGAGATTTCGAGGGTGTTGGTGCCATTCCACATATTTAGCTGCAAATTCTTACCTGTCTGCTGAAGAAGCGCATCGTTTGTAAGAATCAATTTTGATGTGGAATCACCTGCTCCATATCCCATTTGAATGCTCATATCGGAATCCGGGCTTATGAGATTTAAAGTTCCACCGTCTATTTTGAAAGTCGATTCAGCCCCTGTGGCAAGCCCCATGCGGACGTCAGTAGCTACATTTACATTCACAACACCGCCCTTTTCAACCAAAAGACTCGCCGTAGAATTTTCGCCATTTCCGAGCTGCACGCTTGAGCCAAAGTTCAAGGTTCCACCATCGGCAACAACTAGCGAGGCATTAGAGCCACTGCCCTGGGCAAACATAAGCGAGCCGTTTGCGGAAGAGCCGTTAAAATTCAAGACGCCTCCGTCGGAAACCTTCAAATTTGAGCTTGAATTTGCACCGCTTGCCAAAACCATTGAGCCCGTCAAATTAACTGAGGAATAGACAGTCTGCCCGTCGCTACCAAGCTTTGAGCCGGATATTACACCCTCAAACGTACTGTCTGTATTGTGAGCCAAATACATGTTGTAAGTCGATGTATTTTCCACTATCTGCCCGCCGTTTAAAACGTTTAGCGATGAGCTCGAAGAAGCTCCCTGCCCAAATATCAAATTTTTGGAAGAGCTACTGTCTTGAGAGATAACTCCGCCATCCACATTGAGAGTGGCAGTTGAACCTTCGCCGTATGCGTTAAATATATTACCGCCCGATATAGACCAAACGCCGCCGCTACTTACGTCAAACGATGCGCTAGAACCGTTTGCAGAGCCGACCCAAACATCGGAAGCCGTAATTAGTTTGCCGCTGTTAGAGACGCTCACAGAAGAAGTGGCATCTGCATTTCTAGATGCGTAAATGCTATTTACAGACAAGGTGGATCCCTCGCCGGAAACACTCACATAGGCGTCGTTATTTGCAGCATTGCCCAAATTCAAATTCTTTGTAGAAGTAAAAGTGCCGCCGTCAGTAACATTCAAGCGCGAAGTCTGAACGATTGAGCTGTCCGCATTTGCAGTATTTCCGAAATTTACGTCGCCAGATAAATCCACACTCCCGCCGGCGACATTCATTTCAAATAGACCGTTCGGAGACATCTCGTTATTTCTGCCCCACGTATTTATACCGGCGAGATTCGTAATTTTAGCTCCCTTAAATACGTTTACGATGGAATTTACACCGCGGTAATTTTCTATGGTGAAAGTCCCCGTTGAAGAGGTCATCAAGGAGCCGTCGTACAAATTTAAAGTTGTGGAGTAACCTGAACCGTCGTCGCCAAAGCGAAAGGCCCTGTTGCTCTGCATATCAATGGTTCCGTAATTTTCTATAACGGCGCTCATGCTGTTCGGGGAACTCGTTCCCCACTTAAAGGCATCGGTTGAATCAACACCGTGCACCAGTTTGGCTCCGGATTCTATCAAGAGATTGTAATTTGAACCAGTATTGGACGTAGTAAGCGTGAGAGTTGCGCCATTTTTTATGGCGGTATCTTCAGTAAGTGGCGCATTGTACTGAGTATCTTCAGTAATCTCAGTAGCGTACTCCTGCTCTTGCGCGTATGTGCCGGCTGCCGACAAGGCCGCAAATATAAACAGTGTTAAGTTGTGGTATCTCATAGTAGTTATTTTGACAAACTCCTTATTAAAACGTTTGAGGAAAAATTTCATTGGAAATGCAACTTGTCAAGTTTTTATTTTTTTTAGGTCTATTTTTTTATATGCAAAAGCACTGCGCGCAAAGATTTTCGGATAGCAAGATAGGAGAAGAAATTAGCTGTAAAATAGGCAAAAAAAAATGCGGAAGCAAAAAACTTCCGCATTTTAATTAAGAGCAAATTTCTACCTTCTCTTGCGACATGCCGCAAGTGCCAATGCCAAAGCCCCGAAGATTGCCGCAAAAGTTGCAGGCTCCGGAACCGATGAGTAGTAAGTGACGGTCAAGGTCGAGCCGTTGAGGTCAAACCAGAACTCGTCGCTCTCATCGCGAGTTATGATATTTACATGCTCATAGTCGCCTCCGGCTATAGCCTCGCAAAGTGTAAGCCAAGCAAAGCGCGAGCCGTCTGCATCTTCATTTCCATTCCTGTACTCTAGCAAGTCAAAGCTTATTCCGTCTTCATAAGTGCCGCGCAAATCGGAAAAATCAACCACAAGTAACCCCGTCATAAATATTCTGTCGGCTGAAATTCTCGCAAAGCCGTTTGCATCAGCCTTAAGCTCAAGTATAGCCACGGGGTTTTCCTTGCTGTAATTAGCTCCGCCCAAAATGCTTATGTTATTTGCAACGTGCATATAGTCCTGACTATTTGCCCTGATGTCGGAACTTTGTATAGAAATCTTGCCAACACCACCGGTGGAAGCCGCATTGCCGGCATTTAGCTGGAAGAGATAGCCAAACTCTATGTTGCTACCCCTAATTATAAATTCGGAAGTTCCGCTTGCAGATACATCGGTTGCCACATTTGGGCGGAATGATACGTCGCCGTTGTCTGGATTTATTCTGCCTGGAATCGAGGTGTTTGAGCCTATTATAAAAGTATTCTTTTGCGTTGAACCCTCAAGTGTGGAATTGCGGAGAGCAACTTGAAAACCGGTATAGACATTCATCTTGCTCGCATCGGAACTTTGAACCATGACGTAGTTTTCTCCAGCCATAGAATTGGCATTTCCCAAGTAAGTACCGGCCAAATCGACAGTGTTGCCCGAGCCCAAAATCTCAACGCTATTTACGCCGCCCATAGAGGCATTGTTGCTACCTACCTGCAAACTCCACTTCTGGTCTTTGCCAGCATTAGCGCCCTCTGTAATGGGTCTACTTAGTTTTATATTTGAGTCGCTGCCGTTCATGACTATGCTGCTACTGCCTGCGACAACATTTGCAGCCGTCATCAAAATATCGCCATAGCCAATCACATCGGCATTGCTCCCGATAATGAGGGAATTGCCGGTAGTTCCGCCCTCAACAGAAGAATTCTCAAATGCTATTGAAGCTCCGTCGCGCCCCGTGAATGTTGCCACTGAACGGGCGTCTTCAGTTCCCGAAATTTCAAATGAGTTGTTGCCACCCTTAAAGGTGCCCCTACCCAGTTGAAGCCTGCCAGCGTTTAACGTAGCGCCGGAAGCATTCATCACCACCTTTGAGTTGCCGCCATTTATGGTTCCGTAGTTGTATGCCCCCACATTCAAGTAGCCGCCCGTCGCGCCGTCTGAGTAGAGTATATCCACGCTAGAATTATCGCCAATTGTAAGGCTTGCCGTTCCGGAATTGCCCGCGTAAACATAATCGGCGTTATTTATATTTCCCGAACCACCAATCCTGATTTCAGTTGCATGCAAACTTGCGCCGTTAGTAACGTTTATACCAGTCTCAAAAGTAGAAGTTTGATTAGAAGACAACCTAAACTCCATGTTGGTAAACCAAACGTCAGTGCCCTCTCCGTCGATATTTAGAAACAGATGTCCACTGGCTACTGAATTTGCCGGATGCATTATATTTGTAAAGGAGCCACCTACAACAGTTGAACCACCGTTTATATTTGCATCAACAGAAGTAGAAGTTTCCCCATCCTCTTTACCGCCTGCATCGGTCGAAGCAGCGTCTGCACTCCACTTTAAGAAGCTGTTGCCACCAGAACTTGTTACGGCATACTCATTTTTAACACCTGCAATGGCAACCGTACCATCGCTTACATTAAGCACCCACGAGCCTTGAGATATAGAGTGTGAATATAGCGCAAACAAATCGGAATAAGTACCATTATCATTCGCTTCTACCGTGAGAGTAGAACCGCTGAATGTCGTGGTAGAACCGCCGTTACCGTGCCCAGCAAATAAAGCAGTTCCTTTTGAAGTAACATTAGAATCTGTTATATTCTGGACATTGCTTTGACCATGCCAAACCTGAATACCACCGTATATAGTAGCTCCAGTTGCAGTAAGATCAGAATTCCACAAACCAAAACTGGAGTTTTTGCCGTAAGTATATGTACCATCGCCGTTATCTGTGATACTTCCCCACGCTAAAGTCGAATTTTCAATTATCAGGTTTGTATCCTTAAACGCAGAAGAGCCCGATGTCAAACTCTGGGCAACTGCAAAAACAGCACCATTTTTGAGTTCAAGAGTGGAATCTGCACCGAGAAGGTTAAACTTATTTAGATGTATTGGATCAGCATGAAGCAGACCATCGACAGTAACGGTGAATCCGCCGCCGTTTATAGTAACATCATCAGCCGGCTTGGGAGTTCCGCTTGGAGTCCAAAGCAGATTGTCCCAAGCAGTATTTTCCGTAAGCACGGTCTGCAAGGAATCAGCGTTTGCAAGAAATGCAGCACCCACAAACAAAGATGAGGCCGCAATGAGGTATTTTCTTTTGTATTGCATAGTAGTAGGGGGGAAAGAATAATACTGAGGCAAGCCACAGCGAAAACGCGCGCACCTAACCTAAATCACTTTGAATATCTAAAGTAGTTTTTTTAAATCGTCAATATTTTTTTCTAAAAATTTCCGAATAAAACATGCGCAATTTAGCAGTGCAACACATTGAAACAAAGCAAGATATAAAGCAGTATTAAAAAAATGCCGCAACACGCGTTTTGATTTTTTTGAAAATTAGTTTAATTTTAGGCGGCGAAATCTATGTAAGAAAAGAGCGAAGAATCAATAAAATATCCGACAGAGTAGAAACGAGTTAAAAGCCCTATTGCCTCCTACCACGCATAAAGACAACCGGCTACCGAGAATTGGCAGCTTAAAAATCTCAGGCTTTTAAATTCTCGTTTCTTAACTTTCCGTCGACTAAGTAAACTATGCGGTCTGCAATATCTAGAATCCTATTGTCGTGCGTAACCAAAACAACCGTAACGCCCAGAACCTTCGACATATTCCTTATAATTTCCACAACTTCCCTGCCCGTCTTTTCGTCTAAAGACGCAGTCGGTTCGTCTGCAAGAACTATAGTGGGCTTGCGCACCAAGGCTCTGGCTATGGCAACTCTCTGCTTCTGACCGCCCGAAAGATGGCCAGGCTTTTTATATGCCTGAGATGAAATACCAACCGTATCCAAGACCTCTAAAGCAAGAGCCTTTGAACTCTCACCGGTGTGTCGCTTGTCAAACGCAAGCGGCAGCTGAACATTCTGAACTACGCTTATAGAGGAAATTAAGTGGTGGCTTTGAAATATAAAACCTATCTTTCGGCGAATTTTCCTAAGCATTGCCTGATTTGCGCCATGAAGATTGTCTTTATCTATGCGAATTTCACCGCGCTGTATGGTAAGCTGCGCGCCTATGAGCTTTAAAAGAGTCGATTTGCCCGAACCTGAAGGCCCCATTATTATGACAATCTCGCCGGGGTTAAAGTCTAGATTTATGCCGTGCAAAACCTCCTTTACGCCGTCGCCCTCCGCGTAACTATGGTGGAGGTCGCGTATTGAAATTGTAGGCTCGACGCTTTTTAAATCCTGACTCATAGGCTCAAGCTCTCAGTATTTTTGATTTTTTTCAAGAAAAATTCCAAATTATGAGAAAGGGTTAAATATTTCCACTTTGGAAAGAATGCTGGGGGGCAACACGGAAATAAGCTCCGCTATGTGATTTACATCGTTGCACTCCTTTGATATGTGCGCGAGAAATACGCGCTCCAAGACATTTGGATCAAGCTCCCTTAAAATAGATATTGCATCTGCGTTTGACAAGTGCCCGTGCGTGCCCGATATGCGCCGCTTTAACTGCAAGGGCCTGCGGGAGCGCTCCAAGAGTTTCGGGCAGTAGTTGCTCTCTAAAACAAGTATATTTGCAAGCTTTGCCGCCTGCTTTGCAAGCAGTGTGGGCTTACCCAAATCCGTCATCCAAAGAACTCGCTTTTGACCGGTGTCTATAAGGTAGGCAACGGTGTCGCTTGCATCGTGCGGCAACTCAAAGGTCTTAACTTTCAAGCTCTCGTAGGCAAAGCTTTGGCCACCCTTAAAAAGTTTCCAAGACAGATTCTTAACTTCGGGGGTCTTGTAACTTATAATCTCGTAATTTATCTGGCTTGCAAATACGGATATAGAAGGGAATTTTGCAAGGCTTTTTAGAGCGCAACAGTGGTCAGAATGCTCGTGCGTTATAAAGACAGCGTTTATATCCGGCAAATCCACGCCAAATTCCGCTATAGATTTCCTTATTTTACTTGCGCTTATGCCCGCATCTATGAGCATATTTAGGCCGTTTGCCCGCAAAAACGCGCAATTGCCCGAACTTGAACTTGCCAATACTTTAAAAACGAAATCTCCCATAAAATTTTGCTTTTTTAATTTGCCCCGAACGCCGAAAATTGCAACATATAAAAACGATGAATTACTACCTCATAGACGGTTACAATATGGCCTTCAGGTCTTTTTACGCGATGCCCGAGCTAACGAGATCCGACGGCTTTCCGACAGGGGCTCTACACGCCTTCTTTGCCGGAATCATAAAGCTTTGCTCGCGAGATACCCCTCACAAAACCGCGATATTTTTCGACAAGGGCGGCTCCCAGCGCCATCGCGAAACTTATGCCGACTACAAGGCAAACCGCGCCGAGATGCCCGAGGCGCTCAGAGCGCAAATACCCGCAATATTCGAGCTTTGCAAGCTTATGGGCTTCTTTGTAAAAAGTATTGAGGGGGTAGAAGCGGACGACATTTTGGCAAGTGCCGCCGAAAAGCTTGCGAGTGCCGAGAATCAGATTTTTTTGATTAGCTCAGACAAAGACTTCGCCCAACTAATCCGCCCCGGCGTAAAGCAGCTTCTGCCCCCGCTTAAGTCGAACCTCGACTGGCGCGAGCTCGACACGGTTGGAGTGCGCCTTAAGTTTGGAGTATCGGCAAAGCAAATTCCCGACTTTTTGGCGCTTGTCGGCGATAGCGCCGACAATATACCCGGGATTCAGGGGGTTGGCCCCAAAACGGCTGCCAAGTGGCTTAAGGATTTCGGCAATATAGAAAACTTGCTAAAGCGCGCAAGCTGGATAAAGCCCGAAAAATTCCGCGAGGTAGTTGCCAATAGCGAAAATCTATTGCGGCGCAACTTGGACTTGGTAACGCTGGATAGAAACGTAGATTTGGGGGAACTTGAATTTTCTGATCCCGACTTTGCGGAGCTTCAGAAGTTCCTTCAATCTATGGAGATGAAGCGCGCGCTGCTTACTCTTAAAAATTTTGCATTAAACCAGTACCAAATAAATCTATGAAAAGTATGACAGGTTTTGGCCGGGCGACATTGTCAAACGACTTGCTCGACGCCTCTATTGACGTATCCTCCGTAAACCGCAAGGGCTTGGAAATATCCTGCACACTCCCGCGCGACTGGCTAGCCGCCGAGCGCAATGTGGCAAAGAGGGTTAAGGAATTTTACACGCGCGGCAAAGTTAGCGTTGCAATAAGGGTGAATTTTAAGTCTATAAAGGGCGGAGTTTTCTCTAACTCGGAGCAAATGAGAGCGGCCCTAGAAAGTTTGAAGGATAGGTGTGAGGAAATGTCTGTGGACTTTAAGCCCTCAATTTCAGACCTAATTTCAATAGCCAAGGCAATTGAGGGTGCGGAAGTGCTCCCCGACTTTGAAGAGCTCTGGGAAGACTTCGACAAAAATTTGCAAAAAGCCCTGCTAGACGCCGACAAAATGCGCCTGAGCGAGGGGGCTAATTTGAAGCGCGATTTTGAAAAGCGCCTGCAGACGCTTGCAAATTTTGTAGCTTGCATAGAACAAGAATCCAAAGGCACTGTTGCAGAATACAAAGAGCAGCTACTAAATAGGTTAAAAGCTCTGAATTTAGAGCTTAACTTGGACGATGAGAGGGTGCTAAAAGAAGTCTCTATCTTTGCGGACAAGGCCGATATTTGCGAGGAAATTACACGCCTTAAAAGCCACATAGACCAATTTGGCAATTGCATAAATTCCGCCGAAAATTGCGGCAGGAAGCTAGACTTTATCTGTCAGGAAATGGGCAGGGAAATTAACACTATAGGCAGCAAGGCAAACAAGCTTGCAATATCAAAACTTGTAATAGATTTCAAAAACGAGCTGGAGCGTGTGCGTGAGCAAGTCCAAAATGTCGAATAGCAAAATCCGAGCTTTAAATTTTACAAAGTGTAAAGTCGGCGCTTAATTTCCGAGACAGCCCAGAGAAAACTATGCGCTTACTTTTAAAATAAATGTACGGATAAAAAGCGCTGCAAGGCCGCACCATTTTTACTTGCAAGTGAAGTTGAAAGCGAGCTTACAAACTCAAGCTTTGCGCATATAAAAAAAATACATTTAAAATGTAAAATTTTCCGGCTTATTTCCTCTACCTAGCCCAGTTTGGGCTTGTAAAAAAATCGATATTAAGGGATACTAGGGCGTTTTAATTCGATTAAAGATGAGGTTTTTAAAGATAGTTCCACTGTGCCTGTGGGGGCTCTTTGCGTGCCTATTTTGCGCGAATGCCCAAGAGAGGGCAATTCTTGAAAAGCTGGTGAGCGATAAAGTCATAAGCCAACTTGAGGCAGACTCGATAAAAAAGCAAATGCCAATCGTTGTAGAAGGTTCAGGCGAGGCACAGAAAGTCAATGTATTTGGAATGGTGCAAGTCCAGTACAATATGATGGAAAGCAAAATGGGGGATTCCTACAGCGAAAGTTTCGACGGCTTTTACCTGCGCAGGATATTCTTGGGCGCGCAAGGCGAAATAAGCGATACCCTGAGCGGCTATATAAGGATAGATTTTGCCAGAAAAAATACGAATAATTCAGACTATCTATTGGACGCCTACATCACAAAGAAAATCGATTATGATTTTCTGAAGGGAACACTGCAATTCGGCATAAAGAAAGTGCAATTCGGCTATGAGGAGGTAATTCCTTGCGACAAGCTTTCTAGCATAGAGACATCTCTTGCGACGCGCTACTTTGCTTACTCAGAACGGATAGACGGCAGGCTTGGTTTTGGACAGCGCTACGTAGGCGTTTTTTGGAACGGAGAAGTGAAACAAATAAAGGGTCTAAAATACAATTTTGCCGTGACCAACGCTATAAATAATTCCATAACTCCGCGCGCCCACCTATCCGGCAAAGATTCGAACCCGGAGAGCGCAAACGCCGTAAATCTCTGGTTTGCCGCCGACTACACCGCGAACATTACGGACGACTCTACTTTGAGAATCGGCGTAAAGACCGGTTTCGGCAATAAGGCAAACGTTGCCCAAAATTCAGCCGGCGATACCATATACGGAACTATAATGGGCATAGACCCATTCTTTGAATTTAAGTATAAAGACGAATTTATCCTGTGGGCGGAATATCTCTGCGCGAGCGTCCAACACGGCCGCGACGAAGGTAGCAGGCAAGCGGTGCCGCAAGGCTATAACGCTCAGGCCGAATACATAGTCGATATAGGCGATTACGGACGGCTCGGTTTTGTAATTAGAGGTTCCCAGCTCTTCTCAAATGGCAGAGGCATTTCCATAAAAGACAGCATAAACTACTGCCAAGACCCCTCCACTACCCTCGTAAGCAAAGTACTTTTCGACCAAGCATCCTCTATATATGCAGGTATAACATGGTACATACGCGGCGACTACATGAAATTTCAAGCCGGTTACGAATGGTCGAGGTTCGACACTCCCATACGCAACGTTGTAGATAGCGACCACGGCGATGTAAATTGCGTGCGAGCCCAAGTGCAAATATTATTCTAAAGAATAGCTTTTTCTAAAAATTATTCGGCTATCGTCGAGCTAGGAACAGGTGCAAGAACCCTTGCCTTTCTAAAAATTTCCACAAACATAGCTTCAGCTTTTCCGCTCTGAAAGTTATGAGCAATTAAATTTGGGCTATAAATAAGTACCCTTTCCAAGTAGAAACGTGCAAGCTTTACTCTGAGATAGCAAAAGTAATGCGCTAATAAATAAAAAAATAAGAAGTTCCGCCAGTTTACCAATTTCTCAAAATTGCAAGTTAAAATGCCGGAACAGCGCTTTAAAATTTAATTGGCTTGTATAAAACTAAAAATCGCTTGCCGTAAAACTGAAGTAAAAGAGCAAGTAGCCTCTACTGTAAAGAGAGAGCAATATAAAAAGCCACAGCTTACTCTGCATTTTTCAAAGGCCAGAGAAATCTTGCCAGACACAAAAAAGCCGACAGGAACGAGACCTGCCGACTTTAAAATTAATATAGATTTAATTCTTACAATGCAGCCTGAGCCGCAGCAAGGCGCGCAACCGGAACTCTCGGCGGCGAGCAACTTACGTAGTTTAAGCCAACATCGTTAAAGAACTTGATGGACTCAGGATCGCCGCCATGTTCGCCGCAAACGCCAAGCTTAATCTTTGGCTTTACGGAACGCCCCTTTTCAACGCCAATCTTTACAAGCTGGCCTATGCCGACCTGATCGATTGAGGCAAACGGGTTCTGAGCGATAATGTCGAGTTCCTTGTACCTGCCCAAGAATGAGCCGGAGTCGTCGCGGCTCATGCCAAGGCCGGTTTGAGTGAGGTCGTTTGTGCCGAATGAGAAGAAGTCGGCGTATTCGGCTATCATATCGGCAGTCAAAGCTCCGCGCGGGATTTCAATCATAGTTCCCACAAGATACTTAAACGACACGCCCTTTTCCTTCATGACCTGATCTGCAACCTTGTGTATTAGCTCTACCTGATACTTGAGCTCCTGAACAAAGCCAACCAAGGGAACCATAACTTCGGGCTTTACCTCAATCTTGTTTCTGCCCTTCATTACGTTTGCGGCGGCCTCAAAGATGGCGCGAGCCTGCATCTCCGTAATTTCGGGGTAGCTATTGCCCAAGCGGCAGCCGCGGTGGCCCAGCATCGGGTTTTGCTCTTCCAAAGCCTTGCAGCGCTCGGCCACGTATTCGGGGCTAACGCCCAACTTCTCAGCCAAAGCATTGCGCTGTGCGCTCTCGTGCGGCAGGAATTCGTGAAGCGGCGGGTCGAGCAAGCGGATTGTAACAGGCAAGCCCTTCATCGCGCGGAATATGCCCTCAAAGTCCTTGCGCTGGTAGGGCAAGAGCTTTGCGAGAGCCTTTTTGCGCTCCTCTGTATCCTGAGCCAAAATCATCTGGCGCATAGAGTCAATTCTATCTCCCTCAAAGAACATGTGCTCGGTGCGGCAAAGGCCTATGCCCTCAGCGCCAAATTCGACAGCCATCTTCGCCTGCGCGGGGCTATCAGCGTTGGTGCGTATGCCAAGCTTGCGGTACTTGTCGGCCCACTTCATGACGGTGTTAAAGAGCTGGTATGTGTAACTCTTTTCGGCCTTCATCTTACCGTTTAAAACGCGAACAACTTCGCTGTCGGCAGTAGGAATTTCGCCCAAGAAGATTTCGCCCGTAGTGCCGTCTATAGATATAAAATCGCCCTCCTTAACAACGATGTCGCCAACGGTCATAAGGTGGCGGGCGTAATCTACGTGTATGTCGGAAGCGCCGCATACGCAAACCTTGCCCATCTGGCGGGCAACCAAGGCAGCGTGAGAGCTTACGCCGCCGCGAGCGGTCAAAATGCCCTCAGAGGCAATCATGCCGCGCAAATCTTCCGGAGAGGTCTCCTCTCGGCAAAGAATAGTCTTAACGCCCTTGGAGTTTTCGAGCTCCGCCATGCTGGCCGAGAACACAATCTTGCCGCAGGCGGCTCCCGGACCTGCGTTTAGACCCTTTGCGATGGGCTTTACCTTCTTAATCGCGGCGGGGTCAAATACGGGAACAAGCAAGCTTGAAATGGAGTCTGCGGGAATCTTCTTAACCGCAGTCTTTTCGTCCATCAGGCGCTCCTTATTCATTTCCACTGCTATGCGGACAGCCGCCATGCCCGTGCGCTTGCCGTTTCTGGTCTGGAGCATATACAGCTTGTTTTCCTCTATAGTAAACTCAAAGTCTTGCATATCGCGGAAGTGCTTTTCAAGCTTTGAGCGTATAGCCAAAAGCTCTTTGTAAGCCTTGGGCATTTCCTTTGAAAGCATCGCGATTTTGTGCGGAGTGCGAACACCCGCTACGACGTCTTCGCCCTGTGCGTTTATTAGGTACTCGCCGTAGAACACGTTTTCGCCCGTCGCGGGGTCGCGCGTGAAGGCAACGCCCGTTGCGGAGGTATCGCCCTTATTGCCAAACACCATTGTCTGAACATTGACTGCCGTGCCCCATTCCGCGGGAATGTTGTACTTCTGGCGATAAATTATGGCGCGCTCATTCATCCAAGAGTCAAACACCGCGCCTATCGCGCCCCAGAGCTGCTCGTAAACGTCCTGCGGGAAAGACTTGCCCGCGCGCTCTTCAATTAGAGCCTTGTAGCGCTTTACAAGCTCCTGCAAATTTTCGACAGTAAGCTCCGTATCTAGCTTTACGCCGGCCTCCGCCTTCAGAATTTCCATGACCTCGTGGAAGGGGTCGTGCTCTGCCTCATTGCGCGCCTGAACTCCCATTACGACATCGCCATACATCTGTATAAAGCGGCGGTAGCAGTCCCACGCAAAGCGCGGATTTGAAGTCTTGGCGGCCAGGCCCTCAACGGTCTCGTCATTCAGCCCCAAGTTTAAAATTGTATCCATCATGCC
>URYY01000047.1 GCA_900552245.1 uncultured Opitutales bacterium | reverse complement strand
GCCTTTATCCCGAAGTGCTCCAGCATAAAAGCCGTGTTCCAATCCCACTTTGAGGCCACCATAAGCACGGGCGGCGCCGCAAAGTGCGTAAGCGTTCCACCGGCTGAAATTGCGACCAATAGAAGCCCGAGTGTCGCGTACTTCAAGGCCGGCTTGGGGTCTAGCGCAAAGAATTTTTCGGAAAGCAACATCGCGCAAATTGTAATTGCCGCAGGCTCCGTTATAAAAGAGCCCAGCAGGGGTCCAAAGCACAGTATTGAAATCCACCAAGCTCCGGGAGTTTCGCCGCCTATTTTTGCCAGCCTTTTTATGATTGAAGCTGCAAATACGATTATGGGCTTTGTGGCGGCAATGCACATAATTACAACCACAAACATTGGCTCTGTGTATTTTTTTTCGACAAAGGCCAGGTAATCCACATACTGCGTCATTGCGCTCCAGCCTCCCATAAAGACCATTCCGGCAAACAAAGGAACAAGCCAAAGCCCAAAAATTGCCTCTACCTCTCCAAAAAAGTGAAAGAGAGTCGCTCTGAAGCACACCGGAACCATTTGCCCTTGCAACTTTCCCTGTGTTTCGAGATACCTCAGTTTTATTAGGTGCTTTTTTTGAAAGTAGTGACCTATTTTATTAAAGTAGCTTGCCGCAAACGTGTGCATTATAGCAAGTACAAAAATTATCGTGGCGTAAAGGTTGAAGGGATCGTACCTAACCCTCTCTTTTAGAACCTGCCAAAGCGAAGCACCGTCCATTTCCGGATATTCGGATAGTGCAGTAGGGTACCTTACCATTTCGTAAACGGCGTCGCTAGCCTGGCATTCTCCTGCAACAAAAAACGCGGCGTTTGCTACTAAAACGGCTAAAAGGGCTTTCTTCATTTTGTGCCGAATCTATTGTTTCGCTCGGGAATTACAAGTATATATGAATATAAATTTACGGGCAAAGTTCAAATTGCGTAGTTTGAATCAGCTGTTTGCGATTCGCTTGGCATTCCTCTTTTTATAAATGAGCGCAATTTTGTATGAAACTATGTAGCTTAAGGGAGCTGCTATTGCGGCCGCTATAACATAGCCTATGGCTATCGGAAGGCCGACGTCTCCAAAGGCAAAGTCGAAGCCCTCTCGCAACTTTATGGTGAAAGTTGAGGTGGAATCTACTATGTCTTTTGCCTGAGTTATAAATTCTCCGAAAGTCAGGCTCTTTTGCATAAGACAAATGTTGCCTAGCACGTAGTAGCCAAAGGTCATAAAGGGCGTTGTGAGCGGATTTGATATAAAGGTGCACGCGCAGGATAGCACGAGGTTAAAGCGCAATTTTTCAAAGCGCTTAAAAACGGCCCAAAATATAAAGCAGAAATACGCCTGCCCCCAGATGGGCATAAGCCCCACAGCAATTCCTAGCGATACGCTTATTGCAAGGTAATTTGGCGACAAATTGTCCGCCTTAAACGGAGCTTCAATTTTCACCCACCAGTCTGACAAAAATTTCTTCATTTAACTTTCGTATATCGCAAGAATCGCGCCGCTACTAAATGACTCTCACCGATTTTTCAGAAGCTCCCGCCCTTATCTTTTGCATAAATTCCCCGGCGCTGTCTCTATTTGCAAAAACTTTTAAAACGGCAGAGCAGACGCTCTCTCTTATGTCGGACATCAGCTGCTCGAAAGATTTAAAGGCCTCGATTTTATATTCGTAAACGGGGTTTTTCTGGCCGTAGCTTCTGAGGAATATGGCCTCCTGCAAATCCTCGAGTCGCGTGAGGTGGTCGCGCCAGTTGTCGTCGACGGAATTTAAGAGCAGAGACTTTTCTATCATATTCTCAAATTCAGGAGTTTCTATTTGCGTCTTTTGCTCTATTAATTTCAGGATTTCCGCATTTAGAATCTCGGCAATTTTGCCGACTTTTAAGCCCTTCAAATCTTTAACGCTTAGGCTTATTGGGTAGTACTGAGCAAATATATCCAGTATGTTTTGGGCGTCTGCTTCAGTTGCAAAAGCTGAGGAATCGAGAATTTGCGCAAGCTTTTCAGAGGTGTTTTCGCGTATCATATTTTCAAGTATGTCGCGGTTTGAATCTTCGGATAGAATTTTATTGCGCATGGCGTAAATTACCTCGCGGTGAGTATTTGAGACGTTGTCAAACTCAAGCAGCTGCTTTCTTATGCTGAAATTTTCGCTCTCCATCTTCTTTTGCGCCTTTTCAACTATGTGCGAAAAAATCGGGTGGCTCAGCGCAAAATTGTCTTTGTGCTTTGTCTTTAAAACTTTTGCGAGAAATGACGTGTCGGCATGGAGCCTGAATATATCGTCTTCAAGCGATACGATAAAAAGCGATTGCCCCTTATCGCCCTGTCTGGCGCAGCGGCCCTGCAGCTGCCTATCGACACGCTTAGACTCGTGGTGCTCTGTTGAAAGCACGAGCAAGCCTCCCAGATCTTCAACTCCGTCTGCAAGCTTTATGTCGGTTCCGCGCCCCGCCATATTTGTGGATATTGTTACTGCCGACTTGCTGCCGGCCTTTGCCACAATTTCAGCTTCTACGGCGTCGTTTTTTGCGTTTAATACAGTGTGTCTTATCCCCTTTAACTTCAGTAGCCTCGATAGCAATTCAGAATCCTCCACCGATGAGGTTCCGACCAATACCGGCTGGCCCTTTGCGTTTGCCTCTCTTATTTTTTCGGCGCAGGCTGCGTATTTTTCGCGCTTTGTCTTAAATACTAAATCCGGAAAGTCGAAACGCCTGCAGGGCTTGTTAGTCGGAATTGCCATTACGTTCATCTTGTAGATGTCTGCAAATTCCTCGGCGGCGCTCTCGGCAGTTCCCGTCATTCCCGCGAGCTTCTTGTAGAGCCTGAAGTAATTTTGTATGCTTATTGTGGCGTATGTTCTGTTTTCGGGCTCAACTTCAACTCTCTCCTTAGCTTCAACCGCTTGGTGCAAGCCCTCGCTCCAGCGCCTGCCCTCCATTACGCGACCCGTATTTTTATCTATAATCTCTATTTTGTTATTTCTTATTATGTATTCGACATCGCGCTCAAAGAGCACATAGGCCTTCAAAAGCTGGGTGAGGGCGTGTATGTATTCGGCCTTTTTTGAGTACGACTGCCTGAGGGCTTGCTTTCTCTGATTTGCCTCAAGCTTGCCCAAATGCTGGGCGTCGACTTTCATCATCATCTCATCAAAATTGGGCAGCACGAAGGCGTCGTCGCTAGGGCTTAGAAACTTTCTTCCCATTTCGGTTATATCCACCTGCTGCTTCTTTTCGTCGACAGTGTAGTAGAGGGTTTCCTTTAGCTTGTAGGCTTTGTTTGCATTGTAGTCGGCCGACATCTTCAGCTCAAAGTCAGCAAAGGATTTTGCGTTTTTATTCATATCGAGAATTTGGCGCAAAATCTTATTTCGCGGCATAGCTTTTTTAACTAGCCATATTTCAGTTAGCATTTCGTCGTCCAAGGCCGAGCCTTTTTTCAACTTTCTAAGTACGGAGTCTGCCTTTTCGCTCGCGAGTTTCTTTTGGCTTTTTACCATATTTTCGACAGGCGCAAGCAAGTCTTGGTACGGAGACTCTCCCTCGCTTTCGTCGCTTCCGGATATTATGAGGGGAGTTCTCGCCTCGTCTATTAAGATTGAGTCTGCCTCGTCAACAAGGCAGAAGTTAAAGTCTCTCTGAACTTGGTCGGACTTTCTGTAAGACATTGAGTTGTCTCGCAGATAGTCAAAGCCGAGTTCGCTTGCGGTGGAATATACTATATCGGCCATGTAGGCCTGCTTTTTTTGCTCGCGGTCTTGAGAGGCTATAACGTAGGCGCAAGTAAGTCCAAGAGTATTAAATAGGGCGCCCATCCACTGGGCGTCGCGCATAGCGAGGTATTCGTTTACGGTCGCAACGTGGCAGCCCTCGTGGGTCAGGGCGTTTAGATATAGGCAGAGAGTTGCTATGAGCGTCTTTCCCTCGCCGGTTGCAATTTCTGCAACCATGCCCTTGTGCAGGGCTATAGCGCCCATAATCTGCACATCGTATGGAACCATATTCCAGACTTGCGGATTCCCGAAAACCTCGTAGCTTTTGCCGCACATTCTCCTTGCGGCATTTTTTACGAGCGCGAAGGCTTCCGGCAAGAGGGAATCTAGAGACTCTCCGCCGATTGCCCGCTTTGAAAATTCCTCGGTTTTCTTTGGCAGATCGGAATCCGCCAAGCTCTGATATTGTTTTTCGATTTTATTTATGCGTGCGAGCGTCCTTTTTGCAGCCGCGTAAAAGCGCCCGTATTTGTAACCGCCGAAAAGTTTTGTAAGAATAGAGGCCATATTTTATCTAAATTAAAAAGCTTTTATTTATTTGCGCAAAATAGTGCGCATAAAAATAACCGCATATATAGAATTGAAAAACAGGCTTCCATTCAACAAAAAAATAGCAAAGAGACGGGTAAGCTTCCGAGTGTTTTACAAATCAAATTTGCTTGCTTGGATAAATCAATTAAAAGGCAATTTTTGCAAGTTCCAGTGTTTGGGGTGCTAGCTTCTTTGGCTTTAAATTTTTTGACAAGCGGTGCAAATCGTGCTTTTTTTAAGCTAAATTTTAAATATGAAAAATATAGATAGACTTTTGGAAATAATAAAGAAGTTGCGCGCGCCCGACGGCTGCCCCTGGGACAGGGCTCAGACTCACGATTCCATACGCGGGAACCTTTTGGAGGAGGCCGCGGAGTTTCTCGACGCAGTTGATGTCAAAAACTACGA
This sequence comes from uncultured Opitutales bacterium, assembly GCA_900552245.1. Classification (GTDB taxonomy): domain Bacteria; phylum Verrucomicrobiota; class Verrucomicrobiia; order Opitutales; family Intestinicryptomonadaceae; genus Intestinicryptomonas. The sequence goes on along the minus strand of URYY01000047.1, from coordinate 9,413 downwards.
AAACATGAAGGAGGAGCTCGGCGACATTCTGATGCATGTAATGCTGCATGCCGAGATGGCGTCGGAGGAGGGCAAGTTTAATTTTGACGATGTTGCGGGAGAGCTTGCCGACAAGCTTGTGCGCCGCCATCCGCACGTATTTTCTGGAGTAAAGGTAAAAGATGCCGACGATGTTGTAGAAATTTGGTCTGCAGTTAAGGCAAAGGAAAAAAAGAGCAGGCCCAAATCAGCGAATTTCTGGGAGAATCTGCCGCATGAATTGTCGGCGCTAAGGAAGGCGAGGGACGTGGCAAAGCACATAGATAAAGAGGCGGAAAGCAGGGCTGCAAGCGAATTTAATGCAGATTCTCCGGAGCGCGAGTGCGGCAAGGCGCTGTATGAAATTGTGTCTAAGTTTAGGCCTCTTGGAGTTGAGCCCGAGGGAGCTTTGCGCGACTACCTCAAATATTTGCGAGAAAAGACCGAGGTAAAGTAAGGTGAGGGGCAGCCACAGCGAGGTAATAGAGCTTGCGGACGCTCTCGAAAGCAGGGAGTTTGAATTGAAGATAAGCTTTCGAGTTGGCCTGCGCGGTCTTACCTTGCGCGTGAAAGATGTGGGTTTGCTAAGCCTATCGGCGCCGACTTATGTTGGGCTTGGAGAGTGCAGGGCCTTTGTGAAGTCGCAGTCGGCGTGGATATTTGAGCAGACGCGCAATCTAAAGCCTAGGCGCTCTCTGCTTGAATATTTGCGGGAGAATCCCTATGTGTTTGAGGCGGGCAAGGCCTTGAGGGTGATTTTTATGGAGTCCAAAACAAGCGATTTTTTTGTTAAGGACTCTGAGCGCGGCGAAATAGTATTTGCATATAGAAATAGAGAATCTTTCTTTGAGCTTTTTATGAAGTTTGCAAGGGAGTCTTTGGAGATAAGCGTCGGGGCGATAGCATCGGAGTGCGGCTTGCAGAAGCGCAAAATCTCGGTGCGAAACCAGCGCGGCAGGTGGGCGTCGCGCTCGACTATGGATACTCTTTCCTTCAACTGGCGCATAGTCTTACTAAAGCCTGAATTTCAAAAATATATAATTTTGCACGAATACGCCCACGAGATGTTCATGGACCACTCAGTGTCGTTTTGGATACATCTAAACCGGCTGCTTCCAAACGCAAAAAAGTTGGACAGGCTCCTCAGTCGTGAGGGCGGCGAGGTATTTGCGCTTGAAAGATGATATTTTATATTTGAATACATATTGAAGGCTTGACAAATTTGTATTTTTTTACATCATAACAAGCGGAACTTAACTTGAAACCCATTTGGGAAAGGCTCTGCTTATTATGAAAAAATTTTGCTTTGTTTTGGTTTTTATCGCCTTAATTTTCTCCGGATTTGCCGGTATGTGCGGAGAGCCCGAGGCTAATTTTAAATTCCCGAATGAGGAGCGCCTGGATCTTGCGATGAAGCAGAAGGGAGTTTCCGTTACATACAAAAAATCGGGCGATTTGTTTTGGGTGAGTATCTCTAAAAATATGACGCCTATCCTCGAATTTTACGGCGATATCAAAAAAGGCGCAAATGCGATTTTAAATAGTCGAAGTACTTACACTCTCAAGATGTCGCTGCGCAAAGGCGATATTGAAAAAGCCTTAAAGCGTTTTGAAAAATATGCAAGCCCCGTTGAAGTTGATGCTTTCCCTGTGGTTTTAACTTCACATCGAGTTGTGTTAAATCAGGAGCGTCTTTTTGATTGCACTTCAGCCATACTTGCCATGCCTTTAGAGTCGGAAGTTGCACATCTTAAGAATTTGAGCAAAGATGAGCTTGTAAAAAGAGCAAGGGCCGGCGACCAGCAGGCTATTTTCGCGTGTTTTTTTGTTATGCAATCTCCCTCTAATTCGCCGCTTGAAAGTTCCGATTTGGTTGAAATTGCCAGGGCTATCCTTAAAAGCGATAATACCTTATTAAAAATGCCTTTTTTAAAGGTTATTTTCATGTTATATGTTATGAAGGACGATAGTTTGCTTCCGGAAATTATAAAGGGCAACGAGACTTGCATTTTAAATTCTCTCACAAGCATAGACGCAGATTTTGCGGCTGCCGTCTATTTATCGCTCTTGCAAAGCGGAGCGCCCGATGAATTATTGAAGCGCTACGAGGCCTTTTTTGCGGAACTTTATAGCTTTGAAGGCATTGATGTTCTCGAAATATCTAGCAGTATATTATATTCCTTCAATCATGATTTTATTAAAAAATTGGGAGAAAACGCCCGCGCGCGCAAATTTATTGCCGATATCTTGGACTATCAGATTAGCTTAAGTGAAAATCCGGAATATAGTAAAACTCAGCAATATTATATCCGCGATGTGATGCAGCCCATATTGCTTGCGATGAATATGTCCGACAAAATGTTGGACTTAGATAAAGCGGGGAAAATTAGTAAAGCCAACTTGAAGGCTCTCACGCTTTACTTCTATAAAAATCGCGACAAATTTATGAAGAATTTAAGTCCCGACGACGAGGCTTTTATTGAAAAGCGCATACCGGAGCTAAGGGCGGAAATCGTGAAACTTTGCGAGGCTAATGACTTTGACGGGGTCTATATTCTCTTTTTGGAATACGATAGATGGAAGAATGCCGAGTTTAAAAAATTCATTCTTCTTGAGTTTGTAGAGTTGCCGAAGGCTATGGAGGCTTTTGAAGAATCTAAAGATGAGCTTGGCAAAGATTTTGAAGAGGAATTCAACAAAAAATTAAGTTCCAAATTTAGTCGGGATAAGATTATCTTGAGGCGTTTAGAATCTTCAATTTCACACGATTTATTTTTCGAGCTTTTGAGTAAGCTTGATGATAAGGATACGCGTTCCGCACTTAAGAGCTTCCTTGAGAATAAGGTCGATTTATGCCTAAAAATGTCGTACGCAAAAGGTGTTAGCAAGGACCTGCTTTTCAATAGCGATTTACGTTCAGATCCCTATATGTTTGCCTACGCCGTCTATTCTTGCAAAACGGGTTGTCTCTTGGATAAATCCGATAAAAAAGCCGTAGAACTCGTAAAAAGCATAAAGAATTCACCTTTCTCGGATTGTATTTCAACAATTTATAGGATATTAAATGGCGATTATACTCTCCCAAATACTGGAATGAGGATAAAGTTGGATAAAAACGACGAAGTCATGAAAATATTGGAGGACGAACTTCTAGCTCATACTAACTCCGATATAAGAGATAAAGTTGATATACTTTTAAATCGGGGCGATGAAAAGGGCGCGGTGAAGGCGCTTCTGGGAATGCGCGCGAGCAAGCGTTACTTCAATAATTACAGCGCCTTTAGGACTCTCAAGAAACTAAAAAAATACATGTCTAGAGAGGAGCTTTTACAGGCAGGCGAGGTATTTAAACGCCTAAAATTTGAAAGAGACGATGATACTAAAGATAAGGCGGAATTTTTGCAAAATCTCATAGATGTCTATCATAAAGACTACGCGCTAATGTTTGAATTTTTGCAAAAAAATAAGGAGTTCTTCAAGCCCTATTCGCTCGAGATTATGGCGGCATTCGCTCGCGCGGGGCAGGGCACAGAAAAGGACGAAGCGCTTTCAAAGTCGCTTTACGAGCGCGTAAACAAAGAGGCTTCGGCTGATGAAATTATGTACCTTTTAGAACGAGTTTATCCCGAATACAAAGTTCTTCAGTCGGACAATGCCCGAAAGTCGGAGCTTATGAACCTTGTGCTTGGCAAGGATTCAAAGAGCGGAAAGGTTTTATATTACTTTGCAAGCGAACTTGCAAAAGACAGGAAAAATCCCGAAAAGGTCAAAAAGGCCGCCGAGCTTTATTTGAAGGCGATAGATTGTTCGGATTTTGAAGAGTCTAATTCCGCATATGTTTACAGATATTTTGCTCTGCCCGAACCCTGTTACGATCCGAAAGTAGCCTTTGAAATTGCAAGTAAACTTACCGAGAGATTTGACTCCGAAGAAATGCGTGAGCGGCTTGCAACACACTACCTGACAGGTTTGGGGTGTGAGAAGAACGAAAAAAAAGCGCTTGAAATTTTAAAGGATATCGTGCGGAAAAATCCGAGCAGTATGGCCGCGGTAGTTTTAGCCTACTGTAAGGAAAAGGGCATTGCGGGCGAAAGTTTGAAAGAGGGGGAGAAGTACGAACTTTTGTCGAACGTGCGAGATTACAATTTATCGGACGCCGCGCACTCGTTTTGCTCGCGGGAGTCGCGCCTGAAAAATCGCACGCCCGTTGACAGGCAGTACGCCTTTGAAATGCTCGAATACTGCATATCAAAAAACATATATCCCAAGGATTTGCTCTGGACGATTTACGGCTTTAGATGCGAAAACCGCCAGTACACCGATCCCGAATATAGAGACATAAAAGTTGCGTGGCAGACTCTGATGCGCATTAAAAAACTTGATCCAAATAGCGAAAGATTGAAGTTCCAAGAGGCTTTGCACCTCTTGGTTGGCGCGGGTGTGGAGGCAAATCCCGAAGTGGCTGCGAAAACACTTAGCGAGATTGCCGAGAGTAAGAAAGACCATTGGCAGGGAGCGGCGCTGGTTCTATGCTACGCCTACGAAAAGGGCATAGGTGTAAAGGCAAATCCGGAGCTCGCTGCCAAGTACTTTAAGATTTGCACCGAAAGCGACGTCACTTTTACCTGCTACGGAAACATAATTAGATACGCCGAAGTCATGCCATACGACAAGGAGTGGTTTGAAAGCTTTAGAGATCGCTTCTACAATGCCTTGAAGTCGAATTGATAACTTAAAATTCGCGGCGTATTGAGTCTTTTTAGTGCAAGGCGGACGCAATAAATTGAGGCGCGATTTTGTGGGGCTTTGGTGTGACCGCCTTTTATGTCGAAATTTGAACTTTATGAATTTTAAATTTTCTAAATGGAAATGTAAAATATGCGGAAAATGTTTACATCGGTGTTGATTTGTCAGGTTTTTTTGCGCTAGCATTTCCTGACGAGGAAGACTGGGGTGGGCTTTCTACTTCCTTAGATTTCTGCATAATACCGAGAACTTTCTTGAAAAATTTTACTTTAATCCCAAAATGTGCTTATGAAAATTTTAAAAACTAGGCGCGGGGCTTTCTCGCTTATAGAAGTAATTATTGTGCTCGCCATACTGGGCTTGTTTGCGGCTTTGGTAATACCCGCCGCCCGCTATATAAGGGTTTCAACGCGCACTGCGGCTATTCAAAACCAGATTAGTGCAATGTATAAAGTCGCCTCAACTTACATGGAGGACAGAGGTGTAAAGAGGGTTTCCCTAAAAACTCTAATTGATGATAAGTTCCTTAGCGCCCCTACTGTTTTTATGAACGAAAACTACGACGATTTCGTATTTGAACAGGGCGGAGCAACTGCCGTATTAAAAACGAAAGACGGCGATGAAATAGAGGTTAAATACTAATTTTGTTTTTTTAGATAGTTTATTTTTGCAAACGAAGAGGCCGCGCATTTTGTGCGGCCTCTCTTATGATTGGGCAAATTTACTTTGCAAATTTTGTGAGATTTTTATCTAAAATTTAAAGGCTAAAAAAGCGCTTACCTTTTAAACTACTCAGCTTCTTTTATAAACAAGCCCAGGACTTCAAAGTCCATATTGGGAATAGATTGTAGCCTTACATCGGCTCCGTTTAATCTGCCCGCAAACTTTGCGTCTGAAACCTTGAATTTCGCAAGCTTTACTTTGCCGCTATCTTCAATTTTCAAAGCTCCAAGTTTCTTCCACGCACCCGCATTTGCTTGCCCCTTGCGGACATTGGAATCATTCGAATCGTACACCAATTCGATGGTGTCGGGGCCTGAGTCTATGTAAACTATACTAATCTCGATTTCGCGTTTGCCTGACATATTCTTAAAACCTTGAGGAGCTTTAAAATATGCGTATCTGCCCGAAAAATTTGGAGACTTTATCGCTTTTAAAAACTTCACACCTCCATGGTCGGCATCTTTAAATTCGCTTTCGGCGGTCTTTAGCACGGGCTCGAATTTTACTCCGAGATCTGAAACTTTTTTAGCGTCAAATTCGCTTCCAATAGTTCTTCCCAAAAAGTCGGGAGCTGCAAAATTGTCGGTTCTAAATGGCAGGGCGGGGAAGCCCATGTCGTTGTAGAGATTGCCGAGAGCAAAGCTTTTCCACATATAGCGCGCGGCTATTGGCGATTTAACTTTGTCGGACTTTAAGGCAATGTGTTTTGAGTCTATAATTTTAGCCTTTGCCGGGAAAAATACCCTGTCCTCTCCGCAAAGCTCAAAGCCCGATAGTTCCCCTTCCGAAAGCACGAACGCCTCGGGATCTTTGCCAAACTCCATATTCCTTCTCTTATTTAAAGCTACGCGCTTTGCCAATAGCTTATTGCCACTATTCGTGAACTTTACAAGCACTGTGCCGTCTTTTAATACCTTGCAAGATTCATACATCGGAGATTCCGTCTTGGGGGCTTGGGGTTTATCCATAGCTTTTACTATGGAATTTACGCGCTCTGCCACCAACTCCTTATTCTGCGGGTGTATGTCTTCATACTCGCCAATATCCACTGCCGATACGGCGTAGGTATTCTTAAGCTTTAATGCTTTGAGCTGCGCCTCTCTAAGCCAGGCCCAAGCCTCGTTTGTGACGTCGCCGTCAACCGCTCTGTGAGCCGCGAGCACGACGAATACAAAGGGCATATCGGGCTTTTTAAACTCCTTGCGCCAATCTTCAATCATACGCGGGAAGAGCACTGCGTATCGCTCGGGATATAGCGAGCTAGACTCGCCCTGCCACCACAAAACGCCCTTGAAAGTCATATCTTTTAAGGGATTTACCATTGTGTTATACAGCAGGTGCGATGGATGTCCGCCGGATGTTTTGTCGTCAAAGCTCGTCATAACTTCGCGCGAAATTTCGGGCATCCAGGGCTGTATGCGGGTTCCTCCAACTGCCGCTTCTACAAGGCCAACGGGCACGCCTTCATCTGACGAAAATTTCTTTGCAAAATAGTAGGCAAGCGGCGAAAAACTCTGCAGATTTTTGCCGCTTACGGAACTCCAATTTATCTGCAAGTCGGCAATTTGCCGTGGTGTATTTTCCGCCTTTGAGTCTGTGCGCCTGACAAGGCATATGCGCACATTCTCATTGCTTTCATTATTGAGCTTTTCGCGCAAAAGCGGGTGCCCGCCAACAGGCATATCTATGTTTGATTGCCCCGAGCAAAGCCAAACATCGCCAACAAGAATATTTTTAAGTTCCGCTATCTCTTTCCCGCTTGTGAGTCTCAAGTCCTCCGCTTTTAAGGAGGCCTTCATAGGCGATAGAAATAGGCTCCATTTTCCATTCTCGTTTGCCCTTGCCGTCTTTCGCTGCCCGGAAAATTCCACGCATACATTTGCATTGGGATTTGCCGAGCCGCTTATGTGCACCTTTGCGCCGCGCTGCAAGACCATGTTGTCGGAGTAGATACTGTCAAAACTTAGAACTGCAAAAGCCTGGCTTGCCGCGAAACTTAAAAATGAAGTTTTCAATGCAATTTTAAAAAAACTCTTCATTGCCAATTGCTAGCTTTAAAAGACTTACTTCTTTAATCCAATATTTTTCAAAATGAAATCTTTATGGTTTTTGCTCCAATCGTCATTCCAACCGTGCCCGACGCCCTGCATGTAGAGCCTATCCTTTTTGCCTTTGAAGTTGTTAAACATGGCGGTCACGGCAGTTGGTGTGCAGGTATTGTCGCAAAGGCCTATACCGACGTACATTTTAGCTCTTATAAATTGCGCCATGAGTGCGGGGTCAAAGTATCTGCCGTTTTCGAGTTCCCTTGTCTGATTTGCGTTGTTTACCCAATCCGGCCAACCTGAGCGGCGGCCTATAGAGCCGGCGCCATTGTCGCACATAGCGGGGCAAAGGGGGGCAATCACCGTCACTTTGGGGCAGAGGTAGGCAGCGACTATCGTTTGAGAGCCGCCTTGGCTAAAACCGGTTGTCGCTATATTCTTGCCGTCCCATTCGGGGCGCGCCATTGCCATTCTGAGCGTCTGGTAAACCCTCTTAAACATTCCCACAAAGTACATCTCTTCGGGAGTCTTGTCCTTATTGCGCATCTTGTAATTAACTCCCTTTTGGTGGACGACTTCGTCTATAAACTTTTGCCGCTCTTCACCCTTTAGAGATGGCGGTATTGAGTGCGGATTCATCGACACTCCTATCGCGCCCTCCTTTGCGTATTCAACTGCAGGGCGCAAGTCCGCACTAAAGGAGCCTGCTCCGAAGAAAGTTGCAACTATGGGCATCTTTCCCTTCTTTCCGACGGGCAAGGCTAGGTAGCCGTCTGCGATTCCGCCATCGCATGAGCCGTTTTCGCCGTCGTCAACTTTTATTTCGTAGCGGTATAGCTCTACGGGATATTTGCCGTTTTCGGCGGGAAAGTCTCGCAACTTTTCAAGCTTTACATTCCTTGGTGAATTCTTTTCGACCTCCATCTTTATTTTTTTCCAGAATTTATCCAAATCCTTTGGAGCCTGAGTTACAGTCTTTACCTTGTCGGGCGAAACTATCACACCGTTTTCCTTGCGCTTGACGTGCCCGTTTTTGTCTTTGTCATTGGGGTCGAATGCGGAAAATATTAGCCAAGATTCCTTGTCGGGCGTGTACGAAAACTCCTCTGGGCAAATACCCTTTTCTATTTGTTTGCCGTTTACCTTAAATTCAAAGCGCGCGCCGTCCGGAGCGCCCGAAATTTTAAATACGACTTTATCGCCGATTCTTGCGATATTGTCTTTTGCTGAGTTTTCGATTTTAATTTCGGCAAGCGATACAAGAGCTAATGCAGCCGAAAGCAAACATAGTGCTATTTTTTTCATTTGTGGTATTTTGTTTAAGCGTAAGGTGCGCCCTTTTGCATCGTAAGCAGTTTGAATTTTGCCGTGGCGCGTTTTCAAAATTCTGTGGCAAAGTTATTTTTAGAAGCACTGCTTTTCAAGAATTTTTTTCTTAAGAGCTAGCACATTGAGCTTTACAGAATCTCAAATATATACAGACTCAAACTCTTTAAGTATCTATGGAAAGTAAGAAACCGAATATATTGAGGCGCCTCTACGATTGGACCGTCTCTTGGGCCGACAAGCCCCAGGGAACTCAGGCTCTGGCTGCTCTGTCTTTTGCAGAGAGCTCGTTTTTTCCGATTCCGCCGGACGTTCTTCTGATACCCTTAGTGTTCGGAGCGCCAAAGCGCTGGTGGAAAATCGCTTTGGTGTGCACTGTGGCATCGGTTCTGGGTGGAGTTTTTGGTTGGTACATAGGCAAGTTTTTCTGGCAGTCAACGCAGGACTTTTTCTTTACTTACGTGTTCAGCAAAGAGGCCTTTGAGTCGGTTGAGAAGATGTATGGCGAGTTTGCCTTTCTTGCAATTTTAGGCGCAGCTTTTACCCCCATACCCT
>URYY01000046.1 GCA_900552245.1 uncultured Opitutales bacterium | reverse complement strand
TAGCATGGGGGCAAAGTTTGTCTTAAAGGCCTCTCGCTTCTGCCAATCCCAAGAGCCGCCCTCCTGCGCCGACAAATTCATGCGCCCAATGGCGGCAAGCCCTATGCCCGCCGCAAGTACTTTTTTTGAAAATTCGCGCCTGTTCATATTAAGAAATCAAATCGAGTTTATAAACGCCCGCAACCGGAACTTTGCCTATCTGCTTTTTCGCCTTCAAATCCCAAACATCGGGCGTGAGCTTCTGATTGCTCTTTTGCTTGAAAAAGTCGTAGGAAAATCCCCTGCCTGAAAATGCGCTCTCGCGCCCGGCAAGCGCCATCATATTTGAGCTATGCGAAAGCGGTATGGCATTTACATGCTTTGAATCGCGTATGCTCTTTAGCAAAAAGGCGTGCTCCTGAACGTATGGACCGGGGCGAGCTCCGCTAAAGCGCCAAGGCTTCTCGCCCTCAATGTGGGCTCCCCCGTCAAAAGTTAAAAATCCCTTTGTGCCAACTATGCGCTCGCTCACATTCGACGAGGTCTTTGGCTCCTGCCTGCAAAGACTCATAACGCGCACTCCGTCGCCATAGTCGAAATCCACGGTAAAGTGCGAATATCTATCGCCAAATTGCGGATACGGCAGAGCCAGTTCCCCATCTTGATTAACACCTCTGCCACCCATTCCCATTACATTTTTGGGAAGCTTGCCATTCATGCACCAGTTTATAACGTCTATATTGTGGCAGTGCTGCTCCACTATGTGGTCGCCCGAAGTCCAAATCCACGCAGCCCAATTTCTGATCTGATACTCCTGAGTATCTATAGGCAAATGCCCGTTTGAAATTCCACCGCCAACATAGCCGTCCTGCATCCAGTAGCACTGCGCCGCAACTATGTCGCCAATCTGACCGTCCATTAGGCGCGCCACCCCCTCCTTGTAGGCTTCGTCGTAGTGGCGCTGAAAGCCCACAACCACATTCAATTTCTTCTCATCGGCGAGCTTTGAGAGTTGCTCGACCTTCCTAGCCTGAGTGATGTCAACAAATAGGGGCTTTTCTGCAAATACGTGCTTGCCGGCTTTTAAGCAGAGCTCCAAGTGCTCCGTCCTAAAGCAAGGTGGGGCCGCCAAAATCACCATATCGCACGGAACTTCCAGGACTTTTTTGCAGCAATCAAAACCTGAGAACATCGTGTCTTTCGTGGCAGCGTAAATATCCTCGGCGATTTTTGAATCTTTGCTCCTTAAATCCTTTACAAAATTTCTAATATTTGTATCGGCCGATTTTAACCTGTCTTCAAACAGATCGCCCAGGGCCACTATCTGAATATTTTTGTCGGCGTTAATCAGATCTTGCATAGCGCCCGTGCCGCGGCCCCCGCAACCCACGCATGCAACCCTTATTCGCCCCGAATTTGAATTTCCGGATTCAGCAGCAAAGCTAAAGCGCGGCAACACTGACGCCGCCCCTAATACGGCAGCGCCCTTTAAGAAACTTCTCCTATCCATCATAATTTTCCTTCTAATTTGAATTGGTAACAAACACCGAAAAAACTCGGCGGAGCCTTTGTAGAAAAATTTTGAATTCGCTTCAAGTTAAAAGTATATTTTTTTATATTACTGTATTAAAGTAAGTTTTTAAACGTAGATGACAGGCAGATTTCTGTTCTTTGAAATATCTATTGGCCTCTCGATTTTTTAAGCTTTTCTCGCATAGCACAAGCTAATACATTAAACCATCGCAATAGCCAAGATTCCTTGCAAGGCGCTTTTTAAAAGGGTTGAAGGCAATAAAAAAGGCAAGGAAACTCCTTGCCCTTAAGATTAAAAATTTGCGGCAAAATTAGTCTGACGATGCAGACTCTCCGGCCTCCTCGCCCAAAGTGGAACCGCCGACAACCTTTACAGTTGATACAATCTCCTCTCTTATCTTCTCCGCAACGTCGGGATTTGACATTAAGTAGGCCTTCGCGGCCTCTCTGCCCTGTCCTATTAACTCGCCCTTGTAAGAAATCCAAGCGCCCTTTTTCTCGAGAATCTTGTTTTCTATGCCCAAGTCGATAAGGCTACCCGTGCGCGAGATGCCTTCATTGTACATGATGTCGAACTCGCACTCGGTAAAGGGCGGTGCGACCTTGTTTTTAACAACCTTTATCTTTGTCCTATTGCCTATTACCTTGCCTGACGGATCCTTTATCTGACCTATGCGGCGTATGTCTATTCTGGTTGTGGCAAAAAACTTTAGAGCCCTGCCGCCCGGAGTTGTCTCGGGGCTGCCGAACATAACGCCTATCTTTTCGCGTATCTGGTTTGTGAAGATGCAGACGCAATTTGTCTTGTTTATAGCGGCTGTCAGGCGGCGCATGGCCTGGCTCATCATTCTCGCCTGCAAGCCCACGGTGCTGTCGCCAAACTGGCCGTCGAGCTCCGTCTTTGAGACCAAAGCCGCTACGGAGTCTATCACTATAACGTCTATCGCTCCGCTTCGTATGAGCGTTTCTGCTATATTTAGAGCATCTTCGCCGCACTCGGGTTGCGAGACCATCAAGTTGTCCAAATCAACCCCAACAATCTTTGCGTAGCGCGGATCGAGAGCGTGCTCTACGTCTATAAATACGGCGTTTCCGCCATTTTTCTGGGCCTCTGCTATAAGCGACAGGCAAAGCGTCGTCTTACCCGAAGATTCGGGGCCGTAAATTTCTGTAATTCTGCCCCTGGCAAGCCCGCCGACTCCGAGCGCTAAGTCTATAGCTATGGAGCCTGTGCTTATAACTTCCACATTCTTTTTGGTGGAATCGCCCAACCTTATCAAAGATCCCTCTCCGAACTGCTTGTTCACGGCGCTCATTGCAAGTTCGAGCGCCTTGTTCGAATGTTCCTCTTCAGCAGCTTGTGTAACTTTTTTTGCCATAAAATACTTCCTATATGCTTAAAATTTTGCACCTACTATCTAAAGATTTATCTTCGGGGCTGTCCACAAAATTAAAAAAATTTTTTTCTCTATATTCGGAATTTTGCTTTTAAACCTTGATTTTAAAATCGCGAGGCTCTTACATAAACTCAAATTTTTATGGCTCCAAGGAAACCAGGCTTAATAATTCTCATACCAACACTAGCAGTGATGTTTTTATTCGTCGCAAGCGAGGGTATGGTCGTGCCCATACTGGCGCCCACTCTGGCAAAGCCCATAAGCCAGGCGCACGATTTAATGCCGGGCTTTTCTCCGGTAGCCCACAAGATAGCCTACGGAATTTTTATGGGCCTATATCCGGTTTTGCTATTTATTTTCGCGCCGATTCTGGGTTCTTTCTCCGATTCCATAGGGCGCAAAAAGGTACTTATGTTTTGCATTTTTGTGGGCATATTTGCAACGCTCGCGCAGGGCTTGGGCGTATTGTTTTCAAGCCTAACGCTGCTATTTCTGGGAAGAATAGCCATAAGCGCAGCTTCGGGCGTGGACGGAACAGCCCAGGCGACCATACTAGACAGGTGCTCTAAGCAGTACAAATCCAGATACATAGGCTATACTCTCACGGTTTATTCAATAGGCTTTCTGGCGGGCCCGGCTATCGCAGGCGTATTTATTTCTGAAGATTCCGCCGGCAATATGTCATTTGCCGAGCCGTTTTACATAATGACCGCAGGCTTTCTCATATCGGCCGTGTGGCTGATGTTTGCCCTGCCTAGCGACAGGCCGGAGAAAATTAAGAAAATCGACTTTTTCGAGGGTGTTAAGGATATGTTAAAAGTGCTAAAAGATAAGCGCTTTAGAACCCTTACAAGCATATTCGTAATAGGCAATTTGGGCGGCGGCTGCTACGCCATGACCATACCAATCTACCTCTTGGAAAGCTTCAACTTTTCGGCAAAGCTTCTCGCTTGGTACATGGCTTTTGGCTCTATTATATCGGCTTTTTCCTACATAGTTATAACGCCGCTGCTGGTGCGCAAGTTCGACAAGACAAAACTGTGCAAATTCTGCTATCTGCTCGTGGGTCTGGCAGCCCTTATTGCCTACCTTGCAGCGGCAGACTGGCAGATGTGGCTTTGCAATGTCCTTTTTATGCTCTCATTTTGCACCGCCTACTCAGCCTGCCTCGACGCCTACTCTGAAATGGTCGGCGAAAACAGAAGAGCTTGGATTTTGAGCGTAGTGCTATCAATCTGGGGCTTGGCCTCGGGCGGCGGATTGGTCTTAAGTAGCGCAGGCATTGCTGTAAATACCCACCTTACGCTGCTATTTTCAGCACTGCTTTTGTTTGTTGGCCTCTGCTTGCCCACATTCGCGGGCAAAGTAAACTCGGCAAGATAACACCAAACTTTTAAAGGCAAAATTCTAGCCAATATTGATTGCCTGCATGTCAACTAAAGCCAGCTTAAAATGAGGCCTTCCCAAAAAAACCCGCCTCCTTTTGGAAGCGGGCAGAACTTTTATCTCAACTTAAAACTTTATTCCAACTTGACCTGAAATTACGTGTATGTGCCCGTAATACTCGCCCCTGACTGCCGGTCCGTTAGACTCGTAGCGATTTATTGAGCTGTTGCCCACCGTCATTATGTATGAGTAGGCAATGTCAAAGGAAATATTGCCAATCTTATAACCTATACCGGTCGAAAACCAAACTCTGTCGGAATCCGGGATTCTAACTGTCCTAAATTCCGGACTAACTATGGGAGATTCGTCAAAGGCAACTCCGCAGCGCAAGGTCAAATCTTCGTCGAATGTCGGATAATAGTGAAAACCCAAAGCCACGCGCGAAGTGTCTTTCCAATTTTCCTCGACACTCGGAAGCCCGCTTATCGATAGGCGCCTAAAGCAAGACCAGCGCGTGTATTCGTAGTCTGCCATAACTGCAATTCTATCGAAGGGCCCGCGCAAGCGCTGGTAAATACTTATCGTGAATTGGTCCGGCATGCTAACTCCCGCATGAACTGTGCCTTGGGGAATATTGCCTACGCGCAAAGTACCCTCGAGCGACTGATAAACGGCACTTCTCCACTGAAAGCCAAATCTACCATCGGGCGCATACTGCACCGTAAAGCCCAAATTTGCACCAAAACCCCAACCTTTTCCGCGCACATCGACCATCTGAGGTATGCCGTAGGCGTACATCTGCGTAAGTTTGCAATATGCGTATTGCGCACTAAAGCCCGCGTTTACAGAAAGCCAATCTGTAACCTTGTAGGAAATGCTCGGGTTTACATCAACTGTGAATAGAAAGCTGTGTATGCCCTGGTAGTTTCCCGGCCAATTATCCTCATACCTAGATTCCAAACCAAAGGGCGCCGTCACCGACAAACTCGCGCCAAAGTCCTCATTTATTTTGTAAACTGCGTAGAAATTTGGAACTCCCGCCATCTTGTCGCAAAGATAGCGCCCGCCGCCCTCGTAGTTTATACCTAGAGTCGGCACCACGGCCGATCCCGCCGAATCCAAGCGGAACTCGCCCTCCTCCAAACTCATAAACGCTATTGTTGACGGATTCCAAAATGCAGCTGTTGCATCGTCATTTGCATTTGCCGCCGTTCCCGCCATTGCCGTTCCCATATTCGACGCTCCCTGCTCGATAACTTCAAAGCCAGCTCCAAAAGCTGTCGCCGAAACCAGGGTAAAAATCGAAACTAAGATTTTTGCCTTTTGCAGTGTTTTCATAATTATTGACTTGCACAATAAGTTGAACGAGCGTTCAGTGTCAAGTTAGTTTTTGAACGATTGTTCAGTTTCGCAAAATTTTCAATCTTTCCTTGTACATTTATCTAAATTTTGTAAAATACTTTTAGACAAATTTAACTAAGCTGTTTAAAATCTCTTGAGATGGATACTAAGGAAAAAATACTTCAAACTACATTTCTGCTTCTAATAGAAAAGGGCTACGACAGAATTTCTATAAGCGATATACAGAGAGAATCGGGAGTGTCGCGCGGGCTCTTGTACTACTTTTTTAAAAACAAGGCCGATTTGCTTTTTGCCGCTTGCCGCAAGTACTTCTTCGACAAATATATGACCGTTGACGTAAACACCATAAGCCTGCGCGGATTCCTAGACCACATAAAGGGCGTTGTGCATTCTCTTACAGACTTTAACGGCCGCGAAATAGATATTTTAAAGTACAATACGCTATACTCTTGCGTCTTGGTCTGCGAGCCGCGCTTCTGGGATTACATAGTGGCAGAACTCGGCAAGGCCTCAATAATAATAGAAAACGCTAAAAAACGCGGCGAAGTAAAGGATTTGCCCACGCACTTTATCGGCGCTACGTTTCTATCTATACTGGGCAGAACTTCATATGTTACCGCTACTCCTTCAAATACTTACGTTCGCTCGCGCATACTTGAAGACATAGATATGTTTTACGAGCTAATTAAGCTTTAACTAAATCCACCCTTCCATGGACTTAAATTCTACGTCCACTTTCAATAGCTAAGCCTCTGGGATAAATTTTGTAATCTGTGTGCATTTCCGACGGCAGATTCAATTTGCTAACTATTTTACTTTCAAAAAGCTAAATATTAAAAATCTATCAAAACTGCCTTTTGCTTATACTTTCAATTTTTGCGCTTGAACCAAAAAAAGGCAATTTTTTTAAGCTCAATAAAGAAGGTTAAAAAAAAACAGGGTGCCTTGCCGCCACCCTGCCTAAAATTCAACAAAATAACTTACTTTGCTGCGTGCTGCCTATCCAAGGCGGCCTTTACAAAATCCAAGAAAAGCGGATGCGGAGCTATGGGCTTCGACTTAAATTCAGGGTGAAACTGCACTCCCAACATCCAAGGGTGGCCGCTTACTTCGGAAATTTCAACCAAGTCGCGCTTTTTATTTACACCCCCTATGCGAAGCCCCGCCTTTACTAGGGCATCGCGATAGGCGTTGTTAAATTCAAAGCGGTGGCGGTGGCGCTCTCTAATTTCGTCCTGCTTGTAGGCCTTCTTTGCAAGGCTTCCATCGACAAGCTCGCAAGCGTAGGCGCCCAAGCGCATGGTGGCACCCTTGTCAACTAAGTGCTTTTGCTCCTCCATCATAGAAATTACCGGATTGGGAGTATCGGGGTCAAACTCCGTAGAATTTGCATCCTTTAAGCCCAAAACATTGCGCGCGTACTCTATCACCAAAATTTGCATTCCAAGGCAGATTCCGAAGTAGGGTATTTTATTTTCGCGTGCGTACTTTGCCGCGAGAATCTTTCCCTCTATGCCCCTATCGCCAAAACCTCCGGGAATGAGTATGCCGTCAACTCCGTTTAAGTACTTTTCAGCCCCAAATTTTTCTATGTCTTCAGAATCTATGCGCTCTATGTTGACCTTGCAGTTGTTGCCAATTCCGGCATGAGCCAGAGACTCGTATATGGACTTGTAAGCGTCCTGCAAATCTATGTATTTTCCGACGACGGCAATCTTAGTTTGGTACTTTGGAAATTTTATGCGCTTTACTATATCGTTCCAAGCGCTCATGTCGCTCTCTTGGCAATTTAAGTGGAGCTTTTCGACAACCAAACTGTCCATTCCCTCATTTGCCAAAGCCAGTGGCAGCTCGTATATCGAAGTCTTCACATCCTGCTCCTCTATAACTGCGCGCAACTCTACATTGCAAAACAGCGAGAGCTTCTGGCGCATATCGAGCGTAATCGGATACTCCGTCCTGCAAACCAGAATATCGGGCTGTATGCCTATCTCGCGCAATTTTGCAACGCTTTGCTGAGACGGCTTTGTCTTGAGCTCACCGGCAGCCTTCAAATATGGAATCAAAGTAACGTGTATAAACACAACGTTTTCCTTGCCAACTTCCAATGAAAATTGGCGCAAAGCCTCTAAAAACGGAAGCCCCTCTATGTCTCCGGTAGTTCCGCCAAGCTCGGTAATTAAAACATCAACTCCCTTGCTCGCCTCGTAAAGCCTCGCCTTTATCTCATTTGTGACGTGCGGGATTACCTGTACAGTCTTGCCAAGGTAGTCGCCCCTGCGCTCTTTTTGTATCACCGATTCGTAAACCTGACCCGATGTCAAATTGTTAAATCTGCTCAGAGAGCCGCTAGTGAAGCGCTCGTAGTGCCCCAAATCCAAATCTGTCTCGGCACCATCGTCTAAAACGTAAACTTCGCCGTGCTGAAATGGGCTCATCGTTCCCGGATCAACATTTAAATAAGGATCGAACTTCTGTATGCGAACCTTCAAATTGCGAGTTTCCAAGAGGGCCCCCAAAGCCCCGGATGTCAAGCCCTTGCCCAATGACGATACAACGCCGCCTGTAATAAAAATATACTTCATATTCGGGGAATATCTACATCTCAAATAACCGAATAAAGGCAACAACTTTCTTCAATTTTGCTCAAAATTTTTTTATTTTTTGAAAATGCTTGACCTAGGTTAAAAAAAGTGAGAGTTTAAACTTCCTTTTCCAAAATTGGAAAGGGTTTTTTAATTTATAAAAATGCGAAAGGTGGTGAAAAGGTATGCCAGTAGAAGTTAGAATGCGTAAGGGTGAAGCTATGGAAAAAGCATTGCGTCGTCTCAAGAAGAAGATTGACCGCGAGGGCATAATCCGCGACGTCCGCCAGAAGCGTTACTTTGAAAAGCCTTGCGAAGTAAGACGCCGCAAGCGCAAGATAGCAGCTTTCAACAATATGTTGAGACAGCGCTACGAAAATCGCTAATTTTAAAATTTTAAGCCTCCCTTCTGCGGAGGCTTTTTTTATTTATATATCAAGCTTAAACTCTAATCCCAATATTTCCCCAAAGCTTATACCTACACTTCCCGATTCTAGAAATTTTTTTACTAAGTCTCAGCAAAGGTTAGCCGGGTAGCTTGATTGCGATTTATCTAACTTATTGAAAATACCAAATTTTCAAATTTTCTGCATTACCACTTAGATTTAAGGAAAAAATTTTTAATACGCGCAACTTGATGATATTGCGGCTGTCGCTAAATTTAAAAACATAAAATATGAAAAATAAATCTTGCCCTAGCTTGGGCTTTTATTTTTCAATTTTTGCCACAAAATTGAAAAGGCATTTCAAATTATGACTCAGCAAGTTTTTTACGCACTATTACTTTCGCTTTTAGCGGGTCTTACAACACTCTTAGGAGGTTGCATAACATTTTTCATAACAAAGAAATCATTCAAGATACTTTCGCTGGGTTTGAGTTTCTCCGCCGGAGTTATGATTTACGTCTCTTTTATGGAGGTCTTGCCATCGGCAAGGGATGTCCTAGATGTAAAAATGAGTGACAAAAGCGCAATGATGTTAACTACAGCGCTATTTTTTGCCGGAGTCTTAATAAGCGGGTTAATCGACATACTATTTCCCGAACACGTAGAAAGCAAAGATCTTTCAAAAGACTCCGATAGAGAAAAGAGGAGTTTGATACGCAGAGTGGGTCTATTTTCGGCTGTGGCAATTTCAATACACAATTTTCCGGAAGGGCTCTCAGTATTTGTATCGAGCATGCAAAGCATAAAATTCGGACTTCCAATAGCTGTTGCAATAGCGCTTCACAATATACCCGAGGGAATATCCGTAGCCCTGCCAATTTACAAGGCTTCAGGAAGCAGAAAGAAGGCAATCTTATGGTCTTTAATATCCGGTATGGCCGAACCAGTCGGAGCAGTTGTGGGATTTTTCATAATTAAGCTAATAATACCGGAATACGCAGTAGCCACTATGCTTTCAATGACAGCCGGAGTTATGGTGTATCTGGCAATAGATGAACTTCTGCCAACGGCAAAGGAGTACGAAAACGGACACGAGACTATTATAGGCTTTGTACTTGGAATGGCCCTGATGGCTCTGTCCTTGGTCTTGTTGGCATAGTTGAATAGCTTAGATATTATATTTATAAAAGATTTAAAATTCTCTTAGATATATAATATTGACTGACAATATGTGAATAAGTCTGCAAGTAATTAGAAATTAAACTCTAAGAAATCTAGCTTATGTCAATACTTTCTAAAGAAAGTTTTACAAGTATTAGCATTGTTAGATAGCGGCGAGTTTATTGTTAAGTTTTTGTTAGGCTCTGTACAAATTGTTGTCAGCTTATTGACAAATCTGGAAAAGCGAAATTTTAAATAATGGCGCCGCGAGCTTTTATTTGCTTGAAAATTTTGTGAATTTAAAAATATTGATTGTTATATTAGCAAAATTCAAATTTTTTATTTATGGAGAGAACCCTAATCATATTAAAGCCCGATTGTATGGAAAAAAAACTTGAAGGCCTTGTATTAGACAGATTTCTAAAAAACGGCTTCAATCTAATTGCCTGCAAAATGATGCGCTTGGATAGGGATATACTCACGCGCCACTACGCCCACTTGGCCGACAAGCCATACTTTCCGCCGATATTGGATTTTATGATGCGCTCCAACGTATTGGTTTGCATATTAGAGGGTGAAAACGCAATTTCAAAAGCGCGCGAAATGCTTGGGCCCACAGATTCCACCAAAGCTCCGAAGGGCACTATACGCGGCGATTACGGCACAAATATGCGCGAGAATATAGCCCATGCTTCCGATAGCGCGGAATCGGCTGAGAGGGAGATTGCAAACTTTTTTTCCAAGAGCGAAATTTTTGCATAGTTTTTAAAGTGCGCACTAGGGAAGAGATTTTTTTTAAATTTCCGGAGCTGAGCGAAGCTACTAAAGAAAAGCTGTTGTATTTTGCAGAGCTTTTGAAGGAAACTAACGCAAAAGTGAATTTGATATCTAGAAAAGACGAGGACGACATAGCTTATAGGCATGTCGTTTTTTGCCTTTCAATTTCAAAGTTTTTCACCCCCGACAATGGGGCCAAGATTGTTGATGTGGGAACTGGCGGGGGCTTGCCCGGCATAGTCATGGCGATAGCCTGGCCACAGGCTCAGGTGTGGATGCTTGACGGTGTCGGAAAAAAAATAGATGCAATTTCGTCCATAATAGAGAAGCTAGATTTAAAAAATGCCATCGCTAAAAAAGGCAGAGTTGAGGAAATAAAGGAAACTTTCGACTACGCCGTCGGCAGGAGCGTGTGCGCACTTCCAATGTTTTTTAATTTTGTAAAAAAATCTCTGAGGCCGGGAAAGCGCGGAACTCTTGCAAACGGGGTTATATATTTTAAGGGTGGCGAGCTTGAAGAAGAGCTTGCAAAGAGGGGAATTTTGCCGGATAAGCAGTTAAAGCTAGACGAATTTTTTGAAGATGAAAGTTACGTCGGCAAGAGATTATTGCATTTTACCTATCCAAAGAATAAGACAAGAGCCGATAAATTTGTGAGAAGATGATATACGACAGATCAAAATTACTCGTGATAGCAGGGCCGTGCAGCCTTGAGAGCAGAGACTTAAGTTTCAGAGTTGCGGAAGTTGTCGCAAAAATGGCAAGAGATAGAGCCGGGGAACTAACGGTTTTATTTAAGGGCTCTTTTGACAAGGCAAATAGAACCTCCGTAAAGAGTCCGCGCGGAACGGGGCTTGAGGAAGGTTTGAAAATACTTGACGCTGTAAGGCGCGAATTTGGCTTAAGAGTTATAACCGACGTTCACGAATCCGCGCAGTGCAAATCGGTTGGAGAAGTTTGCGATGCTTTGCAAATACCGGCCTTTTTGTGTAGGCAGACGGATCTGTTGGTGGCGGCGGCTAAAACGGGAAGGCTTGTAAATGTAAAGAAGGGCCAGTTTTTGTCGCCATACGAGATGAAATACGTAGTGGCAAAGCTGAGGGAATCCGGCGCTGCTGAAATTTGGCAGACCGAGAGGGGTTCCAGTTTTGGATATCAAAATTTGGTAGTTGATATGCGAAGCTTTGCCATAATGCGAGAAAATAACACGCCCGTAATATTTGACGCCACGCATTCGGTGCAACTTCCCGGGGCGGGAGCGGGAGTGAGCTCCGGAGAGCGCAAATACGTGGCGCTATTAGCAAGGGCTGCCATAGCTGCCGGTGCGGACGGCCTATTTATAGAGACACATCCAAATCCCGACAAAGCGATTTCAGACGCGGCAACCCAGCTGCCCTTGGAGAAGCTAAATTGGCTCATTGATTCTTGTTTGAAAATAAGAAATGCTTGCTTAAGTTAGAAAAACCTCCAAAATAGGCGAAATTTTACTTCAATTGAATTGCCTCATCTAAATATTGCGATGGGCAAAATAAAAAAAACAATATGTCCGACGATAAGAAAACATCAGAAAATCAGCAAGTAGACCTGAGCGACTTGGAAAATTTGGAATTTTCCACGGCTTGGTCGCCAAGCTCCAACACTTCAAAATTTGAAGAGCCGCGCTCCTTTAAAAAGAGGCCGGACGCAGACTTTAAAAGGCGCGATGGCCGCGGAGATTCGGCTGAATTTAAGAAATTCAAGTCCTCTGATAAGAAGTTTGAAAAGCGCAGAGATGGCAAGCGTGATTTCAAGAAGTCGGATAAGAATTTTAAGCCTTCAAAATTTAAAAAGGAGCAGAAGCCGCCTTTCGTGCCGACGATGGAGGTTCTGTTTTATCCTGAAGATGCTCCATTTGCAAAGCTTGCCGATGTTATGAAGCATTTGAAGCGCACTTACCAGCTCTTTGACATAGCCGAGCTTATATTGGAAAAATCCGAGCGCTTCATTATTCTTGCAAAGAATCTGCCTGATGCTGACGGCAGCGTAAAGCCACTTTACTGCGCCCAGCCTGCAAACATTCCATTCGAGACCGAAGAGGAGGCAAAGAGGTTTGCGCTTGAACAGGCTTTGGAGGCAATGTTTGACAAAATCCAAGTGGAAGTTGAGGCGCCAAAGGGGAACTTCCAATTTGTAAACAAATGTTCGCTTTCGGGAGATTTGCTCGGGGCTCCAAATTGGCACAAATATGGGGAATATGTGCGCGAGTACCACGCTCAGAAGTATCCCAATATGCCATACGAGAAGTTCCTTTCAACTATAGAGACTGTTCGCGATGAGGAGAGCGTAAATAAGTGGAAGGAGCAGATGAAGCTCCGCGACGCTTATAAGCTCAAGGATTCCGAGCAAGTCTTCGATTCCAAAGAGGCCGCTTTTGCCTACATTTTGGAGCAGAAGGGTTCGGAGTTGGTAAAGACCTACGAGCAGGTCAGAATGCATGGTGCGGACGTTTCAAAGATGCCATTTTCCTCGCGCATACGCAGGAATATAGAAGTTATTTGGAACAAGCAAAAGCACTTTCCAATAGTTACGGCAAATAATCTTCGCGGTCGTTTGCGCAGGGCGGGCTTTACTATTTACAAGCGAGGTTCAAAGGGCTTTGCCTTCGTATGCGCGGTAAAGCGCAAGTTCTTGCTTGAGGGCGAGTCGCTTTCCGATATGCCGCAGAAAATCTTTGATTACATAACGGCAAATTCCGGTGTTAAGGCCTCGCTAATGCCCTATTTATATTTGAATTTGCCTGCGCCAAAGGGGCTTTCAAAGGCTGCTCCACTTGCGGAGGAGCATAAGAAAGATGCCGAGGGAGAGGCCGTATCTGCTCCGGTAAATGTCGAAGTTACGGAGGAGCTAAGCCCCGAGATAACAGGCCAGCTAAAGGAAATTTCAAATGAGCTTTTGTGGCTAATTTCCGAGGGCTATGTGGTTGAATACGCAGACGGCTCTCTGCAGGCAAATCCTAGAATGCCGAAGCCAAAGGGCAAGAATACAAATACGGCTGCAAGCGACGCCGAGTCCATTGAATTGGGCGAGGCCGATGAGCCGATAGTGCAGCAGAAGCGCGAAGATTCGGCACAGCAGCCCGACGAACAGCAAGAGGCAAACGAGGCCGAGGGGAAGGCTTTTGTAGAGGAAAAGTCTGAGGCTACAGATTTGAGCGAAAGTAAGGAGTAGCTTATTTTTTCTGATAAACTTTTGAGCGCGCGGAATTCTCCGCGCGTTTTTTTTAAACTATACTTTGATTGTGCTTTAGTTATTTTTATTTGGGAGAATATTAAAAGCTAAGATACGTGCTGAAGTTCGTAAACTTATATCAGATTGCCTAGAAATGTGGCGAAATTTTCACCATGGGACAAGTACTTTCAGAACAGGGTTATTTTTTTAATGCTCGAAAAGTCGGTTTGAAATAGAATATTCTCCGTTTTGAAAAATTTTTACTCAAAATTTAAATAAACCTATTTCAAAGAGTCAGTGTATAACCGGCGGTAGATGCTCTAGATATTGTTGGTTTTTTGTAAAGATTAAAGTTATTGATTCATTTACTAATTGCCCCCTAGGG
>URYY01000045.1 GCA_900552245.1 uncultured Opitutales bacterium | reverse complement strand
GCGATAAGTCGCGACCCCGCCACTCTCAGAAGAAGAGCCGCCGACAAATTTAAGCTGCCCGAAAGCAACAGGGTTGTTTTTGCGTATCAAATTCACGAGGGCTCCTCAGACGGTTTGCAGAGACCCGTTTACGCCTTCAAGGCGAGAAACTCGAGCGACAATATAAGGACGGCTAAGAGATGACGATGGCACCATTCATATCCAAGTGGCGCTTTGCGCTAATGGCCACACTCTTTAGTGCCGCTTTCGTCGCGATTGCGGCGCGCTTGTTTGTGCTGCATGTGTGTGAGAGCCAAAAGAGCATAGACGCCCTCGAGGACCAGCGCCAAACCACGACACTAATAAGCGCAAAGAGAGGCAATATAACAGACGCCAGAGGCAACTTGCTAGCGGTGTCTCGCCCCGTAATAAAGCTAGGTGTTGACCCGAAGGTTTTGGAGTTGGACGACCCAAAAGTTAAAGAGAAGCTTGAGACTGCATCGCTCATACTAAAGATGCCGCTTTCTGAGCTTCTCGAAAAGTGCAAGCCCGAAACTTTTGAAGTCGAAACCGAAAACGGAATGGTATTAAAGGAGAGGCGCTGGAGGTTAATCGACACCGTTGAAGAAGACGTATTTGAAAAAATTGCCGCTCTAAACATATACGGATTTAAGGGCGAAAAGAAATATGTGCGCACCTACCCGTCGCAGGGACTAGCGGCGCACGCCATAGGTTTTGTCAATGCAGAGGGCACGAGCGTAAGCGGCGTAGAGAGAATGTGCGAATACTATCTGAAGGGCCAAGACGGCTGGATTCAGACGGAAAAAGACGCCCGCCGCCGCGAGATAGCCCAGTTTAGAATGAGAGAAGTCCCGGCAGTTGACGGAATGAACGTGGAACTTTCAATCGACATCATTTTGCAGGAAGTTGCGCAGAGGGAAATTCAGCGCATAGTTGAGGAATTTAATCCGAACAAGGCCACAATCATAATAAGCGACCCCGCCACGGGCTTTATATGCGCAATGGCAAGCTACCCGAGTTTCGACCCCAACAATTACAACAAGTACCCCGTCGAAAACTTGCGAAACTACGCGATTTCAGACCGGTTAGAACCGGGCTCAACATTCAAAATAGTTCCGATTTCCGCCGCTTTAAACGAAAACATAGTAACTCAAGACGACACCTTCGACTGCTCGCAAAGCACGGCAAACTTCAGGGGCAGGATACTGAAGCTTCCGGGAGAATCTCACAAGATGGGTATTCTTAGCGTAAGGCAGATAGCGGAGCAAAGTTCCAACAGGGGTGCTGCACATCTCGGAATGTTGCTGGGCGAAAAGAAGCTCTACGAATACGCAAAGCTGTTCGGCTTTGGAGAGCGCACGCACATAGGTCTTGCGGGAGAAGTTGACGGAACCTTGCACAATCCAAAGCGCTGGGACGGCCTGACGATAACAAGAATGCCCATGGGGCACGCTATAGATGCCACCCCCCTTCAGATACACTGCGCAATGAGCGTTTTGGCAAACCAGGGCGTATACATGAAACCGCAACTCGTAAAGCGAGTTTACTCTGCCGACGGCAAGAGCGAAATTTTGTTTGCGCCAAAGAAGCTAAGGCAAGTTATTTCTCCAAAGGTTGCGGAGGAGATGTGCGACATACTAAGCGGAGTTGCAAGCAAGGTTGGAACGGCGAGAAGAGCGGCTGTGGAAGGTTTTAAAGTTGCGGGAAAAACGGGAACGGCGAAGAAAATTGTAAACGGCAAATACAGCTCTTTGCACTACGCCTCCTCATTTACCGGAATATTTCCCGCGGACAGGCCGAGGCTTGTAATAACGATAGTTGTGGACGAGCCTCACAGCAAAATTTCCCGCTACGGCGGCGCGGTTGGAGGCTCTGCCTTCGCAAATATCGCACGCCAGGCGGCAGCTTATTTGGGGATACAAAACGACGAGGAATATCAGAAAATTTTAGCATGGAAAGACTCTCTATGATAGGGTTTAAAAATTTGACTAGTTTAATTTGCCTAACTCCGCGCGGACTTTCGTTTGCGCAAAGCGAGGGCGGTGAAAGTGCATTTACAGTCGATATGCTTGCTAGGGCCGTCGGCTGCAAGAAGCTTGTGGGCGATAAAAATTTGGAGATAAAAACTCTCATAAACGACAGCCGCAGAGCCTGCCCGAAGTCGGCGTTTTTCGCAGTTGGAGGCGCAAATACTGACGGCAACCTCTACATCGAGGAAGCTACGCACCGCGGAGCTGTGGCTATAGTTTCCGAGCGCCCCGCCCCGGAAAAATACTATCCTGCAGCGTGGATACAGGTCGATTCAATTGCAGACGCCATGGCTGCCGCGGCAAAAGCCTTCTACGAAAAGCCGGACGAAAACCTAAAATTTTTTGCAGTCACAGGGACTAACGGCAAGACGAGTGTAACTTGGATGATACAGCACATACAAAACGCCCTCTCTCAAAAGTGCGGCCTGATAGGAACTATACAGTACGACTTGGGCGGGCGCTGCCTGCCGGCTTCAAGAACAACTCCGCTTGCCCTCGAAACATTCGCAATGCTCCACCAGATGCGAAGGAGCAGATGCGTATCGGCGGCAATTGAAATAAGCTCGCACGCAATTGCTCAAAAGCGCGTAGAGGGGCTCAATATAGACTGCGCCTGCTTTACAAACCTCACCCAAGACCACATCGACTACCACCTCGATATGGAGAGCTACTTTGAGACCAAGGCCTCTCTGTTTACGGGCGCACTCGGCAGCATTCCGAAATCCGCCGCGATAAATATAGACGACCCAAAGGGGAAAATCATAGCCGAGCGCATAGACCCTTCAAAGACAAAGCTCATTACTTTTTCAATAGAAAATCCCGAAGCCACAATAAGCGTTAGGGATTTGCAACTAAACGCTCAAGAATCCAAGTTTACGCTCGTATATCCGGAGGGACAGGTTGAGATAAAGCTCAAGATGCCCGGCAGGTACAATGTCTCAAATGCGCTGACGGCAATGGCTGCTCTGTATTCTCAGGGAACCGATATGAAGGCAGCGGCAAATGCTCTAAACACCTTCAGGGGCGTACCCGGCAGAATGCAAAAAGTAAGCTCTAATGCAAAATTTGACATTCTGATAGACTACGCGCACACGGACGATGCGCTGAAAAATGGGCTTGAAATGTTAAGGGAAGTAGTCAAGGGTCGAATACTCGTAGTTTTTGGCTGCGGGGGCAGGCGCGATAGGACAAAGCGCCCTAAGATGACGGCAGTAGTGCAAAAGTACGCCGACATTGCTTGGGCCACCAGCGACAACCCGCGCGGCGAAGACATAAACCAGATATTTAACGATATGAAAGCCGGAGTTTCAGACCCAACAAAGATTGCCTTTATAGAAAACCGCAGGCGCGCAATAAATCTAGCAATAGACGCCGCAAGCGATGGCGACTGCATACTCATAGCGGGCAAGGGCCACGAGGCTTTTCAGGAACTCGGCGACACAATAATTCCCTTTGACGACAAGAGAGTCGCGGAGGAATTGCTAACGGTGAAAGGATTGGCCTAGACTATGCCTCTATTTAAAATTGACGACTTGCAGATTTGGACCGGCGGAGAATGGAAAAATCTGCCAAAGAAATATCCGGAAATTCGCGGGTTTTCCACAGATAGCCGAAACATACCCGAAGGTTACGCATTCGTAGCACTAGTTGCAAACAGGGACGGCCACGACTTTGCGCAAGATGCAGTAAATAATGGAGCAACTGCCGTTATCGCGTCGCGCGAAATAGGTATAGAAGCCCCTACCCTAATTGTAAAAGACACCTTGAAGGCCCTGCAAACAATAGCAAAATTCCACCGCCTGCGCTTTGAAGCCCCCGTAATAGGAATAAGCGGCTCTTGCGGGAAAACTACGACAAAGGAATTTTTAAATACGCTGCTATCTTGGCGCCACCCGCTTAGCACGAAGGAAAATTTGAATAACGAAATAGGCGTTGCGCTGACTCTGACACAAATAGACCTGCGCGAAAATCAGTGCGCGATAATTGAAGCCGGAGTTGGAGCCCCCGGGCAGATGGAGGAGCTTGCAAAAATGATAGAGCCCGACTTGGCAATCATAACCTGCGTAGCCCCCGCTCACATGGAAAAATTCATGGAAATTTCCAACATAGCCAAGGAGAAATCAGTGCTTGCAAAAAATGTTGCAAAGGACGGTTGGGCGCTTATGCACAGCAATCTCCTAAGCTGGAAGGCCTTTGAGGAGTTAAACTGCAAAAAGGCGATTGTTGCGCCAGCAGAGGTTCCGGAAGTGTCGGCAGATCTAGTTTTTAGATACGTATTGAGCGAGGAAAACGGGCTAGTAAAGGTTGATATGTGCATAGAGGGCGGCAACGAATACCTCTTTGAAATACCCATTATGACAAAGGGCATGCAGGAAAACGCCCTGCTTGCAATTGCCGCGGCCCTTATGCTTGGAACTTCCGAAGAGCAACTTGTGCAGAGGCTCGAAGCCCTAAAGCCGGACGCAATGAGGGGCAGTGTCGTAGAATTTGAAGGGTCGAATTTCTATGTCGACTGCTACAACGCCTCGCCGGCCTCGATGAAAGACGCGCTTAAGATGTTCCTGCGCAAGTCGGAAGGCTCGCCGCGGCTATTTGTAATAGGCGATATGGCGGAGCTCGGCCTAGCCTCTTTGCGCTACCACAGAGAAATTGGCGAAAACCTCCCATTTAGAGAGGGCGACAGAGCAATACTTGTGGGAAGAAATGTGGAGATTTACAAAGCCGCTATGCTCTCAAAGGGCTGGCCGGAAGATGCCGTAGAAACTTTTGAAAATGCAGCGGATGCGCAAGTTAAACTGAGCGAGTTTAAGGGCTGGATTTTTGTAAAGGCAAGCCGCGTTTGCGAGCTTGAAAAGGCGCTTCCCGATGGAGTTCGCGAGCTGCTGTCAATAGGCGTAAAACAAACTGCCGACAATATCGAAGAGCCTGCCGAGGAAGAGCCCGAAGACGAGGGCTCAAAAGAAGATTCAAAAGAGGATAATCCTCAGGCAGAGGAGGAAGTTGAAGACGAAAGTCTAGAAGATGAAAATTTTGAATCAGACGAAGAGCTTGACGAGGACGAAGAAGAATCTCCAAGCGACGAGAGTGAAGACGACGAGGACGAGAGGTTTTTAAGCTAGAGCGTTATGTTGATAGAGCTTTCTGATTTAGAGTCGGTATGGGGGCCGTTTAGACTCTTTAGGTACCTGTCGTTCCGCTGCGTAATGGCGACAGTCAGCGCCTTTTTGATAGGCTGGTTTGCCGCACCCTTTATAATATCAAAGCTGAGGGCATTTAAATCCGCCCAAACTCAGCGCACGGCGGAGCAAGTCGGAAAGCTTGCTGAGCTGCACGCTTGGAAGAAAAACACGCCGATAATGGGAGGGCTAATCATATTTGTCGGAATGCTGCCCTCATGCCTGCTTTGGTGCAGGTTCAATTACCTAGTCGCGGCGGCTCTTGGAGTGTACATCATTATGACATTTGCCGGCTTTGCAGACGACTACCAAAAAATGATGAAACAAAACAGCCGAGGAGTGAGCGGAAAGTTTAAGATAACAATGCAGACACTGGCCGCAGCTTTCGCCTGCACTCTCCTATTTACAAACGCAGAATTTTCAAGTTCGATGCGCGAGCTTTCAATACCCTTTATAAAGGCGCCTCTCGAAATGCCATTCTGGTTTGTGGCAGCCTTTGTTTGGCTTATAATAACAGCCTCTAGCAATGCCGTAAATCTGACTGACGGCGTTGACGGATTGGCGGTTGGCTGCACGATTTCAGTAATATTTGTCTATGGAATTTTTGCCTACCTAACCGGAAATGCAGTCGCGGCAAATTACTTGAATCTAACCATGGTAAATGGCTGCGGAGAGCTTGCCGTAGTTTGCTGCGCAACCCTTGGAGCGTGCGTTGCATTCTTGTGGTACAACGCCTACCCCGCCCACATATGGATGGGCGATACGGGCTCGCTGGCGCTCGGGGCGCTAGTTGGCGTCATAGCATTTATGGTTCACCAGCCGCTGACGCTAATTCTTGTAGGCGGAGTTTTTGTAATGGAGGCGGCTTCCGTAATAATACAGGTGGGCTCTTTTAAATTAAGCGGAAAGCGCGTCTTTAGAATGTCGCCCATACACCACCACTTTGAGTTGGGCGGTTGGAAGGAAATGCAAGTTGTGATAAGATTTTGGATTATATCGCTAATATTTTCACTGGCTGGCCTTGCAACACTTAAATTGAGGTAGAGATGGACGCGTTGGAGGGAAAAATATTGGATTTAAGCGGAGGCAAGAAGGTAGCCCTCTGGGGGCGCGGCGTGAGCACGCTCAGCGCCGAAAAGCTGCTTTCAAAGTTTAATATTGCAAGCGTCTATTACGGAGATGCTCCAAATGAAAAAAAATTTGATAAAACAAGCGCAAAAGAGCACGCCCTGGCGATATATTCGCCCGCCTTTAAAAGCGACCACCCATTCTTTGAAGCCGCAAAGGAAACCGGAGTAAGAACTATCGGAGAACCCGATTTAGGAGGCTTTCTATGGCGCGGCAGAATAATAGCCGTGACGGGAACAAATGGAAAGACAACACTGACTTCCCTTCTTGCGCACGCATTAAAAAAATGCGGCATAGACGCCGTAGCCTGCGGAAATATAGGCAAGCCCATCTGCGATTTTGCCCTGTCTAGTTTCGGAAAGACCGCCGTTTGCGAAATAAGCTCATTTCAGGCAATGCGCCTCGGCCTGCTTAAGCCCGACGCCCTGGTCTGGACAAACTTTGCGCCGGACCACCTCGATTGGCACTTAGATTTGAGGGAGTATTTTGAGGCAAAGCTAAGGCTTGCGAGCCTTCTGAAAAGCAAAGTGTTCGTATACGGCTCGGGGATTGAGCAAACCGCAAAAAAATATGCACTCACCCTGCCCGACTTCGCTAAATTTGCGGATAAAAATCTATTCCCGAATTCTCCACATCCCTTCGACAATTCAATACAGCGCGAAAATTTTGCACTGGCTAGCGTCCTTTGGGAAGAGCTAAAGCTCGATAAAAAAATCCTGCTTCAAGCGTGCTCGGATTTTAAAATAGCACCCCACAGGTTTGCCAATGTTTGCAGCATAGGCTCCGTGAATTTCTGGAACGATTCAAAAGCGACAAATGCGCACGCGGCAATAGCGGCCCTGCGCGAGCTATCCGGCAAGAAGCTCTTCTGGATTGGCGGAGGCAAAAATAAGTTCTGCGACAACTCTGAGCTTGTAAAGGCGATTTCAGAATGTGCCCAGGGAGCCGCCTTAATCGGGCAGACAGCCGCCATACTAAAGAGCGAGCTGCCAAATTTGCCGCTCGGAGTAAAAGTTTGCGAGACTCTGGAAGAGGCTGTGGAATTTGCCTTTGAATCTTGCGGAAATTCGGGCGATATCTTGTTTAGCCCGGCCTTCTCAAGCTTTGGAATGTTTAACGGCTACGCCGATAGAGGAAAATCTTTCGAAAAAGCTGTTTTATGTTTGAAGAATAAAAAAAATGGACAATAATCCGAAATAACAATTTACTTAAAATAATTTAAAAGAGAATAAATTCACAGAAAGAAGCCATAGATGAAAGCTCCAATAACATTCGCCGTTTTAGCCCTTCACGCAGCCGTAATAACTACGATACTAATAGGTTGCAACTCCACCGGAGAACAGCCGCAAGTAAATCCAGAACTTGCAGACGATGTAGCTGTAGCAGAAAATCAAACTCCGGATACACCACCTCCCGCCCCCATGGAGGGAAGCCAAGATTTTAGGGCAATTCCAACCCGCCCAACGCAAAATTTGCAGGCAGTGGATTCAAGCGGATATCCGATGGAAGAGAAAGAGCCCTCAAGCCAGGCAAACGAGCTTGAGACTATACCTCCGGCACAGCCTTCGACTATAGAGCCTATGGAGAGCAAGACTCCCGCCCCGCAAATTGAAGCTAGCGAGTATAAAGTGAAGGCCGGAGACAACCTATCGAAGATTGCAAAGCGCCACGGGGTATCGCTAAGCGAGCTTTTGGAGGCAAATAACCTATCTAAAAATTCCATTATAAGAATTGGGCAAATCATAAAAATCCCCGCAGGCGGCAAGCCTGTCGAGGACAGCAAGGCCATGCCCGCCCAGAGCTCGAATGTGCCTACCACTGGCTACGTAGTTCAAAAGGGGGATTCCCTCTCAAAGATTGCCATCAAATTTAATACTTCAGTCAGAAAGATAATGGAGCTCAACGGGCTTAAGAGCACAAATATAAGAGTAGGCCAAAAGTTGAAGCTGCCGGAAGTAAACTCGGCAAAGCTAAGCGACAGAGCTGAATCACTCAAGGGTAAGCGCGTCCACAAGCTCGCAAAGGGGGAAACTCTGGGGCTTTTGTCGAAAAAATACAACGTTTCGATTGCAAAGCTTATGGATTTAAACTCCATAAAAGACCCGAGGAAAATACGCGCAGGCCAAGTAATAATTGTCGGTGAGGAATCAATCGCAAAGGAAGCTGCAACTGTTCAGACCCCGGTGCAGCAGGCTCAGGAGCCAAAGAAGGTGGAATCGGAACCATCTCAAAGCCAGATAAAGGTCTTGCCCGACGCATCTAATGAGGTTAAGTCTGAACCCTCAGAGTCTGCACCTGAGCAAAATCAGATGGTACAGCCGATTTTGGAACTGCCTGAAATACAAGAGATATAACATAGATGTCTGAGTCTGGATCAAAGACTTTGGGACGGCAAAAGTCTATAACATGGCTTCTAATACTTTTGCCCGTCCTTTTTTTATCGGGCTGGGGTGTCATCACGCTCATGAGCGCCGGTGCCATAAGGCCCGATCCATTGGCGCTTGTCAAAAAGCAGGCGATATGGATGGCAATAGGCTTTTGCGCCTGTATGTTTTCGGCTTTTATAGACCTAAATTTTTTAAGGAAGATAGCGATTCCATGCGCGGTCTTGGCCTTTATTCTGATGTTGCTTGTGTTCGTCCCGGGAGTGGGCGAAACGGTTAAGGGCTCCAGCAGATGGGTGAGGGTTGGCTCGTTTGTGTTTCAGCCTAGCGACCTTGCGAAAGTGTCGCTTGTCATATGGATGGCTGCGTACTTGCAGCACTTTCAACGCGCCATAGACACTTTCTGGAAGGGCGCGTTTGCGCCTT
Organism: uncultured Opitutales bacterium; assembly: GCA_900552245.1. GTDB lineage: Bacteria > Verrucomicrobiota > Verrucomicrobiia > Opitutales > Intestinicryptomonadaceae > Intestinicryptomonas. Next base: position 5,056 of record URYY01000045.1, on the reverse strand, counting down.
TTATTTTGATAGGGCTCTTTATAGCGCCGATTCTAAAAGAACCGGACTTTGGAACTAGTGCACTATGCTTTGCAGTGGCATTTGGCATGATGTTTATGGCCGGAGTTCGCATACTGCACATAGCGCCTTTTGCCCTGCTTGCAAGCTTGGGAATATCGGTATTGGTCTATTTAAATCCCAACAGATTAAGAAGGCTTGCGAGCTTCCTCAATAGGGAAAACGAGGCTCTGGACGGCGGCTATCAGCTAACTCAGGCGATATACGCATTCGGCGCCGGCAAGATAACCGGCGTGGGCTTTGGCGAGGGCCGGCAGCAATACTCCTTCTTACCGGAGGCCCACACAGACTTTATATTCGCAAATATAGGCGAGGAATGCGGCCTGGTTGGAACGATGCTTGTGCTTCTATCTTTTCTTGCGCTATTTTTAATGATGATTTTTAACCTAAAAAAAGCTCCAAATTTATTTGAATTTTCTCTGGGCCTTGGCGCAATGCTCATGATTATAGTGCAGGCGCTATTCAATATGGGAGTTGTAATAGGTTTGCTCCCGACAAAGGGAATATCGCTGCCATTTTTAAGCTACGGAGGTTCAAACCTAGTGGTTATGTTTTTCTTCATTGGCTTAACTATGAATTGCATGAGGCGCTGGAACGCGCCAAAACTTATCAGGACTACCGATTATGAGTAACTTTTTAATATCTTGCGGGGGCACCGGCGGGCATTTGTCGCCCGGGATAGCGGTGGGAGAGGCGCTAATAAAAAAAGGGCACAATGTAAGCTTTATAATTAGCGAAAAGGCCATTGATTCAAAACTTGTAAAGAAGTATTCAGACTTCAAGTTTGAAAAGACTCCGGGTTGCGGCTTTGCGCTAAACCCCGCAAGGCTGGCAAAATTTATCATAACCCAAGCTAGAGCGGTAAAGATATGCAAAAAGCTCATACGCGAAAACAAGGCTGATGCTGCAATAGCCTTTGGGGGCTTCAACTCGTTTGGGCTTGCAATGGCTGCAATTCTCACAAAAACCCCCCTTGTGATGCACGAGGCCAACCGAAAGGCCGGCAAGGCTGTGCGGCTTTTTGGCAAATTTGCAAAGCGTGTGTATCTGCCCTATGGAGTAAAAATATCAAAGAGAAATTCCGATAGAATAAAACACGCGGGCTACCCCATAAGAGAGGAAATCCAAAAATTAGACGCTAAGGCCTCGAAGGAATTTTTCGGATTTTCACCCAGTGCGAATGTAATCTTAGTTTGCGGAGGCTCGCAGGGTGCGGCAGCTCTCAATGAATGGGCGGTAAAGAACTTTGCAAGTCTGGCTCGGGAGGGCTTTGACATGCTCTGCATAACAGGCCCCGGAAAGCCTGCAAACCCGCCAAAAAGCTGCAAAGATAAAAATGGCTCAGTAAGGGAATTTAAGGCTCTGGAATTTTGCGACAATATGGCTAGGGCAATGTCGAGCGCAAGTTTTGTAGTAGCCCGCGCCGGAGCCGGCTCTATAGCCGAATTTGCCAGGTGCAGGTTAATTCCCATACTCGTGCCCTACCCCTTCTCGGCAGATAATCACCAGGTGGAAAACGCCCGCTTTGTCGAAAAGAGTGCCGCCGGAATCTGTGTCTTGCAGAGCAATATAGACACCCTTGAAAACGAAATTTTGGAACTTGCCTCAAACGAGCAGCTCAGAGAAAAAATGAGGAAGAATCTGGAGCTTATAGACCAGTCGAACTCAATATCTAAGATGATTTCCGACATAGAGCAAATAGCCAAATTTAAGGGAATTTAGACGGTGTCCAAAAAGATATTCATGGGTGGTATTTGCGGAATGGGAATGGCGCCGCTTGCGCTATTTCTAGCTGAAGGAGGCTGCCAAATTTCCGGCTTTGACGACTCTCCAAACGGGCTTGTGCTAGACATGCTAAAGTCGAGGGGAATTGAGATTGAGAAGTCTCGCGTTCCCAAATCTAAAGTTGACGAGTTCATAATAACAAGCGCCTTAAAGCGCGATGCGGACACGCTTAAGAAAGCTGAGGCCGGAAAATTTTTAAGGCGCGGAGAAGCCCTGGCTGAAATTGCCCGCTCGAGGCGCCTAATAGGAGTCTGCGGAAGTCACGGCAAGACCACCACGACATCGCTAATCGCCCACGCAATATTGAAAAACTCCATTGATGCCGGATTTATAACTGGCGCAATTCCCGTCGGATTTTTACCCTCAAAATACTGCGAAAGCGAAAAATTCCTCGCGGCCGAATTGGACGAAAGCGACGGAACCATAGAGAATTTCTCGCCGGAAATAACAGTGGCGCTAAATGGCGACTTGGACCATACCGATACTTACGCGGACTTTTTTGCGCTTGAAAAAATGTTTGAGAGGCTGTTTTCCCGAACCGAGCGCCTTGTGATAATTCCAAAGGCAGACAAATTATTGGCCCGCGCCGCAAAAAACGCAAAGGCTCAAGTACTCGAAGTGGAAGTTCCCGCAAACGACTTTATGGCCTACGATAAAATGATGGCGCTAGCCGCTTTGAAGGCGGCCTTCGGCGTTAAATTTGGTCTGGAAAATTTTGACGATTTTAAGGGAGTTGCTAGAAGGCAAGAGGTTTTTGTCTCAAACGAAAAGCTCTTTGCAGTGGCCGATTACGCGCACCACCCAAACGAATTGCGGGCATTTTTAAACTGGCTGGACGCCAGGGAGTGCGCAAGAAAGCTAATCTTTTTCCAGCCCCACCGCTATACGCGCACAAAGAGGTTTGCGGCAGATTTTAAGGCTATATTGGAATCGCGCGCAAAACTTGGCGACAGAGTTTTTGTGCTTCCGGTGTATGCGGCGAGCGAACTTTTCGACGCCAAAGCAGGTTCGGAAATTTTAACTTCTCAAAATGTTAAGCTTGCCCGAAGCGGAGAAATGCGAGATATTTTGGAGGAGTTTAAAAATTCCGACGAATCGCGAAAGTGCGTGGCTTTCGTAGGCGCAGGCGATATCTATTTTGAGGCAAAGAAAATATTTAATCTATGAAAAAATTTAAAGTTGCAGTGCTGATGGGCGGTATATCCTCCGAGCGAGAAGTGTCGCTTGTGAGCGGAAAATTTGTGTTTGAGGCCCTCTCAAAATCTTTTGAATGCGAATCTTTCAGGCTCGACAAAAACGAATTGCCCGAAGCCCTCGACAGCAAGAAGCACATTGTATTTCCTGCAATGCACGGAGAGTACGGCGAAGACGGAACCCTGCAAGAGCAGCTTGAGCGGCGCGGATTTTCCTACGCGGGTTCAAATTCCCTCTCAAGCAGAGTCTGCATGAATAAGTCTGCTGCAAAGGCGCTTTTAATGCAGGCAAAAATTCCAACCGCCCGCGGGTTAACTTTTGACGCCGCAAAAAAGCCCTCGGCGGAAGCCGCAATTTCGCTACTGGGCGAAAATCTGATTTTAAAGCCCGCCGACAAGGGAAGCAGCGTGGGGCTAAAAAAGATATCGGGGCTATCCGACTTGGAAAGGGAACTTGGCGAAATAAAAGACGGCTTGTGGCTCTTGGAGGAATTTTTTAAAGGCAGGGAATTTTCGGTAGGCGTAATAGAAGGTGCGGCAATGGGAATCGTGGAGATAATCCCGGAGGGTGGCGTTTACGACTTTAAAAGAAAATATACGGCTGGCGCAACGCGCTACGAATTTCCGGCAAAGCTGAGCTCGTCCGACGAAATCCGCATAAAAGCCACCGCAGAGAGGGCCTTTAGGGCCTGCGGCTGCAGGGACTTTGCGCGAGTGGACTTTCTGCTAAGCGAAAGTAATCAATTCGTAGTTTTAGAGCTAAACACCCTGCCCGGCATGACGCCGACAAGCCTGCTGCCAAAGAGCGCCTCCTGCATGGGCTACACCTTTGAATCGCTCTGCCAGAAGATGCTGGAAGGGGCGATAAGCAGATTCTGAAAGTGGAAAGAGACGCAGGTAAAACTTGGAAGGACTTAAAAAGCTCGAAAAGCTCTGAAAATTCGGGCGTAACTTGGCGCGTGCGCCTGCGCTTTGCGGCAAAACTAATCAAGCGGATTTTTTATCTGGCAATAATATCGGGCCTGGCTTTCGGAGCTTGGCAAATGTACGAAAGCGGGGAGATAGACAGGCTCTTAACCCCAAGTACCGAAGAGCTGAAAGTAATTCAGTACAAGACGGACGGCCACATAAGCAAGTCCTGGGCGGCCGAAAATAGGCTGTTTCCGCCGGTTCAAAATTTGGCCGACATAGACATATTGAGCCTGAAGGAAAAATTTGAGAGAGTCTCGCAAGTAAAGTCGGCAAATATACAAAAAATCTATCCGGATAAAATAAGGATAGAGATTCAGGAGTACAGGCCGTGCGCGAGAGTGGCAATTTCTCAAAACAAAAGGATCTGCGAATATGCGCTTGCCAAGGAGGGCGTAATTTTTGACCCCGTGTGCATATCGCGCGACGAGCTAATGGAGCTTCCTTGGGTAATTGGCATTCCAATAGTAAAAAATGAAAGGCTATTTGAGCCGTACGAATATGCAGGTAAGATAGACGAACTTGTGAAAAAGGCAAAAGCTGCGCTTCCCGAACATTTTAAAACTTGGAGAACCGTAAATGCAAAGGAACTTGACAGCATAACGCTTCCCATCTTAGTCGTCACAAACTCGGACAAGACAAAAATAATTTTCCACGCAAACAATATTGATTTTCAGTTAAAAAAACTTGAATATATACTCAGATTTTACGAGCAAGACGGTTTGTCGGGCATAGAGAAGATAGACCTGTCTTTCGAGTCTAGGGCAATAGTTACAATGCGCAAGGAATCCAATGAGCGATAGTCGTATAGTTTTGGCTTTGGAAATAGGCACTTCAAAGATGTTGGCGCTTACTGCGGAGGTGTCGGACGACTCGAGCGTGAATATATTAAGCCTGGGGCTAAGCACCTCTGCGGGTGTAAAAAAAGCGGATATAATAAACCAGCAAAAGGCGGCAAACTTAGCGCAAGCTGCAATAGTAAACGCCGAAAGAAAACTTTCAACGGGCGGTATAGACTGCGTGTATCTCGCCCTCAGCGGCTCGCAAATAAG
>URYY01000044.1 GCA_900552245.1 uncultured Opitutales bacterium | reverse complement strand
CAAGGATTGGTACGACAACGTAATGTGCATTTACGAGTTCGAAACCTACCAGAAGAAGCCGGCTCGCGCTTTCTATCAGGTTTTGACCACAACAGCTATGGGTGGTTACTTTGAGCAGTTCATGGGCACGGAAGGCACGATAAGGATGTCTGAAAATCCGGCGCTTACGAAGATTTACAAAGAGAATCGCCCCGAAATTGAGGAAAAGTGGAATGCCTTGGTTGCTGATGGCACTCTAATCAAGAAGGCTATGGTTGAGGCTAAGGTTGCCGACGCTCGCGAATCCAAGCCACCGCAGGAATACGGCTTTGAGTTGAATTTGACAAAGCCTATTCACATGCCGCACTTGGAGAACTTCTTTAACGCAATTCGCGGCAAGGAGAAGTTGAACTGCGACGGTGAGCATGCATTTGAGGCTGAAGCTGCAGTTTACAAGGTAAATGAGGCTGTAGAGGCAAAGAAAATGCTTTACTTCAAGGACGAAGACTTTGTAGCATAACATATAAAATCGATAAAAGGGATTTTTTATTATGAAGAAAATTACAGCAGTATTTGGTATTATGGCGCTGTTTGCCGCGGCTTTGAGCGCGGCGGACACTAAGGTATTGAAGCTTCAGGTGCCTCCGTCGGGTTTGGAGGGAACTCCGGTTCCTGTAAACTTGGCAAACCTCGACAGGTCCAAGGCTCCGAATCCCACGCCGACAGTTCCCGCCGATGTGACAAACATCGCCTTGAATAAGGAGGTAAGCGCTTCTGACGACTTCCCTATAACCGGAGAGCTAAGGCAAGTTACCGATGGCAATAAGGGGGCTGGCATGGAGTCTGTCGTTGAAATTATGGGCGGGGTTCAGTGGGTTCAGATAGACCTCGCAAAGCAGTCCGAAATTTTTGCGATTGCAATCTGGCACTATCACAGAGAGGAGAGGGCTTACAACGATGTAGTTGTGCAGCTATCCGACGACCCTGAGTTCAAGAATGGCGTTACTACGGTATTTAATGCCGACCACGATAACTCTTCAAAGCTCGGTGCCGGTAAGGACAAGGCTTGGATAGAGACAAACGAGGGCAAGCTCATAGTTGTAAATCCGCCTGTAAAGGCACGCTACGTTCGCTTGTACTCAAACGGCAACAGCACTAACGAGACAAACGCCTACATTGAAGTCGAAGTTTTCGGCAGATAATTGTTGCTTAATTTCAAGAAAATTTAAGAGCCCTGAGAGGGGCTCTTTTTTTTGTCTATAAACCTTCTATAAAATATATAGTTATAAAGTTCTTGAGCCCTCACATTATATTAAATAACTAAATCCTATACTTGCGGGCCTCTTATATTCTCAAACTTCTCTTGTTTTATTCTCAATTTGATAGGTTTTTTTATAAATACACTAGATTTATGCTATGCGTAATTTCTGAAAATTGAACTAAAAAACTCTATATAATTAAGCTTGTTTTAACGTATTTATTGCGTATTGCATTTAATCTGTTTTTTGTAACATTTTAATTGTCAAATAGTAGAGCATCTAAACTAAAAAGAATTATAATGCTCTTTTTCATGTTACGTTAATATAAACTTTGATTTGAAAATCCTGCTTTATGCAATTTAATATAGAACAGTTCTAATAAGAGAAAGGTATATTATGAAGAGTTACATAACAGCAATTCTGGCGGCTTCAGCCATTGCCCATGGGGCGTTTTCTGAAGTTGTCACCGTTGACTTAAACACAAAGCCCGAGGAGAAAATAACCTATGATGAGGGCTATTATTACTTTGATCTGACAGATGTTTCGCCAGATCAAGAATACAAGCAGTTCCCCAACGTAAATCGGGAAGAGGAAGGTGTGATAATTGGCACTGCCAACGCTCTATTTGAAATCGGTTCTAATTCTCAGATAAATTTTGAAATGTGGGAATTTTTTAACGCCCTTAGCGCGACTGAAAATTCGTATACCTCAAATGAAGAGTTTACGGGAATTGTCTGGAAATTTGATATGGCTGAAGACGGATCTACCGGATATATTAGCAATAAGCGCCACGGCGGTTTTCAGAATTCTCAAATACAGGGCTTGAAGCTCTTTGACTTTACTGATTTTGATACCTCAAAAAGTGTAGAGCACACTCAAGAGATTTTCAACCTCGGATTTTGGTCTAGCTTCAATAACAATTCTTCTTGGGAGGCTTTAATAGCGGGTACGCGGTATGATCTGCAGTATAACGGAACTGTGACAATAGAAACTGATGAGGGGATTTTTGAAATAACTCTCACTGAGAGTGACACAAATACTAGCCCTAATGAAGAAGAAGGGGACTTTAGAAAACTTGAATATTCTTTGTCTTTTAGCTCAAACGTTCCGGAACCGGCAACTTACGCCGCAGTACTTGGTGCGCTAGCCCTGGGCTTTGCAGTTTATCGCAGGCGCAAGTAGTATCTTTTTATTATCTAGTAAGCAATTATTTTGGCGGTGCTTCATTTTGGAGTGCCGCTTTTTCTTTAATTTTACAGGCAAATTTAGAAGTTTAATTCGCCTTTATAGTTGTTGCAATTTCGCTTAAATTTGTATGTTCGCTCAGAACTTTGCTTAGTTTTCTTAAAATTTATACTCATTTGCCTAAATGTACGGCAATCAGCCAATTCTCAGAACTTATCACTGTTTTTTGCAACTTGAAATTGGATATGCTTATTTTACAGACTTTGCAATCTTTGAGGCTAGAAACCCCGATAGGCTTAACTTTAGTAAAACGCTATCGGGTATCTTTTTATAGCAAAAAAAAAGACCGCCCAAGAGCGGTCTTAAAAGTAGTCTTTGAGCCTCAATTACATCAAAGCTTTAAGCTTTGCCACAATTGCGTCTTTAGTGGTCAGACCCAGGCCCATATCGGCAACCTTCCCATTCTTAAAATATATGAGAGTGGGAATGTTTGATACGTTAAATTGCGCCGCCAAGTTCGGCGACTCGTCAACATTTACCTTCGCAATAACGGCCTTTCCGTCGAGTTCAGTGGCCACTTGTTCGAGCACAGGCCCTAACATTTTGCAAGGTCCGCACCAGGGAGCCCAAAAGTCAACAAGGACAACCTTGCTTGAGTTTACAGTTGAGTCAAAGTTTGATGAATCTATATGAATTGTTGGCATATTATCCTACATTTCTAAAAAAGTCAAAACCGCGAATGCAACGGCAACAACCGCACAGAGCGCGTCGACTGCAACCATCGCCGCACTTTCCTCATGAGAGGCACTCTGCATTGTCCCAAAGTCGGCAGGCCTTGAACTTGCAAAAGATGGAACTGTCTTTGGGGCTTCTTGCTCTCCAAAGCGGACTGTCGGCGCGGCAGCCTTTGGAAGTTCAAAACTTGGAATATTTGTTGGTGTTGAATCTTTATTGTCTTCTGACATTGTGTTTCCTTCTTTTACTTTGATAAATTAGCGCTGTGTAAAAATCTACCAACAGTATTGAGTACTCTTGCAATTTTTCAAGATAAAAGAGTCGCTCTAGACACTAATCGGCAAATTTTTTGTGTTTTTTTAATTTTCTAATGTATTTGCAATAAATTTCAGATAGTTCAGGTTAAACAAATTTTTTAAGTTACTAGCACATCAAATAGTAAAAAAACTTGACTCAACTGATATTGTCTATAACACTAGCTACAAAGCCTGTGTTTTTTCTTACACATTTTGTGTGGCGCTCGGCTTATTTAATCAAACTATTACTTATCTTAATTACCCATGAATACCAAAAAATTACTGTGTTCCCAGCTTCTGCCGGCCTTGTTTGCCGTCCCAAGCTTGCTTGCGTTTACCGCCACCTTCACGGAGTCAGATAAAGCCTACGATTGGTCCGATTCCTCAATTTGGGATGCCATTCCCAATGCGAGCGGAAGCGTTGTAATAGACGGAGCTGCAACTTCCGGAAGCTCCATAAATATAGACGGCTTGGATCTGTCCGCATACATGCTAAAAACTTCACTAAATAACGCCACTTTAAATATTGTAAACGGCGCATCCTACAATGTTGGAGATGGTGGAGATTTGTCGCTTCCTGCAAATAGGACGCTCGAATTACTGGGAAATTCAAAGTTCTTGATGAGCGATTCCACCCTTACAATGGGTAATTTTTGCTCGTTCTTTGGCAGCGGTACTTCCGAGATTGTCCTTACAAATTCTACAGTTAACGCCTCATACGCGGCATTCAATTTTTCCGACCAGTCAAAATTTGTCTTGGATGCTACATCTTACGAAGGACGCATAATATGGTCTGACATTAAATTTGCAAATTCCTCCCAGCTAAATTTGCAAAATGGGGCAAAGTTTGGCTTTGTAGGCCTTTGGGACGCCTCAGCTGAGATAGTATTTAGTGGAGATTCTCAGGCAAATATTCTCTCGGGCTCAACATTCTCAACTTACAATTCTGGCCCCATATATCTCGAGGACAATGCCCAGATAAACCTGAGCGGCTTGGGTTCAACCCTAAATGCATTAAGCGGCGTTGAAACTAGAACCTCGGAAAGCGGAGCTGCCGCAAACGTTAAAATAAACGTTACAAACGGCGCAACCTTCTCGGCCTCCTCGCTGGTTTTAACTGGGACTTCCTCTCTAAATTTCACAAGCCAACCCGGCGATGAAAATCCTACGAGCGGATCTCTGACCGGCCTATCGCTCGTCGACAAAACGTCTATAAATATCAGTGGCGCGCAGACAACACTGAGTGCTACGGGCACATACACGGGTGTTGAAGGCACTACTTTAAATGTGTCTGACGGAGCCTTGTTTGAAAAGGGCGCAACTAGCGTTACTTTAGCTGGCGATATAGTTGCAAACGTCTCTGATGGTGCGAGATTCAATATGGGGCACCGCGACGGCCTCTACATACAAGATAATGCAAAACTGGTTGTCGATGGAGCGTATTTGGGTCTTGCAGATTACCCTGTAATTACTGCAAGCGGCGGAGAGTTGGTACTAAAAAATGGCGCAACGTTTACTGGAAATGATACAAGCTCAACCGTTGGCAGGTTTGCTCAATTTGCCTTCTCCGGAAATTCAAAGTTTACTATGCAGAACACCTCTGTATCCGTCGGTGTTGTTAATGATTTAACAGATGATAATACATTCTCGGGAACTTCGGTTTGGACCTTGGATAATTCAAGCTTTACCGACAATGGTTTTGCTACTTTTGCAAACGGACTTAAGTTTTCTAATTCTGCCTCTTTAGTATTAAAAAACAGTTCCTCTCTGACTTGGAAGAGCATAGAGGGTGCAACTGTATCCGTAGTTGATTCCGCCTCAATAGACATTTCAGGCTACTCCACTTTGAATGCCTACGAGCTTTCAGTGGGCGGCGATAGCGGACAGGCAAAGTTAATTTTGCAGGGCAGTGGCAACAGCGTGACTGTAACTTCAAAATTCAGCCTAATAGGCGCAAGCGGCACTTCTATTTCAAATCAAATGGGCGGTATTCTGAGGCTTGTTGCGGATATAGATGGTGTTTCTTCCATAGATATAGCCGAAATTAGCGAGTTTAGCGGCCTTATTGAACTTGATTTTTCCGCTTTTAACCAAGAGGGAACTTTTGATTATCTGCTTATAAGTTCGGCTTCAGATTGGAGTCAGTTTGGCGAGGCCTACAAGGCAAGTAGCGATAGCGAGAATTCTCTCGTAAACGTCATAAAGGCAAACGATGGCGATTCTTGGTCGCTTGATTTTGTTGATAATAATCTCGTACTTACCTACACCCACGTCGTTCCCGAGCCGGCAAGCGTAGCGATGATATTCGGAGCTGCAGCAATGGCTCTTGCGCTTGCGCGCCGCAGATTCGTGAGGCGCTAATATTTTTAGGAAAGTCTAAGTCAAAGCGCCGTTTTTATTGCGGCGCTTTTTTGTGTGGGTGCAAGTTCTTGCATTTGTGTTGCGGCGGCTTCTGTTAAAAAATACTCAAGGAATTGCAGGCACTTGGCAGATTTTCTTTTTAGGAATACGACATTTTCCATTTGCTGATTTTACTTTTAAGAATATGCATTAGCTTAGATAGTCAGGCTATTTATACTTGCCCTTATTTAAATAGCCGCTCTTTAGCTTGGGAATAATTAAAGAAACTTATTGGGGCTTGTAGATGTATGTATAAATAAAATGCCCAAGTATCGCTTGAGCTTTTGGGCAAAAGTACATCAGGTAAATTCAAGCCAAGCCATCAAAAATAGCTGCAAGATTATCATAATAGCTACAAGTATGTAGCTAAATACCATGAAGCGCGAAACGCGCATCTTGCGCTCTTGAGAATTCTGTTGCATGGGGTGTTTCTCACACAAAGCTTAGGGAATGTCAAGCCATGGATTTAGCCTTTTCAAGAGCTTTGCCCGCAAGTTTTGCCGTATCTTTAAGCCCGCAGGATTGCGCGCAAAACAAGAGGTTTTTTAGCGCGGGAACTACGTATTTTAGATATTCCGACTTTCCCCTATTTTTATATAAAAAGGCAAAAGCGCCTAGTGCTTGCATAAGCCGCTGGCTCGATAGCTCCAAGAAGTTATTGCGCTCTAAGTCTGGATTTAAATTTGAGAGCTCGCAGTAAAATTTAAAGAGCTTTTCTCTGAGCTTAGGTTCCAAGTCCGAGTATGGGTCGAATATAAGCGAACCTAGGTCGTACCAATTTACTCCTATTCTCATTCCCTGAAAATCTATTAGGCTTGTTTCAAGAGTTTCGGGATTTACTATTATATTTTGAGACTGAAAATCGCGGTGCAGCAAGCATTGCGGAAGGCTTAGAAATTTTGCTATCATATCGCGCCATTCCTCTTTCGGGGCTTGCTCTTTAAGACCGAGAAGTTCGCAAATTAAATTTTTATAAAAGTAGTCATGCTCCCACTCGTAGAGCTTTTCATCAAAGCCCGGCATGAGTTTTATGGGCCTAACTTTGAATGAGGCGCTAGCTTTAGTGTGTATTTTAAAAGCTTCTTGCAAGGCGTTTTTGTAGGCCTTTCCCTTAGAAAAATCATCGGCTTTCTTTGAGAAATCAAGAAGGTCAAGTTCCCCCAAATCCTCCATTATTAATATTCTTTTACCCGTGTCGTGGAGGGCGATACCGCAGACGTTCACTCCGTTTTGCTTAAGGAAATCCGCTATGCTAGCGTACAAAAAATTTTCCTCTTTTTCGGCGGAATATTCGCAGAATATGTAAGGCTTTTGCCCGCTTTCAAAGCGCAGAAACGAGCGCATGGAGCCGCCCTTTGCTATTGGCTTAAGAGAGTTTGGCTCGGGGGTAAAGCCCAGTTTTTTCAGTTTGTCTTCCGTATCGCAAATCATCTTAATTTCTCGTAGACTTCTATGCTTCCGATGTCGTTCCAAGCGGAGTTGTCAAAGTGCGCGCTAATCGAGCATGGTGAAGATTTTATGAGGCTTAAAAATATATCGACGCTTGAAAATATTGCCTCACTTTTGCTTTTTAAAAGTTCAAAAAATTCTCCTCTTGCCGCAAAAATTCCTGTAAATTGCGCGGTCTTATCGAAGCTTGCACCGAGCGCAAAGCGCATGTCGCAAACCCAGTCGCCTTTTACGGACACGTTTTTATTGCTCCCGCAGTCTCTCAAAACTAGGCTGGCAGGCTCGTTTGAAAGCGCAAATTTTTCTAGAAAGGCGCTTATGTTTACATCGCTTAGGATATCTCCATTATAGACCAATACGCCTCTGTGTTCGTCCAATATGGGCAGGGCGTTTTTTAGAGCTCCACCCGTATCTAATAGCGTGGGTTCGTGTATAAATTGCAGCTTTGCGCCCCTGTAGGAATCGCCCTTAAAATATTCGGCGTAAACGCCGCTTGCATGGTGGGTGTTTACTATGATTTTTCTTACTCCGGCTGCCAGCAACTTGTCAAAAATTATTTCTATCAAGGGTCTGCCGCCTATCTTCAACATTGGCTTTGGGGTATTTTCAGTAAGCGGCCTAAGCCTTGTTCCGAGTCCAGCCCCGAGTACGAATGCCGTGTCTATCTTTTGCATCTGCTTGTTTAATTTGGCTTATTTATACCGGCGATAATAGCCGAAAATAATTTTTCAAGACAACAAAAAAGAAAGGTGAATTTGTTTTGACAGCTTTAAATCAAATCTTTAGCTTCTGACGCTTAAATTTTTATAAACATTTATGATTACTTGGATTCAGGTTCTATTGCAAAAGCACCACAAGGTTATATTCTCAGTGCTTTTATTTGTGATTATCGTGGCCTTTGTATTTACCATAGGCTCTTCGATACCCTTCTTTGGCGATAACGTTCCGGCTGCAAGAGTTACAAGCAGCGATTTTTACGGCTACAATCTAAATAGCCAGGCGCAGATGCGCGAGCTTCAGGAGCAGTCAATTCTTGAAATCCGCCTAAATGGCGAAACTCCCACCCAGCAGAGCTTGCAGTCGACGATGTTAAAGCAGGCCTTCCTGCTAGCATTGGCTCGCGATTTGGCTATCAATAAAGTATCAGACGCAGAGTTCAAGGCCTACATACGCTCTCGCCCAATATTTAAGAATGCCGACGGTTCCTTCAACGAGCAGGCTTGGTCTGTGTTTGTAGATAACTTTGAAAAGCAAAACAGCTTGGGGCGCGACGCGTTCAATATGTTGCTTGTGCAAAATGCCTTGGTTGACAGAATGCAGAATTTAATACAGGGCCCGGGCTTTGTATTGGACGAGGAAGTCAAGCAGGCATACAGCGATGCTTACGGGCTATGGAACCTTGCGATAGCCAAGATGGAGTACTCAAAGTTTAATCCTGAAATCAAACCCACAGACGAGCAGCTTTTGGCTTTTTACGATGCCAACAAAGAGTCTTTCAGGGTGCCTGAGGCTGTAGCGGTTGACGTTGCCTTTATACCGGCTGAAAAGCTCGACGCTTCTAAGTTTACGGAAGATGAGATTGCCGGGCATTACCGCAGCACAATGTCGAAGTACCTATCTTACGTTGACGGCAAGCCACTTATAGCGGAACTAAAGGACGTTCGCCAGAAGGTAATAGACGATTTGAAGCGCGTATTGGGCGTTAAGTCGGCTTTGAGCAAGGCCGATGAAATCGTCACAAATATATACGACGCAGACGCAAAGTTGGCTTCAGATGAATTTAAGAAGATTATATCCGACGCAAAGCTTGAGCTAAAGAGCTTGCCGCTTGTCCGCCCGACCGACAAGGAGCTGCCAAAGGGTGTTCCCGCCGCAGTTTTTAAGGCTTCGTTTGGGCTTAACAGCCAGCAGTTTTACACTGATCCCGTCGAGACTGAAGACGGCGCATGGCTGGTCTTCTTCCGCGAGAGCAAGCCTTCATTTATACCGGACTTTAATTCGATAAAGCAGGCAGTTGCCGACGCCTACAAGGCTCAGGAGCGCGCAAAGCTCTTTTCTGAAAAGGGTCAGGCTCTGTCAAAGAAACTCGCGGAGTCCGTAAAGCAGGGCGGAATAAAATCCTTCAAGGAGCTCTCCAAGGCCGATGGCTTTGAAACTTCCGAGATTGAAAAATTCTCCTTCGCCAACGAATCTTTCCAGACGCAGGCCATGTTTGCCACTTTGGATGTTCTATCAAACGTCCTTCCCAAGATGAAGGCCGGCGGCGTTTCCGATATGATTACCGTCGGCGGCAGCGGCTACATAGTTTACGCAATCTCCTTTACTGTTCCCGATCAGAAGGATAAGTCAAAGGAGCTTGAGAATATCGCTAAAAGCGCAACGAACTTCCTCAGAAATATATCTGCAACTACGGTAGTTTCGGACGCTATAAATATTGCCCTGCCAAAGGAGCAGGAGCAGTAGTTAAATTTCAGTACTTTGATAAAGCGCAGGCTCTTTGGCTTGCGCTTTTTTGTGGCTTTAAAAGGCTGAGCTTTCGGTTGATTTTGTTTATTTCTAATTCTTGTTTTGAGAGCAATTCTTTTTTGTTCTATAGTTAATTTTGCAAAATGCAGCAGTCATTTTCCTTAGATTTTTTCTGAGCAACTTGCTGTGCTAATTGCCTTGGGGGTATTAATTTCTTTTTGTGGGCTTATGCTTGCGAGCTTTAATTTCATAGAGGAGCAAGTTTTGCGTTTGGGCTTGCCTCGGAATTGCCGCTATATCTCCCTTGCTAAGTAAGCTAAAAAATTAGAGGACGGGCAATCGAGCCCGTCCCCCAGTACCCCATTTTTGCGACTGGCGCACCTTCTACATTCCGTATATAGACGTGTCGTAGTCGTAAAAGTCTGCATTGAAAGATTCAAGCTCGGCGGCGTAGGTGTTGAAATTTGTAATTTCGCTGTCAAGCAGAGCAAATTCATTTGCGATAACCCGCTCATTTATTCTAGGTCCGGAGTAGAAGAAGGCCGTGTAGGATATCGCGATACTCGCAGCAAAAGCGCCCACAAAAGAGCAGAAGCGCTTTAGGGCCTCCGCGCGCTTAAACTTCGAAATCGCGCCTAAAACTCCGGCCGAAAATGCACTTGAAACCTTAATTGGCTGTGCCGATACAAAGTCGTCCACTATCGAATATTTGAAATTTTCCGAGCTTAATTTCTCGTTTAAAATCTCGCAGAAATCATCTGATGCGGAAAGGCTTTGTCTTTCCAAGAAATCATCTATCAATGCGTTTGCAGTTTTGTTATTCATAAAGTCCGCTCCTTTCCAAAGCTTCTTTTAGAGATTGTCTGGCCCTGTGTATCCAAGTTTTAACTGCGCCAACAGAGCTATTCATTGTCTGGGCGATTTCCTCGTAGCTGAGCTGCTGCTGCTTGTAAAGCAGTATGGCGGTGCGCTGGTTTTCGGGTAGGGCCTCTGTGGCGCGCATAAATACCTCCTCTATTTCGTTTATTTCAAGACGCCTGTCGGGATCTGCCGGCGAATCTATCCGGTCGTTTAGCTCGCACATCGCGGGTGCTCGCATAGACTTGCGGTAGTCGTTTATGAGCACGTTGCGAGCTATTTTAAAGAGGTATGTGGAAAATTTCGCCCTGACCTCGTAGTAGTTGCGCGCCTTGTAGAGATTTATAAAAGTTTGCTGCGCCAAATCTTCGGCGCTTGCCGCGTTTGAGACTGAGCGGTAGAAGAAATTTATCAGTGAATTTTTCCACTTTTCAACTAGCATTCTGAATGCGTGGTCGGAGCCTCTAGATACCTCGAGCATGAGCAGAGAATCCTCGTCCTGCGGCTGCGAGGCGCTTAAATTCGATGCCGGAGCACCGTCTTGCTTTTTGTAGTTGCTCATCATTGAAGGGTTTAACAAGTGTTTTTTTGAAAAGTTGCAATTTTTTTGAAAAAAAAACTGGAATTGTTTGAAAAAAATGATAGCTTCGCACATTTAATTTTCAAATAAAAAGCTAAAAAGGAAGAGAAATGAGCGGACTAATAGCATGGACATCTAAAGCGAAGCGCAAGCCAATTTGCAAGGCAGCCGGCAAAAAGCCAAACCCGACAAGACAACGTGCCGCGGCCTCGCGCAGCAGAAAGCTTAGGGAGCGCTTGGCTAAGGATGCTAACAAGGCTCGCAAAGAGGCTATCGCAAAGGCGGTTGCCGAAAAGAATGCGTAGGCTTTGTTTGTATCTGTCAAAACAAAATAGTTAAAAAAAACTTGCAAAGCTAAAACTTGGTGCTACCTTGTTTTGCTTTCGATTTTACAAAGAAGTATATAGGAGCAGAATTTATCATGGCAAGAGTATGTTCAGTAACAGGCAAGCGTCCGGTAAAAGGTCGCGTAATCATTCACAAAGGTCAGAGCAAGAAAAGCGGCGGTATCGGTTTGCAGCTTGTTAAGCAGAATAATCGCGTTTTCAAACCCAACGTTCAGCGCATTCGCGTTCGCCTTGCAAATGGGCAGGTAAAGCGCATGTGGGTTTGCGCCAAGGCCATAAAGGCGGGGCTCGTAGAGAAAGCCTAAGCTTCGCATCTTTTTTAACAAAAAAGCTCCCTGGGTTGGGAGCTTTTTTTGTTAGATTCTTTTCTTTGGTCTTTTTTTGGGGGAAATGCGGAAGATATTTTAAAAGGCCTTAAATTGCCTTAAAGTTCTATTTGGGTCTTTCCGCTCCCTTGCTTTTTCTTTGCGAGATTTTGGAGCTTTGTGGATATTTCTGCCCTTTCTCTTGGGAATGCTTAATTCAGCATAATTTGGAGAGTTTATGCTACTTTTATAGAGTTTTTTTGAGGAACTTTTCCATTAGATAATTTTTTAGGATTATTCCCCTCCTTAATACTTGTCGCTCTTCTTTCAGGCAGTATCCTCTTTTTTCAAAAAAAGCGCGGGCTGTTATTGATGCATGTGTGTACATATACTCCGAATTTGAGAGCTTTTCGAGCATGTCGCATATATTTGTAGCAACTCCCATTTTCTGAAAATCTTTATGAACGTATAGCCTGTCGAGATAGCCGTCTTTAGCGGCGTCGCCAAAGCCCACTATGAGATTGCCTTCCAGGGCAACTATTGTGTCGTGTGCGCTTAGGGAGCTTTGCCAAGAATCTAAATCTATTTTGCCGCCGGCCCAAGCGTCGATTTGTTCTCTTGTGTAATCTCTCGAATTTACAGCGTAAACTGTATCTTTAAACAATTCTACTATAGGGGCTAAATCGGACTTTTCGTATTTTCTCAGAATCATTTTTTATTTTGCCTGCCATTTGTAATATTTAAACAATCGTCAATAGGGGCTTCTAAGCTGCGAACTTCAAAAACAAAAAAAAATCCCGGAGAAAATAATTCTAGGGGATTTTTCTTTTAAAGACTCAAGTAAGGACGCGCAACGGGCGCAGCGTAACAAGCTTATTTGAGGAATTTAAGAATAATTGGCTCGATAGCCTTAAAGCCTTCGGCGTTCGGGTGAACTCCGTCGGGGGAGTACTTCAAAGGCAGACCTTTGCGCTCGTCAACGACTGCTGAATAGAAATCTGCGTAGGCTACATCATTTTCCTCCGCGTATTTCTTTAACATGGCGTTTAGTTCCGCAATTGGTTTTACAGGTTCAATTTCCTTCCTCCACTTATATTGATGCGCCGGCAAGACCGAGCAAATTATGGGGGTGATTCCATTGGCCTTTGCAATCTCGCACATGCTCTTTATATTGCCTGCTATGTTTTCCAGGCTAATTGGGCCCTGATTCCTAGCGATGTCGTTAGTGCCCGCTAAAATTACAACGTACTTCGGCTTTAGATTTACCACATCGGGCCTAAAGCGAATCAGCATTTGCGATGTAACTTGGCCGCTTATGCCTCTGCCAACGAAGTTATTTGACTTAAAGAAGTCGGGGCGTTGACCTATCCAGCCCTCTGTTATGGAGTCTCCCATAAATACGGCTACAGGTGCGTTTTTGATTTCCTTATTGGCTTTTTCGTACCTGGCAAAGTTAGGCCAGTCCTGAGCGTTTGCAAACGTTAGAGAAAAGGCCAACAACAGTAAAGTGATGAATTTTTTCATGCGCACATTTGAATATTATTGTTCGGATTTTTCAAGAGCATTTTTGCGGGTTCATTTATTTTACTGTAATTGGAAAGGGGTTGTAAATTGCAAGGAAATTCTTGTGGTGCTCTTTTTTTAGAGCATACATGCAACTACTATTTCGATTTTTATTTTGAACTTAAATAAACGGCTCACTTCTCTTAGGGGGAATATGTCTCATTAATATTTAAAATACTCAAACTTTGGAGTTTTAGATTTAGCTAGATAGTTAAATGGAGAGAAATCGACAAATATATGCCACTGCCTTGAGCTATGGCTGCGGGTCTTGCAAAAATCTCGCCTCAAATTTGTGAATAGACTTGCGTTTAAATGTGGGCAGTTATTTACTTTCAAAATTTGAGATATGGCAGAAGCTTATCAAGTCATAGCGCGCCGCTACCGCCCAAAGCAGTTTGACGAGTTGGTCGGGCAGGAGCATATTGTGCGCACGCTAAAAAATGCCATAGAGTCAAAGCGCATAGGGCACGCCTACCTATTTGTAGGGCCGCGCGGAACGGGAAAGACTACAGTTGCGCGCATATTCGCAAAAGCCCTAAACGCAAAGGGCGGCCCGAACGTGCACCCAGATGACGACGACCCTATAGCAAAGTCCATAATGGAGGGCACCTGCATGGACGTAGTCGAGATAGACGGAGCCTCCAACCGCTCTATAGATGAAATCAGGCAGCTGCGCGAGGATTGCCAGTATTCGCCGACAGTGTGCACGTATAAAATCTACATAATAGACGAAGTGCACTCGCTAACTCAGGACGCCTTCAATGCGCTTCTAAAAACGCTGGAGGAACCGCCGAGCCACGTTAAGTTTATATTTGCCACTACCGAGGCTCACAAGGTGCTCGGAACTATAACTTCCCGCTGCCAGCGCTTTGAATTCCGCCCGATTCCGGAGGAGCTCATAGCAAAGCATTTGTCAAACATAGCAAAGAAAGAGGGTATAGACGCAAGCGACGAAGCCCTCACTGCAATAGCGCGGCTTGCGAACGGAGGTATGCGCGACGCCCAAAGCATACTCGACCAAATGATATCATTCTGCGGAAATAAACTTTCGGTGGAAGACGTCATT
>URYY01000043.1 GCA_900552245.1 uncultured Opitutales bacterium | reverse complement strand
GGCAAAAGTGACAGCATCCATTATGTCGGAAAATACACCGAAGCAATGTTATTTTACACTCTATCATGGATACAAGATTTCCAAGATAGAATCGAATGAGGGAGAAACACTTTCGTTTACTCAGGAGGGAGACGAGGTGGTGGTAGAGACACCGCAGCAAACTTCGAAACTCACATTTTATTATAAAGGAAGCAGTCCGGTTTTTTATGCAAATCGAAATGCTTGTTTTCTGCCTGGATTTTTTGCTTACTATCCGGTGGCAGGAGCGGAAAACCTGTATGACAACGGCATGTGGAAGGTAAACAAAAATGAGACAGCAGCTTTTACAATTCACACAAAAGGACTAAAAGTGGAGAGCAATCTTCCGGAAAATGGAGATGTCCGTAAAGGAGAAACTTCTTATGTGACGTTAGTGGGCGGTAATTGTAAGACGCTGGAAGAAAATGGAAACATGCAGATCGTTTATCCACTCGATACGAATTCGCTGGTGGCAGCAAAACAATTTACCACATCAGAATTTTCGGAAGAATGGAAACAGCTTATGACATTTCTTGATCTGAATGAGATATCGCCGGCGCAGGAAAAAACGGTAATCGTGATACCGGGAAGTTTTGCTTTTAACACGCTTTTAAATGAATATTATGATCTTGGCGATCATGTGTTGACGCAGAATACGGTTTCGCCTCTGCAGGTGCTGGCGTCAAGCATAAAAGCGACGGGAAAGACGGCACTGAAAGACATCTTTTTCTCGTATGACTGGCAGACAGAAGATCCGGCGGAAATTGAACTTTTAAAAGATTTGTCGGAAGGGGCAGAATTGACAGAAGAGGAAAAATTACAGGATGATTTTATCTTAAAAATGCGTGAGTGTGGTACAAAATACGTGGCACAGCTGACCATAAAATATTTAATGGATGAAAATGATAGCAGAACACCAAACGAATTTGTGCAGGCATTGCAAAATGCAGAGGGAGGCAGACATGATAAAGATTGAAAATGTAAGTAAGAATTTTCGCAGACACAAAGCAATCAAAGGATTTACTTGTGAACTTGACAAAGGATGCTATGGACTTCTTGGACCGAATGGGGCAGGAAAAACAACACTTCTTCGCTGTATACTTGGACTATATCCGGTTTCAGAGGGCGTGGTTTCGTTACAAAAAGGAGAGCAGATCGGGTATCTTCCCCAACGTTTTGGAATGTTTCATGAACTGAAAGTAAAAGAAATGATGTATTATTTTGCTGCGGCGAAAAAGGTGCCGAAGGACAAAAGAGAGGCTGAGATTGAGCGTGTGCTTGCCGATGTGAATTTGTCTGAAAAAGCGGAAGAAAGAGTAGGACATTTGTCTGGCGGAATGCAGCGGCGACTTGGTATCGCACAGGCAATTCTGGGAGATCCGGATATTTTGTTTTTGGATGAACCGACGACAGGACTGGATCCGGAAGAACGCAGTCATTTTAAAGAAATTATCCGGAAATTGGCAAAAGATGACAAGATTATCGTGATTTCCACTCACATTGTGGAAGAAGTGGAAGCGGTGTGTGACCGTGTCTTAATTATGAAAGACGGGACACTTTTGGAAAATGTGACGGTAGAGGAAGCGTGTCATTTTGCCGGAGACGATAATGCCACACTTGAGCAGGGCTATTTACAAAGATTGAAAGAGGCGTAAGGATGAGTAAATTATATTTTGTTCAAATGACAAAAAATAAGCTGCGGTTTGCGGTGCCGTTGATTGCTTTATTTGTGCTGATTCCGGCACTGGCGGCACTGATTTTGACCGGACCGGAGTCAGATATTAAGATGGCTGACTGCATCCGGCAGCTTCATGTATGGGTTCCGCTTTTTTCAACTTGGTGGATTCTCCTGTATGCGGGAGATTTCTTTTCCCATGATGGCAATGAGTTGATGTATCTGATCTGGAAACCACATCAAATCATTGCCTGCGAAGTGGCTGGCGTGTTTGGGTATATGATAGCGGCGGTACTTTCGTTTGGCGTGCTTCAGATAATTCAGCCATTTGATATCTTACTGCTATGGCAGATATTGTCGGAAATATGGATGATGGCGGGCATGGCATTTTTCTGCTGCTTCCTCTTTCAAAGTACGGGAGCAGCGCTGATGACAGCGGTTTTATATGGGATTTACCTGAACTTATTTGATGGATTGCATATGTTTTCGGCAATTTCCATTTTCCCGCAGCAGACATTGACGATTGAGGCGGATCCGCTGCGCATGACTGCGGCAATTATAGCAGGCAGTGTATTTTTTGCTGCGGGCGCTGCATGTGTGAAATATAGGAAAGTATACTGGTAGAAACGTCCAATTGGAAGAGAAGGCGAAAGGTAAAAAATATTATGATGTATGCTCTTGTTGGAATTTTGTTTTTAGGATTGGCGATCTTTTTTTATGATAAACATTTTGATCGGTTAAAAGTGATATGTTATTATATAGCCATAGTATTTCTTGTCCTTGCGGCAATAGAGGTGATGGTAGGAGATCTTCGCTTGGTATTTGGACATTAAAAAGCGTTCTTTTCTTAATTCATCGTTTGAGGCGGAGGAAGGAAAGAACACTCATGAAAATATTTCACGAATATAAGCGTATATAGGGAGGAAAAATCAAATAATAATTTTTTGTATCTCTATTTTTTGATGATAATTGAAAGGATATTTATGATGAAAAAATATATTGTTGCAGTGTTAATGATGTTTGTTTTAATATTTCTGGTGTCGTGCAAACAAGAAAAGGTGAATGATACTATAGTTGATACGGTTTCAAGCCAAGAGACAGATACATCACAAAGTGATGTTTCTAAAACTGCCGATACTACCCCAAAACTTCAGATTGTCATGCAGGGAGAAATGTCACAGGAACGTGCGGATTATATAAATGAAGTTCTCAAGAAAAAAGGTTTTGGGTATGCCGTTGAATGGATATGCAAATCGGATTTGGCACCGTCCGATTATATGGAAACATTAAAAGACCTTAAGAAAGAAAAAAGGGGAGATATTTTATTTACCGGAGCAGGAAGAACGGAGGAGGAACCATCGTATGATCTTGCGATAAAAGACAAGCTGCTGGACAATATGAAGTCGTATCTGAAATCAAAAGAAGGCAAAAAATTAAAGGCGGCATTTCCGGAAAAAATCTGGCAAATGACAGAGGAGAAGGGAAGTTATTATGGAATAACATTGGAAAGTGAACCGTATGTAAATTATATGTATGTGGATACGGAGGCAGTAGATGAGTCTACTCTTCCGAAAAAAGTGACAAGCGGTAATTTGTTGTCTGTTTTGAAACAAATAAAGGTAAAGGATACGGATAAAAAACAGATGATATCATCCGTGATAATGGGAGCGGTAGGACTTCTGCCGGCGGACAGTATTGCTTTTTGTGCAGAAAAAAACGGAGAAAAGTACCACGTTTCGTATCTGATGGACCATCCACAGATAGTGAAAATATTAAAATTAATTGCGAAAAATCCGGAAAATTATAAAGCCTATGAAGATGTAGAATCGTTAGATGACATAGCGGTACATTTTACTTCGGATATTAGTGTAGAAGGTTCGGAGGGAATATGTCAGAATTTTAGGTCGGAGAAGACAGATCTTTATGAAAGAAAGACATATAGGATCGGAAAACCCTATCTTGTAACTATGAGGAACATGTGCTGGGGAGTGGCTTCCTGGTCAAAAAAGAAAAAAGCCGCTTACCGGTTTTTGACAATGGTGTGTACCGATAAAGAGGTGGCAAATGCAATTTGCTATGGGAAAGAAGGAGACGATTATCAGCTTAAGGAAGGGCGTGTGATGAGTAAAAACACCGAAGGAATCCGAGGAAGCCTTCCGTATAATATGTGGATTACATATCCGATGTATGCAGAGCCAAAAGACAAAGAAAAGACTTTTCGTAAAATGACGGAAAAGGCAGATGTGGTGCCGGCAGAAGTTGTTAATGAAAAATTGGATGCGCGTACAGAAATAAAGATGCAAGAAATATTGCAAAAATATAGCGGTTTGTGGTGTGGCAAATATAAAAATGTCGATAAGACATTAAAGCAAATGCGGGAAAAAATGGAAAAAGCGGGGCTGGATAAGGCCTTGCAGGAAGCGAACAAAGCATTAAAATAGGTGTAGATAGGAGGATGCTATGCAGCTGGAATTGGAACACATTTCGAAAAGATACAAAGACAAACTGGCGCTGGAAGATGTCTGTGTGACGATGAACCCCGGGGTCAATGGATTGCTGGGACCAAATGGAGCCGGGAAATCAACGCTCATGGGAATTTTGACAAAAAATCTTATGGCGACATCCGGAATCGTTCGTGCAGATGGAAAAGATATTTTTCGTCTGGGAAAAGAGTACATGAGTAAACTTGGATTTGCGCCGCAGCAGCAGAATATGTATCCGTCTTTTACCGGGATTCGTTTTATGTATTATATGGCTGCGTTAAAAGGAATTCCCAAAAAGGAAGCAAAACCTCAGATTGAAACATTGTTAAAAAAAGTAAATCTTTGGGAGGATGCCGGGCGGAAAATCGGAAGGTATTCCGGTGGTATGAAGCAGAGGCTCTGTAGCTAAGGCGCGCGATGCCGGCAAATACAGGCTTGAGGGCAAGGATTACGTCTTTAAAGACGGCGATGTCGCCCTATTTAGATTTAACGTCTGATATTTTCCGAACTTTACCGATATGATAAAGCTCAGGTGGAAATTCATATATATTTTGTCTTCGAGAAAGTTGACAGCCGGGCTTCTCTTGTACTCGGTGATATTCATATTTATTGCAACTCTCAGGATACCTGAGCTTGGTATATCCCAAGTTCAGGCAAAGTTTTTTGAGTCTTGGATTTGCTTTCCCTTCGACGGTATTTTGCCCCTTCCTGCGGGAATGACGATTGGGGTTCTCGCGCTTCTAAACTTGGCCTTTTCATCTTTCAGATTCTGCGCAAGAGGCATTGAGGGCATAGGCTTTGCGACAGTGCATATGGCTCTAATTTTGCTTATTTTGTCGGCCTTTCTGCAGGGTTTTTGGAGGGTTGAAGGCATAATTGAGTTAAATGAGGGCAAGGAGAACTCAAATATCATTTTAAGAGCGGCTCCCGGCAAGCAGGCGGAAGTTGTCACGCTGCCTTTCTCAGTGGAACTTGTAAAGTTTACGGAGCAAAAGTGGGACAATTCCGAACTCGCAAAGCAATATTCAAGCCTCGTGAAATTCCACTATAAAGACATAGTTGTAGAGAAGCTCATAAGAATGAACGAACCTGCAAGTTTCGGCTCTTGGACCTTTTACCAATCTAGCTTTAGGGGCGATAAGGTTAGCATTTTGCAGGCGGTCAGAAACCCCGCAAGCCTCCTGCCTCTAGTTTCAGTAGCTCTCATATTCGGCGGAATGTTAATTGTGTACGCTCTAAAAATAGCAAAGGCAAGAAGATGAAAAAGACCCTTACAATCTGCGGAATAGTCGCTTCGATTGCCATACTTTTTTACGGATTCTTCTTCGGCAAATACGGGGCATTGATGCAGCGCAGTCTCGAGAGGAGCTTAAGCGAACTTCCCGCCGTAAAGGACGGGCGCCCCATGCCGCTTTCAAGCGCAAGTGCCGATATCCTGCGTTTTATAAACGGCAAAAGTTCTGTAAAAATAGACGGCAAATACGCCTCGTCTAGCGAATGGCTATTGTACATAAATGCATTTCCGCAAGATGCGGCTAAAGATAAATTCTTTAAGACCGACAACCGCGAACTCTCCAATCTGCTCGGGGCCGACGGCAGATACTACTCTTACGCCGATTTTGAGAAAAAGTACGCCGAAATCTACAAGGCTGCAAGCTCTGAGGAAAATACGACATTTACCCAAGCCTGTAGGCTTGCCCTCGAGAAGGCGGGCGTCTTTGAAAACGCATTAAATTCAATGGCCTTTTACTTCCAGGGCGAAAGTCCACGCAAGACTTTTGAAGACTGGATAGACCTGGGCAAGGCCGCTTCGGCAGAGCTCTCAAAATCGGGCACGGCAAGCCAAAATTCCGAGACTCTGCGCAACATGTACGAGCAACTTAAGCTCTTTAAGGAATTGAAAGAGAGGGAGGATTTTTTTGGAAATCCAAAGCTAATCCCGACATCCACAGAGCGTTGGCTTACGCCCTTAGACCTTTTGCTAAGCCCCAAATTGGACGGCAAAAACAGGGAAGTCTTTAGCCAATATGGAGATTTGGTTTCAAACTTCTCGCAAGGTAAAAGCGCAGCTGAAGACGTAGATAGCCTCTATAAAACGCTTGCTCCGTCTTTTAGAATAAAATTTGAAAATGCCTTCAACCATCTGGATTTATTCTACCGCGGCGCAATCTTGTATCTGGCAAGCTTTATAGTATTTCTGGTGGCTGTCATTCTGGACAAGCGGGTCTTTGTGCGCCTTGCAATACCCATGTTGTGCGCGGCTTTTTTGGCGCAGGGAGTTGGGATTGTCGCAAGAATGTTTATACAGATGCGCCCGCCGGTCACGAATCTGTATTCCTCCGTAATATTTGCAGGCTGGGCGGCTGTCGGGTTAGGAATTTTTCTCTGCGCAAAATACAGAAAAAAGCTCTACGCTATAGCCGCTGCCCCAATTGGATTTTTGTCGATAGTGCTAGCGCTAAACCTGCCTTACTCGGGCGATACAATGGGAATGATGCGCGCGGTTTTAAACTCAAACTTCTGGCTTAGCGTGCATATAGTGCCCATGATGCTGGGTTATTGCGGTGTGTTTTTAGCTGGCTTGGTAGCCTCTTGCAAACTTGTATCAAACGCGGCAAGGCTGGGTAAATTCTCCAGAATATCGGTGCTTGAAACTGCAAACACGGTTTATGCGATACTCTGCTTTGGCATGGTGTTTTCATTCGCGGGAACTATGCTTGGCGGAGTCTGGGCTGATATGAGCTGGGGGCGATTCTGGGGGTGGGACCCTAAGGAAAACGGAGCCCTTATGGTAGTTCTTTGGTGCGCCTTTGTAGTCCATATGAAGGTGTTAAAAATAGCCGGCCCCAGGGCGATTTTAGCACTGGCTTGCATAGGCAACATTGTTGCGGCGTGGGCTTGGTTTGGCGTAAATATGATGGGCGTTGGCCTGCATTCCTACGGATTTATGGACTCGGGGAAAATGTGGCTTGCGCTATTTTGCGCAGTGCAGCTTGCAATATCGCTGCTTGCCTTTGTAAAGTCCACAAATAAAGCCGGCGATTAATTGCCGGCAAAGCGCGCTTAAAAGCATTCAAATCTCGCGCTAATTTTGGCGGCGCGCAAGAGCCTTAATTTTCCAAGCTCAAATTCCAGCCGCCCCCCAGTGACTTATAGAGATATATTATATTTGAGAGCACGAGCCTGCGCGATTCAACCAGAGTCTGCTCCGACGAAAGAAGCGTTCTTTGAACGTCGAGCAAATCCATAAATTCAATTTCGCCCGCGGTATAGAGCTTAAATGAAATTTCGTAGGCTCTGTTATTCATCTCTACGGCCTTTAAAAGGCTCTCAACACGCTGACTTTCCTTGGAAAGGGCGGCCATGTAGTCCTGAGTTTCCTTAATGGCGGTCGCGACAACGCTGTCCCAATCTACACCAGCCTTGCGCGTCAGTGCCTCCTGATAGCGCACGTTGTAGTAAGTTTTGCCAGCGTTAAACAGATTCCACTTTGCGGTGGGGCCCACGTTCCAAGAGCCGTAGGGATTTTGAAATACGTTTACGGTATCGGGCGCGCTGTAAGATATGTTGCCGCTTATGTAAAACTTTGGATAGTAATCCGCCTTGGCCTGTCCAATTTTTGCATTTGCAGCCTTTAGCGCGTATTCCGCCGCGATTATATCGGGCCTTCTCTGCAAAAGTTCGGCGGGAACGCTCACGGGAATCGCCCTCTCAAAGGCCGGCAGCTCCCTGTATTCCGACAGGCTATCTTTCAGGCTTCCAAGGGGCAGGCCAACTAATAGTTCGAGCGCGTATCTCGCCTGCATAGCCTCGGCCTCCAAAGTCGGAATCTGGGCCTTTGTGCTCGCTACCTGCGCAGCTGCCCTTGCCACTTCCAAATCGCCCTCAAAGCCCACGCGCTTTTTGGTAATTTCGTAGGTCTTTATCTGGGTTTCGAGATTTTGGCGCGTAATTTTTAGGTTCTGAATTTTTGAGCGGTACAGGTAATACTTATCGGCAACTTCCGCCGCAATTTTTATGCGCACCGCCTGCAAATCCGCCTTGGAATACTCGTAGCTTGCCAAGCTCGATTCAATTCCCCTGCGAGTTGCTCCAAATACGTCGATTTCCCACTCGGCGCTAAGCCCAGCCGAATACATGGGAGCTGTCGCCCCCTTGCCCGTCCCCTGCTCCGACATTGAGGCATTTGCGTCTATAGTCGGAAATAGCCCGCTTTGCGACACCCCCAAAGTTGCGTAGGCTGCATCCAAAGACGCCACTGCGGAGCGCACATCAAAATTGTGGACAAGCGACTTTTCCACAAGCTCTGTAAGCAGCGGATCTCCAAAAAATTCCCACCACTTAGAGATGTCTCCGACCTGCCCCTTAAACTCGCCCTGCTCGTCCTCAAATCCGACCGGCATAGATTCGTCTGAGGGTTTTTCAAAGTCAGGCCCGACTGCGCAAGAGCACAAAGCCAAGGATAAAGCCAAAAATATATTAGAAAATTTATTCATACCTCAATGCCTCAATAGGGTCCAACCTCGCCGCCTTCCAAGCGGGATAATATCCAAATAAAACTCCAACCAATACGGAAACGCCGACAGACAAAAGCAAAGCCGGATAAGAAACCGCCGACGGCCAATTAAGCAAAAACGCCAAGACCAAAGTAGCCCCGTGCCCAAAGGCTATACCTATTATCCCGCCCAATAGGCAAATAACTACGGATTCGACCAAAAACTGCCTCAAAATATCCTTTTTCTTTGCCCCCACCGCCATTCTCAAGCCTATCTCGCGAGTGCGCTCGGTTACGGACACAAGCATTATATTCATAATTCCGACTCCGCCAACTATAAGCGACACAAAAGCCACACAAAGTAGAAGCTTTGTCATAGTTTCAGTCTGGCTTGTGAGGAAAGTCGAAAATTCCGCCATTGTGCGAATCTGAAAATCGTCGTCTGCATCATTAGCCAACTTGTGGCTCTTGCGTAAAATTTTTGAAATTTCCTCCGTCGCGCTATCGACAAGTTCGGGAGTGTAAGCCCAGGCCACTATACTATCGACATTCTGAAACCTCACAGGGGGCATATTGTCGTCTGTCTGCTCCGGGTAGAGTGAGGTAGCGGTAGCGTAGGCTGAGGACGGAGAATTTGTCGTTGTAGTTCCAGAAGATATGGAGCTTACGGAAGTGCTGCCCGCCCCTGCAAGCCGCGCCTTTACGGCGGTCCACGGAGCCAAAATAACGTCATCTTGGTCCATGCCAATCATATTTGCTCCCTTGCTTGCTAAAACCCCTATCACTTTAAATAGAACATTTTGTATCCTTATATCCTTTCCCAAGGGATCCTCGGAGCCGAAGAGTTCGCGCCTTATTGTCGAGCCTATCAGGCAAACTTTGGCTCCGCGCGCAACCTGCCTTTCATCAAACATAACGCCTTCTGAGAGCTTCCAATTACCTATTTCCAAGTAGTTGTCTGCAACGCCGCTTATGCTGAAGGGATTCCAGTTTTTGCCCTTGTAAATTACCTGTCCGCGCGCTGAAATTACGGGGGTTACAAGCTTGACGCTGGGGCAGGACTTCTTTATTGCGTCTATGTCTTTTGTCGTCAAATTTGCCATTGCACCCGCGCCCGAACTAACGCCGCCGTGCATACTTGTACCCGGCCTTACGGTAATCGAATTTACGCCCATTGCCGATATGTTTTCCTTGAGGATTTCCTGGGCGCCGTTTCCTATTTCCATGAGGGCTATGACAGCCGCTATGCCTATCACTATTCCAAGCGTAGTTAGAAATGTACGCATGGGATTTCTCATTATCGAGCGAAAGGCGGTTTTTAAAATTCTGATTTTTTTCATTACCTTAGCCTTTGATCCGATATAATCCTGCCGTCGATTAACTTAATTACGCGCTTTGCCCGCGCCGCTATGTCGGACTCGTGCGTGACTAGGATTATGGTTACGCCCTCGCTTTCATTTATCCGGCAAAACATATCCAGTATTTCGTCACTCATGCGGCTGTCCAGATTTCCGGTGGGCTCGTCTGCAAATAGGATTTCCGGGTTATTTATTAGGGCCCTTGCAATGGCAACTCTCTGCTGCTGGCCGCCCGAGAGCTGCGAAGGCTCGTGGTCCATTCGCTCGCCAAGCCCGACTTTTATCAAGGCCTCTTTTCCGCGTTCAATCATCTCGCGCTCCGACAAGTGGCTTGCCGTGTAATTTAGCGGCATAATCACATTCTCAAGCGCCGTGGTTCTAGAAAGCAAATTGAAGCTCTGAAATACAAAACCTATCTTTTTGTTTCTGACATCCGCCCTGCCGTCGTTATTTAGCTTAGACACCTCCTTGCCGTCCAAGAAGTACTCTCCGCTCGTCGGTCTATCAAGGCAGCCCAATATATTCATAAGCGTGCTCTTGCCCGACCCCGACGAGCCCGTGAGCGCAAGCATTTCGCCCTTGTCTGCGCTGAGCGTTATATCCTTTAAAACGGGCAGGACAAAGTCTCCCATCTTGTAGGACTTGCAGATATTTTTAAGCTCTATTAAACTCATTTCTGATTGCCCTGCTTGCCGTTTTTGCGGAAGCGCGGAGGCTTTGGACCAAAGGGATTTGAAGCTTTTTGCTTCTCTTGCTGAACAAGCTCAACTCCGGTTACTACCTCCTCGCCAATCTTCAATTCGTCGCCCAAAACTTGGGTAAAAATTCCGTCGCTTATGCCCAATGTAAGGTCTCGCGGCTCTACAGAGCCCCCCGATAAAACCCAGACTCGAGACTTAGATGCGTCCTTATTCTCAGGGAAGGCCGAGGCAAAGTCCGGAGTAAAATGCAGGGCGGAATTTGGTATGCACTTAGCTTTGTCGGCTCTGGCAACCTCAAAATTCAAATTCGCCGTAAGGTATGGGAATAGCAGCAAATCCTTATTGTCAAATACGACCTCAACTACATAAGTTACGACGTTTTGAGACATCGTGGCATTTAGCCTTATCTTCTGAACTATTCCCTCAAAAGTTTTATTCGGAAAGGCATCGACGGTAAAATGCACTTTCTGCCCTTTTTTTATGTAGCCAATGTCCGCCTCGTTTACCGAAGCCCAAGCCTCCATGCGCTTTAAGTCGGTAGCAATTAAAAAGAGGCTACTTGCGCTCATGTTGGAAACCACCGTCTGGCCTATGCTAACCATTCTATCCACCACAACCCCATCGACGGGCGATTTTATTACGCAATAGTCCAAGTTTCGCTTTGCCGTATTTACGGAAGCCTCGGCCTGAACTATCTGGGCGTCGGCCTGTATTATCTTTGCCTTGGAAGTCTCAACCCTGGCCTTTGCGGCCTCGTATGAAGCAAGGTAGGAATCGTATGAAGACTGGCTTAGAGCCTCGCTTACCCCAAGCTGCTCGGCGCGCTTCCAATCTCTGTAAGCCTGATTGTAGGTCGCCTGATTTTCTAATAGCTCTGCCTGCGCCTGCGCCTTTGTGGCCTTTGCAGAATCCAAACCCGCCTGAGCCTCAAGCAAATCCGAGCGCGGTATCTCGTCGTCTATCAAAGCCAGAATATCGCCCTCTTTGACTTCCGAGCTATAGTCTATAATTTTGCCCTCCTTATCCTTGCCAAAAGAGACAATCTCGCCGGAAACTCTCGCGCCAACTTCAATAAAGTCCTCGGCCTCCAAAGTTCCAGTCGCATCTATAGTAAGCACGATGTCGCGATTTTCAACCTTTGCGGTTTTAAAAACCACACTCTCGCCACCCTTTGCAAAAAAGGCAAAGTACGCTCCCACAACCAGCGCAATCGCAACAATAGCGACTGCAAATTTTGCTAAATAATGTTTCGACATCCTTCCAAACGTTTATGAAGTACAATCGAAAAATATAGGCAATTTGTTTCAAAATTTACAACACAATTATTGAAACACATATTTCAAAACGCCCAAAGCAAATTGAAAATAGCGCGCCCCCAAAGCCCTCTAAGCCACAATCTAAACGCTTTCCGATACACCCGGCTCGGGTATTATTACGGTAATATGCGAAGCTACGTCTAAAATTTCGTCCATAAACCACCCGCGCGACTCCTCCGAGCCGTGCGTTAAAATTATGACGCGCGGATCGCAACGCAAGGCAAAGTCCAAAAGCTCGCGCCTATCCGCATGCGAGCTTAAATCGAATTTGTCTATCCTGCAATTCACCCTAGCTACGTAGCCTAGGTTATGGAAGGCGAAGGTAGTATCGCCCTTTGCCTTCTTTAAAAGCCTGCCCCCTGGAGTATCCGGATCGCAATAGCCGACAAAGAAAATCGCATTTTCAGAGTGCTCCATCAAAGCCGACGCCGCCGCGTAGCTGGGAGTGTTCTCAAGAAGCATTCCGCTTCCCAAGACGTATATTCCCTTTTGCGACAAATCTTGGGCGGGAACGACCTTTTCCTTAAATGGTTCAATTAAGTCGTACGCAGTCTTGTCAAAGCTAAGCCCCGGATTTTTGCGCGACTGCCTGAGCAAATACTCGGCTATATCTATGCCCAAACCTGCGCAGAATACATGCGTATCTTGCGGGATTTCCCCGCTTTGCTTGCCCTTTTTTATAAGCTGCAAAATCTCCTGCATTCTGCCCAGGGCAAAGGCGGGAACCAGAACGCTTCCGCCGTCGCGCACAACTCTGCCAAGGGCTGTCACAAACCTAGCGCACTCGGACTCGTAAGTTGCCTGCCTGTCTAGCTCTCCCCTCGTAGTTTCCATCACAAGTACATCAAAGTGCCCCTTCGGAATATCAGCTCCCTTTATCAGTTGCGAGGCCCTAAAGGAAATGTCGCCCGTAAACAAGACGGATTCCTTGTTAGTCTTAAATGATACAGCCGTTGCCCCCGGAATGTGCCCCGCCCTGTAAAACTCTATTTCAAGCTTGCGATTCTCAAACTCAAAGCTGCGCGGGCGATTCAAAGTAAAGGGCAAAATTCTGCCCTTCAATGCGTCTATCTGCGAAAACCCAAATAGCGGATACTCGTTTATGCCAAGCTCCTCGCGCTGCCTGACCATGACGTTTCTGGAATTTCGCAACATTCTAAGCGACAAATCTTCCGTGACCTCGCCCATTAAAATCTGAGCCATAGACTGGTGCTCCGCAACAATGGGAAGAGCCCCCACATGGTCTAGATGCGCGTGGGTTATTGCTATAAAGTCGAGAGTGTCATCTCCTATCTTCTTTAAATCGGGCAGCGAATCCAAACCGAGCTTCTTTGGGTGCATGCCGCAATCGATAAGCGCGTTAAAGCCGCCTATCTCAAGTTTGTGCGCACTTGCCCCAACATCGACGCCCGTATTTAAATCCGTATAAATCATAGAAAAGCCCAAGGAAGCCCAAGTTGCGCAAACCCTATGGGAATTTGCGCAAAAAATCAAGCTTCAATATCGCTATTTCATCGCAAATCTTAACAATTTGCGCCTACTTTTGTAAGAGATATATCAAAATCCTTCCAAACGGGCTCGTAGCCCTTTGATACGAGCATTTTGGAAAATTCCTCTACGGATCTATCGTCATTTATATCAAACTGCCCTCCCGCAGTCTCGGGCTCGGCATAGCCGCCGGGCTTCGTGGAACTTGCGGCACTCATCTGCGTTACGCCCAAGCCCACCAAACCATCGCGCAAATAGCGGGGCTCGCGGGTAGAAACAGTGATAGTGAGATGCTCCATGCAAATTCTGAGGGCGCAAACTATCTTTACAAGCTCTCTGTCATTAGGCACGCAAGACTCCTTTGCGACAAAGCCGCTCTCGGCAGGCCTCATTCGCGGAAGGCTAATCCCGACTCGCGCGCGGTAGTAATTCTTGTACAGATATTTCGCATGCATTGCGCAGGCTATAATTTCAAAGTACCAATCATTGAGCCCAAACAAGGGCCCCAAGCCCAAATTCCTCATTCCGGCCTCGGCCGCCCTGCTGGGAGTATCCAAACGCCACGCGTAGTTAGCCTTTGGGCCGCTCGGATGCATAACCTTGTAAACGTCGGGGTCGTAAGTTTCCTGAAATACCGTAAGCCCCTCGCAGCCCTCTTCCACAAAGCGCTTGTAAACTGCAACCGGCGACGGAGCAATCTCGACGCTTATGGAGGCAAACTTCTTTGCGGCTATCTTTATGCACTCGTCCATGTAGCCCAAGTTCACAAGCTTTGGACTTTCGCCCGCAACTAGCAAGATGCTCCTAAAGCCCATGGCGTAAGTTGCGTCGACTTCAGCCCTGACCTCGTCTAGGGTCAGTGTCTTGCGCTCTATGTGGTTTCGCTTTGCAAATCCGCAGTACAGGCAGTTATTCACGCACACGTTGCTGACGTAAAGCGGCACAAACATGCGCATCGTCCGCCCAAAGTTGCGCTCGGTAAGCAAGTGGGAGCGCTGAGCCATCTGCTCTAGGCAAGCGTCCGCACTCGGCGATATCATAACCGCAAAATCCTCTATCGGCGTCGCCCTCGGCTTTGCCAAGACCCTCTTTAC
>URYY01000042.1 GCA_900552245.1 uncultured Opitutales bacterium | reverse complement strand
CGCGCTCGCTGCGCAGACTTGAATATTGGTCAAAGAAGCTGATTTTTTTGTAGAAGCCGTCGTTTTGGCGAATCATGGATTCCATTTTTGCCCTGTCTTTTTCGATTTCAGGGAGCATTCCGCTTGAGAATAGCACCACCGAAACGCAGATTGAGTACGACACCACTCGGCATGCCCGCTTTGCGATGTCGGCTGTTATTTGCGTCGCGCCTTCCGCTTGGGCGAAGATAACCGCAAGCCCGATAGCGTTTTCACGCGCCTTGCCAAGCAAAGACGCCTGAGTGCGGAGTTTGCCGTTCATAAGGCGCGTGTTGAAAGCGTCGAAATCCCAGAAGTATTCAAAGGCCTCTTTGTCGGTATCAAACCAAAGCGGCATGCCCCTTTTGCGAATTTGGTAGGCTTTGACAAGCTGATTTTCCCATCTTGAAATTGCGCATTCGTCAAGCGGGATATTTTCTTTCGAGGCGGGAACGGTCTTGGGAGCGCCTCTGCAATAGAGAAATCTTCCAAGAAATCCGCTGCCTATAAAACTGCCTTTATTCTTTGCAACGATATTGTCTATTATGTCGTTTTGCACCATCCAAAGCAGTGAAATGCACGGATTGGGGACACTGGAAATACCGTTTACAATTCGGTTGTGCTTTATTGGCTCGCCGCACCAGCCGCTGTTTAGAGTCTCGGTGTCATCGCCTTGCTTGCGATAGTTGCCGGCTACAATATAGATGCTGTCTCGGGCTTCTTCGCACACGGAGAATATTTCGCCTCCGCTTGCCTCCATCGCCTTTATCATGGCTTCCGATGTCGCGTTTTTTACGATGAAATCCGGATTTTTTGAAAGCTTTGGGGCGTCCGCTGTTTCGTCGTCAAAGCCGAAGCCTTCTTTGCCGTTAAGCTTGTCCTGCGCGAGCTTTGTTTTCGACTTCTTGAAAATCTCCAGCTCTTTTTCGTACTGGGAGATTTCCCGCAAGACGCGCCTTTCCAGATTCGAGAAAAGAGCCCGAATGCTTGCGCTTTTGCCGGTGGAGCTTTCGCCGACACCGAGGACAAAGATATTCCCTGTTTGCGTGTATCCGCCGCTTACTGCGTTTTTCGCCTTGAACACTCTGCCCATAGCCCCGCTTAAAATTCCGCAGGCGCAGAAGCAAAGAAGCTCCATTGGCAGATTTCTGCCAACGGAATACGTCCTTGCGACGTCGCGGATAGCTTTCGGAAATGCGTCAATGGGGCATTCGCTTTCGTAAAACTCTTTGTAGGCTTCCGAAAGCGTCTCCATGGTCGCAAAAAATTGCGGGGTTTTTTGTGCCACAAACCTAGACATTTTCCACCTCTCCCCAAGCTGTGTTGCCGTTTTGGCATTGCGCGATGAGCGTCTGCGAAATTTCGGAATCCTCAAACGGCTTGTAATGCCTGAACGAGAAAACCGACTCCTCTTTCGTCCCCACGAGCGCCGACATTATGTTTGCGTAAACCCCGATTGCCTTTCCGCCCATGCACCATTTTGCGGGGTGAAGCCTTTTGCTCCAAAACATTGGCTTGTCGAAATGGTGGACCAAAACCATTGCGAAGTTATGTTTCGATTTTAGCTCATTGATTTTGCAAAAGAGATCCGCAACCGCCGCATGGTCTGAAAAGTTGCAATGGACAAACGACGACAGGGAATCCACAATTGCCCATCGTATTTGCCCGCGCTTAAAGCGGCGTCGAGTTTCGATATGAATTCGTCCACCGAATAGTAGCAACCTGTTTTGCAGACGAAGCGCAGGTTCTCATTTAGCCCGCCAAAGTTCGGCTTTTTATCGAGCGCAAACTGCGAGACTATCCCGCGAAAATAATCGCGTTCGTCAAGAATCGGATTTTCATTGTGCAGCAAAAGAGTCTTGGCAGGCTTAAAGACATCAAGGCCCAGCGTTTTTTCGCCCAAAGCAAGTCCAAGTGCAAGTTGCATGGCAAGAACGCTTTTGCCGATTCCGCTTGCGCCAGAAATTACCCAAGTTTTGCCTTTAGTTAGAAAATTCTTTTCGATTATCAGATCGTCGAAATCGAACATCGACTCACTTTCCTCTGCTAAAATTTGGCTTAATGTGCGAATTTTCATTAGATTTCTCCTTTCTTTGCGCTTTTTGCGGGGCGGACTATAAAGCAGTGGTCAAGCAGGACGTCGCAATCGCTTTTCTTGTAGCGAATGCACTTGCCTGAAAGACGGTAGCTCGGGAGTTTGCCCTGTCTGCGGAGCTGCTCGATAAAGGTTGTGCCGATGTTGAGATACTCGGCTACCTCTGCACGGGCTAAAAGCCTGTCGCTTGCGTCAGGCTGCGTTAATGTTTGCGTATTTTATTTTTCCCATACGCAAAATATCTCCGTGTCAAATTTCTCAAAATGTAAAATGCAGATAAAGCCCGTAAAAATAGGCGAAATAGGTCGGGATTTTGTAAAAGTGGAAAATTTTCTAAGGGATGATGTCGTCTTATGGCAAATGCTTTTCTATGCGTCTTTAAAATCCCTTTTTAGTCTTCAAATTTGTCACATGTGACAAATTTCAAAGGCAACTGCAAAGCGCGTAGAATTTGAAAAAGGAAACATTGAGTTTTTAGGCAAATCTGCAAAAAGCGTAAAAATTGCGTAAATGAAAGCGTAAAAGTTATAAGAAAAGAATTTGACATCAAGGGATTTATACAGGCGAACGGGGCTGTTTCGTCCGCAGATGTCATGCGCCAATTTGGGATTTCCAAACCCACTGCCATAGGGCTTTTGAAAGAATCTAATGCCATTGCCATTGGCAATTCTGTAAAACGTGAATATGCGCTGCCCCATCCCATAGGGGAAAATGGTTTTGAGTGGAATCTCTATAAGGTGGACGAGCAGGCAAGTATCGCTAAACTTGGAGTTTTGTATTCCACAAATGCGGGATTTTATTTTGACGGCGATTATCCATCTTTTTATGGCGGCGAATTTAAGAACAAGCTCTTCCCGACTTTGCCATGGTTTTTGTATGAGCACCGTCCTCAAGGCTTTGTTGGCAGGAATATTGTCTATAATTTGAATAAGACTTTTGGGATATCCAAAGAGTTAAACAGCTGGTCCGACGCCGATATTCTTGGATACTTTTTGCGTTTTGGCGACGATTTGCCCGGTTCGCTGATTTTGGGAGACTTTGCAAAAGATAGATTTTTGCAAGGTAAAGAAATAGATGTTGATGAATGCAAACGTGCAGAGATGTACCCTGAATTTGCAAAGTTTGCCGTTGAAAACGGAATGCCGCATTCATCTGCCGCCGGTAAGCAGCCAAAGTTTTGCGCTTTGGTTCGTTGTGAAAATGGCACATACAGAAACGTAATTGTAAAGTTTTCAGGCGATATGAATAACCCGATAAACCGCCGCTGGGGAGATTTGCTTATAGCGGAACATATCGCTTTGCAGGTATTGAGCAATTATGGATTTGCTGCATCTGAATCGCAGATTATCGAATCGCAAAACAGAGTATTTCTTGAATACAATCGCATTGATAGAGTCGGCAGATACGGCAGGCGAGGCACAAGTTCATTAAGCGGTATCGACGCCGCATTCATAGGCGAGGGCGGCGGTTCTTGGTCTAATGCGATGGGAAAAGCCAAGGGATATTTTAGCGCAAAAGATATTGATATTGTCGAGCGCATTTACAATTTTGGCTTGGCTATTGGCAATACAGATATGCACTTTGGAAACATCAGTTTCTTTGTTAAGCGCAATTTGCCTTTCGAACTTGCGCCTATCTATGACATGCTTCCGATGTATTATGCGCCTAAGAGCGACGGCACATTGCAAAATGAAGCCCTTGCAAGCATTCCGCCGACGCAAGAATCGCGCACAATGGCTAAGGAATTTTGGCAAATGGCAATCGCAAGTACTTCCATAAGTGCTTCATTAAACTAATTGCGCAAAAGAATATAGACGCATTATCTTAGTTGTAACATCAGTGTTACAAGTCGGCGGATTTGTTTCATTGGTGAAACATTTCAAGTTGTCCAAGTGCTTGGACAAGTTTTTGATTATGCTTTTAAGATGGGAAATCTGTTTCCCAAGTTAGGGATTTTGAAAAAATGACACAGGTGTCGCATTTGCTTAGATCCGCAATTTTACGAAGTGAATGCGTTTGCTCGGATAGGCGACAGCCACTTTTAGCACCCCAAGCTCATTCATTAAATAGACTTCATTTAATGATACAATACTGGCAATCGAAAAATGTTTTACACCTGCATTGGGAAAAGCAAATCTATAATTTCTTCCGTAACAACTAACTATAGAATTAGATAATAAAACTTCCACACTTAGCTTTGAAACCTATAGCATCTCTTTACTTAAAATTGAAAGAACACGTCCATCACCTTCCGCTTCAAAGCATCTTGCAAGCAATTGAGTTTACTAATCTTTCAAAGAAAATTGCTTTAGAATACCGAATGACTAGCGACAAAAATGAACATTCTTTAGTTCATCTTTGCCAAATCCGCACTCCTATCGGAAGTCATTCCGTAATTTTTCATAATCCTATCTCTGGCGGCTTTCATCTTTTTTACATCTAGTGTAGCTATCAATTTACCCTTGAATTTGAAAGTTGCAAAGCCCTCGTCCAATGCGTCTATAGTCTCAGCCAAGTCTTTCAAATTCTTTATCTTTTTGCCGTTTACAGACTCCAATATCATATTGCTGAAAAATTGATAGCCCATATTAACTTCGTCGCCCAAAGTCTCGCTCAAAACAACTAGCTCCGAATCGTGGCTAACTCTATCTTTGCCAATTTCATCCGAAAGCTCCGTGGGCGGAACATTGTCGCCCCACTCGTTTAAAAAGCTAAGAGATAATTTTGTAAACACAAAGCCGCCTATCATAAACATAGAGGGCTCTACATCGTATAGCATGGGCTCAAGCCTATCGCAATATTTGTGTGGAACGAAGGCCACATCTAGCTGCTCTCCATTTCTTAGTATCTTCATATTTACGCTCTCGCCCATTTGCTTTGCGTGGATTAGCGTTGTAAAAAATCTATTGGTGTTGTCGGGAGTGCGAATGTTGCCGTTATTCATTACCTTGAACCCATCGACAGACAGTATAACATCGCCCTCCTTGATGGGGCAATCTACCCCTGGAATTTTTGCAATCTCACATATTAAAACTCCGCTCTGGCCGTCTTTCATCTTTAAGAATTTTCTGGTATCCGGATTCTCCAAGCCCAACATTCTAGCTTGCAACATTCCGAATCCGTCAACTTTGCCGTCCTCAAGATCTTTTAGGAAGTGCTCGATTATTTCGCTATGTATCATATAGCCTATGGAATTTCCATTGCTTCTAATCTGAAATGCAATGCCAACAATCTTGCCATTGTAAATTATGGGACCGCCACTATTGCCGGGGTTCAAAGCTGCGTCCAATTGCGCCGCCAAAAATGAGTCTATCGCCGAATGTGTGTAGCGCATTATCTCTATTCGGGAAATGATGCCCTGCGTTACCGACAAACCGTCTCCCCCCATAGGGTAACCCACCGCCAAAACGGGCGTGCGGACGGCCGGAGTTTCGCCAAATTCCATGGGTGTTATGTCGGAAAAGAAAGATTCGTCTTCAACCGAAAGTAATGCCAAATCGCACTGGTGATCCACGGCCTCTACTTTTGCGCTTACCGGAGTGCCGTCATTTTCCTTAAGCACCGTTATGTACGTTGCGTAGGTTACGTTGTGAGCGTTTGTGAGAATCTTATTGCCCTTAATTACAACGCCGCTTCCGCTGCCATTGTACTGCGAGTTCTTGACCCAGGGCCTCGAAAAATTCGGGCTGCAATACACTGCATTTATTTTTACAACCGCACTAAAAGGATTTTCAGCGTAAATCAAGGAGCTAAAGAGAACTAAAAAAATTAAGCTAAATAAAAAATTCCTCATAAGCTAAATTTGAGGTAAATAGTTGTGAATTTCAATACAATTGAGAAGCTTAGCTCTAAAAAAGTCTAATATTTGAAATTAAAGGAAGCTGCAGAGTCAGTATTAGCTCAATAAATTTAAAACGATAAAAAAATATATAAGTGCCCTACTATATTAAAAGCTAACAAGGAAAATAATTCACTTCTCAATACAATTGGGACAAATTCAAATCTAGGATCGCTAAAATACTAAAGGAAAAGTTTTCTAAGTTTTAATCAAAAAACGGAGGCTTAAATTGGCAGAATAAAGGCATCAAAATAATGGCTATACCGAATTTCTAGAAAAAGTTTTTCAAGACGCTGCATTTGCTAATTATTGTATGAAAACACTTTCAAATAAATCCGCATATAAACTCTGTTCTCCACAAAAAAAGGCGCCTAAAAAATCTTTAGGCGCCTTAAAAAATTCTCAGGCGCCCCAAAAAATTTATATTTTTAACAATCTAGTTTCTCTTTGATCTGCGCGACATGGCAAAGAACATCGCTAGTGCGCCGAACACAAGCGCGTAAGTTGCAGGTTCGGGAACTGAACTCGAATAATAGAGGTTCAAAACGTAGTTGTTATTCTCATCAAACTCCTTCTTAAGTCCGGCCGCGCCTTCCTTATCGCCTTCGCGCAAGATGATCTGCGCTCTGCTCGGATCGAAGTCAAAATCGTTTACCGATGAAATTAACGTAAACTTACCATTTGTTGATTCGTCAAATATGCCGATAAGCCCGGACAAATCAACCAAGAACACAGCCCCTCCGATTCCCGAAGTTCCGTTGAGGGTTATAGTGGAAATTCCCGATGCGTCAAAAATAAACTCAAAGCCGCTAGCTAAATCAGGGTTGCCGGCAGCTTCTACCGGAGACCAGCAATCTATATGGCCATTTATATCTATCGTATTTCCGCTGCCTTTAACAATAAATCTGCCATTGCCACCCGTTACATCTGTACCGGCACCCAACTTAACGGTGTTCAGCGTAACAGTGTTTCCTGTCCCTTCAACAGTAAAGCGAGCCAAACCGGCAGAAGCTCTATCGTGATTGCCAATGATTGTTTCATTATCCACAATCAAGGTATTCCCCGTCCCGGAAACACTGACATAGCCGTTACCGTTTGTGATGGAAGTTCCATCACCTCCAGAAAGTGTCGATATTCTTAGAGAATCGGTTATACGAACAAGATTATTCGTCCCCTTGATATTGAAATAGCCACTCGCAGTTCCACTCGCCTGAACGTGCATCACGTTTACGTTACCAATGAGAACGTCATTGTTCGCTCCCTGAACGTTAAAGACAGCAGTGCCGCCGGTCGGCGTAGAAGCACCGCCCGTCCCGATATTCACGCTCTCTAACGCAGAAACTTCGTCCATAGCCCTAACAACAGTGTTGCCACCAATGGTAAATTCGCTCACGTACGTCGAGCTTTCGCCATCGCCTAAACCTAGGTTTACGCTGCTTGCAAGATACAAGCGCGCTTTATTTTCAGCGCTTGAACTTGAAATTCTAAAGTATGCAGTGCCACCCTCATAGAGAGAATTTCCATCATTGCGGCCAATGTGCATGCGGTTTGTGCCCTTAAACACATTGCCCTCTCCCTGAATATCAACACCCTGAGAACCTCCGGTTATGGGACCATTTACAACATAGCCGTCCAAATTTATGTTGCCGCCATCTATGAAAATCGTATTGTCGTTGCCCGTCACCTTTAAGACGGAATCTCCGCCACTTCTACCCTCAACAGGACCCTCAAGATTGGTAGCTGTAAGCTCGTTATTATTGCCGCTAATAAGCAGAGTTGCCGTTCCGCTCGCGCCATTGCTGCCGCCCAGCCTAATGTTTCCCGCAAGGTTTACAACATTGCCGTCTTTGAGTTCGACTAATGCGGAAGTGTTATCGGCTGTCGATGGAGTATTTATGTCTAGGCCGCCCGCAGTGTTAGTCCAAGTTGTATTTGAAAGCGTAAGCACACCGTTTTGATTTACCCAAGTTCCATGTTTTTCATTATACCACGTTGCTCTATCTAGGTTAACCACAGTCTCGACACTGCCAAAGCTTCCGTTAAATGTCGTATTTTTATCGGCAGAGCCAAGAATATCGATAGTTTCCATGGAGTTATTTGCGCAAAAGTCATTTGCCATGGTAACAGTGGCACCGTCTAAAATCTTTATAGTGTTTGTGCCGGCACCATCGCCCCAAATATTGTCGGAGAAATTCGCAACAGTATCGGTACCCGTTATTACTAGGTTTGTGTAATAGAGCCCCTCAAATTTAAAAACATCGAAGGACTGATTTAGCGTTACATTAACGTTGTCAAACTTGATTGCATCAGAGGTAAAATTCGGCAACACGCGATCGGCTAGCGGAATATCAACCCACGCGCCCGACTCATTCGTCTGGCAGTAGTACGCCGCCGTCGTGAACATCTCGTTGCCAATATCAGTCGGAGTATCGGCATCTTGACCGTTTATTTTGTACGAGACCGCACTCAATGTCGTTAGCGACAACAAATACGCGCCCGCGGAAAGATAGAGTAGTTTCTTTTTCATAAGCTAGTGCTCAAGTAAAATTCAATTTATACTTTGAAATTTGAGTTTCATTGTTAAAACCAAAACAGATAAGTCAAGATATTTGTTTTGCAATATACTAATATACAAAATGTTCCAAACAAAAATCCAAATATGGTCAGAAGCCTTTACTCACACATTTGAGACGGCGTTCTAAATATGAAGTAAAAAAGCGAATCGAAAAATTTTTTTTTAATTCTTCATTCTTCCAATAAATTTCGCCTTAATTAAAAACCCATTCCCACACAAAGCAAAACTTAGATTGAGCTACTTTCTCATTGAAGCGCGACGGCAGAAATCTGCAATCCTTGCAGGCTCAAAACTATCCAAAATTAAGACGTTTTTTGCTTTTTTATAGATATTGAACTCCTCGCCTGCGCGAACTATTAAAATGGGCAATTTCGCAAGTTCCAAGGCCTCAAAATTCCGCCGTCTTAAGTCTCGCACAGATTCCAATGGAATTTCATCCCCCTTTGAGTCGCGCCACTCTTGCTTAAAACGCCTTGCATTGTCTTGGGATAACTGAGCCCAATCGTATATATCAAGCGGCTCAACAAGCACTATGCCGGCCACTTTATCCGGATTTTTTGCAGCGTAATTTAGCGCAAATAGCGAGGCCAAACCCTCGCCCAAAAGAATGGGCTTTGACCTTGGCTCTAAGAGTTTTGAGTAATACTTAAAAAATTTATCGCCCATGTCCAAATATCGCGGAGAGCCCAAACCGCCCTCCAAGTCGTAATTTACAACATAGGCTCCGGACTTTAAAAGCAGCTTGTACAAGTCCTCACTCTCCCCGCCTCTAAAGTTTCTAAACGCGCATATCCACTGCCCATTTGGCCTTTGCGGAATAAATAGCGCTAGATTTCTAAATAGCGACGGCCCTTCAACCCTTTTAAATCCAAAAAAGTCGGAAACTCTGCCCCTAAATTTATTTACTTTCGGAGCATTTCTCTTGCCCGTCAAATTTTTGTAGACAAATTGCGCCATTGCCAGCGCTCCGGCCTCGTTCGGGTGAATGTCATCGCAATAGAGTTCAGGTTTGTCCTTCAAAAGCTTGTGAAAATCCAAGACCTTTAGCCCACGCTTTTTAGCCGTGTCTAAAATTATTGGTATAACGCCGTTTAAAACTCTATCTTCAGTAATTGTTATTGCGTCGCGCTTTACCCAAGCGCAGGTAGAAAGGTATATTTTTGGCTTTGACTTAAGCGCTGCAAATTCGTCTATCATTGCGTTTAAATCTGCCCGAAACTTTTCGGGATACGTCCAATTTGCCTCTTTTGCGTCGTTTGTGCCCAGCTTTATAATCACGATATCCGGCTCAAACTCCTTTGCCCGCCTGAATTTATCTGTATCCCAGTAAGACTCTCGACCGCCCTTTTGCAAGGTTTTTCCGGTCTGTCCAAAATTTTCAACGCAGTACGAAGACCCCAACATATCGCCCAATAACGCGGGCCAAGCATCTAAACTTGCATTTGCAAGCCCGAATCCGTCGGTTATGCTATCGCCGACACAGGCGATTTTTATTAAGTTGCCGGCAGCAAGAACTGCGCAATTGATATGAATGAATAAAACTAAGCAAAGTAAGCGAAGCATTCTCCACCACTAGTATGGAGTTTCACAGATGGCAAGTGCTATATTTTACTTTCCGGAGAGTTCCGAAAGCTTTTTGTACTTTTGCGCAAGTTTAGAGTTGCGGGCGGGATTGCGAGGGTCTGAATATAACTCGGAAAGCATTTTTAAAGTTTCGCCGTTTTTATTCAAAATAAAGTCGCTCTTTAAGAGCTCTTCCGCCCGCTTAAAGTTCTGCGATTTTGGAGAATTTGTCAGAATTGCCCTAACGGAAGAGCGCAAATCCAACCTTCCCGCATCAAGTTCAAGCACATTTGAAGTTTCGCCCAGTTTTAAAGAGTCTTTTGAGACTTTTTCCAGCGACTTTGACTTTTGCCCGCTTGAGAGCACAATCTTGCGTGCACTTGCAACCTCTCGGCGCCAAGCAAGGGAGCGTTCAAATTCAGCCAAGGCAAGTTCAAATTTGTCTTGGGAAGATGTATTCGCTGCGCCGGGCAGGGCTCTATCGGAATAGTTTACATTTAGAGAA
This sequence comes from uncultured Opitutales bacterium, assembly GCA_900552245.1. Classification (GTDB taxonomy): domain Bacteria; phylum Verrucomicrobiota; class Verrucomicrobiia; order Opitutales; family Intestinicryptomonadaceae; genus Intestinicryptomonas. Next base: position 4,142 of record URYY01000042.1, on the reverse strand, counting down.
TTAAGACATATTGCGCCGGTAGATGTCGGCATACTTAAATCAGCTAATAGCGATTCCGCATCGCTTCCAAAGGCGGGCGTAAACTCAAGTTCCGAATCAACTTTTACCTCTAGAGTGCTCTCTATTGGCTTATGAGTTTCACGCGACGCCGAATAAGATGCCCCTTCCGCCAAGCCTGAAATGTCCACTACCATAGGCACATAGCGAATCTCGGATTCCGGATTGTAGCCCGAAGCATTTTTTGACTCCATTAAGAAGGAGTAGGCCGCAAAGCCGAATACTCCAACGGCTGCTATTGGAAGCGCCGCAGCTTTTAAAAATCTGTATATCAATACGGGCTTTCCGGGCTTTTTTGAGGCGAATATGGAACTGCCGCTTAAATTTTTCACAGCGTCAAAGCGGGATTTCAAAAATTTGTCGAAATCCTGCGCATCTCTAAGCTCTTTGGCAAACTCTGCGTCGCGCTCGGCGCGGGCAAGAACGGCCGCGCGCTCGGATTCGGAGCACTCGCCGTGGATAAACCTTGTGATTTCCTCTGTCATTGTGCGGATTTTTTTGTCATTCTTTCCCTGAGTTTCGCAAGCCCCCTAAATATTAGGGTGCCGACATTAGAGGGCGTGGTGCCCATTATCTCCGCAATTTTCGCGTAGCTAAACTCCTCAAAATACCTGAGGTTTATAGCCTCGCGCTCGTCGCGGTTTAAGCACGCCAAGTGCCTTTGCAAATTTGCAAAAGCGTCTTCCCTCTCCGCTTTCTGAGCAGGAGTTGCAGTACCACTTTCTATCCCCGCAAAGAAATCGTCAGTGCAACTCTGCTTTCTGTTCTCGCGAACCAAGCGGTTTATCAATTTGTTCTTGCAGACTCTGTAAAACCACGAGGCAATCTCCTTTTGCGGCGGATTTTTCAGATACTCGACAAAAACGTCTTGAACTATGTCTTTTGACAACTCCATATCTCCGCAAATGCCAAAGGCGTAACTTGCCAATCTGGCTGCGTATTTGTTGTAGAGCTGCGACATACTTCCTTTAAGACAAACTTAAACTAACTTTATTTCAAAATTTTACGCCGATAAAAAATCGCAAAGCGACAAAAAAAAGAGCTGCCGCAAATGCGCCAGCCCCAGCAAATGTTTTATTTAAGCGCCTCCGCGAGAGACTCAAATTTAAGCTCCCTCTCCTCGCCGCTTGCCAAATTTTTAAGCTTTACAAGGCCCTTTTGCACCTCGTCCTGCCCAAAAACTATCGCAAACCTCGCTCCGCTTGCGTCGGCTGAACTGCTTGCCAAAACCCGAAAGCTTGAAGGGATAGTCGATTTTAAAACCCAACCTTCTAAGATTAAAGATTACGGATAGAGCCGCCGCCTTTACCTCCTCGGAACCGATTACAGCGTAAGCGTCTATGCCCGAATTAGTCTGCGGCCGCTTGCCGACAAGGTCAAGCAAATCAGCGACAGTCACATCGCCCATTCCAAAGCCCACTGCCGGCATATCGGGATAGCCCAGCTTCTTTACGAGAGCATCGTACCTTCCGCCGCCTGCTAAGGCCCTGCCAGTTCCGACAGTCTGGAAAGCCTCAAAGACAAAGCCCGTATAGTAGGCCAAGCCGCGAACTATGCCCATATCCACGCACACAAAGCCTCGCAGTCCCATGGCGTCCAAAATTCCCAAAAGCTCGCGCCAATTTTTAAGGCGAGCCGAAATCTTTTCGCGCACATCGCCGGAATAAGCCGAGAAAAACTCCTCAAGCTCGGAAAAGCTCTTTATCTCTACAAGCTTGCGGGCCCGCTCTATCAGCGACTGCGCATTCGCGCCAGGGCACTCCGCGAGAGCCTCCGTCATCATATCATTGAAAGCCTCGGGGCTAACCTTTGCAATTTTATCTACAACGGACAATAGCTTTACTATGTGCTCCACCCCGACGCCCTCGGACTCCAAGAATAAAGACCATAGGATTCTGTCGCCCAAGCGCAGCTTAAACTCGCCCTCGCTAAGCCCGAAAACTCTCAGAGACTCTATTAAAAGCGCCATAGCTTCGGCATCGGCCGCTATGCTATCGTCGCCCAAGATATCTGCATTAAATTGGTAGAAGGCACGCAGGCGACCCTTTTGCTGGCGCTCATACCTGTAGTTTTCGCCTATCGCAAACCACTTTACGGGGCGCCTCAAGCTGTTTGCCTTTGCGCCCACCATGCGAGCCAAGCTCGGGGTCATCTCAGGCCTGAGCGAAACCGCCCTGCCGCCCTTATCGACAAACTCAAAGAGCTGGCTTTTGATTTCCTCGCCGCTTTTTTCCGTAAAGAGCTCAAGCGCTTCCAGAACGGGCGGCTCAAACTCGCTAAAGCCAAAGGAGCGCGCCACCTTGCGCCAACATTCGAATATCGCGCTTTTCTTTGCGCAATCCTCCGGATAAAACTCTCTGAAGCCTGGAAGCGTCTTAAACATGGCAACTATTTGCGCGCGCGGCTTTCCTTGCTCTTTTCTACGATGCTCAAATCGAGATTCTTGAGCGCCGCCTTCAATTCCTTGCCCGACTTAAATTTCACAATCGCGCGCTTGGGAATCATAACGTCGTTTTCTGGCATAGTGGGGTTTCTGCCAACGCGGGGCTTCCTTATCTGAACTTCCAAAACGCCGAAGTTGCGCAGCTCTACATTCTGGCCCTTTGAAAGGCTCTCAACTATGGTATCCAAAGTCATCTGCACAATGTCCTTAACATCGTTTTGCAGAACGCTGCCATTGCGGCATTCGGGCTTTGTGTTGTAAATCTTCTGAACGATTTCTCTCTTCGTTAAGTTTTGCATAACTCTTTATATAGTTAACCTTTATCCTCTAAATTTACTTATGAAAACAGAGTGATATGTACCTTATTAAAACTAATTTCAAGAAAAATGAGAAAAAATGAGTCAAAACAAAGATTTTATCGCGATTTTGTTCGCAAAAAGCCCCACTTTGTGCTGATTTACTTTACTAGTTACAAAAAATTCGGGCAAGATGGACGCGCCAAATTCAAAAGTTAGAAACCCCGAGCAAGTTCGGGATATGTTCGCGAGAGTCGCACCAAAATACGACTTGATAAACCGCGCAATGTGCTTTGGCCTGGATAAATTTTGGAGAAAGGCCCTAGCTAAAAAAGCGGCAAATGCCGCCGCAAAAACGGCTTTGCCCGTCTTGGACCTAGCTTGCGGAAGCGGAGATGTCGCGCTTGAGATACTAAAGCTAAACCCGCAAGCCCGCGTGGTCTGCGCCGACTTGTGCGAGGAAATGCTTGGTATTGCAAAGAAAAAGATAGCGGCAGCGGGCTTTGAGAAGCGCGCCGAGTTCGTGTGCACAGACGCCCTAAATATGCCATTCAAGGATTCGTATTTCTGCGCCTGCACAATTTCCTTCGGCTTTAGAAATTTCCAAGATAGAAGCGCATGCCTTAAAGAAATTTCGCGAGTTCTTGCCCGCGATGGCGAGCTTTTGATACTCGAAGTTGCGCGCTCTCCAAAAATCTTTGCCCCCGCCCAGAAGCTATTTATGTGCGCCTGCGTTCCCCTGATAGCAGCTCTCTGCGGCGCAAAGAATAAGGAAGACTACAAATATCTTGCAAAAACCACGATGGAATTTCCGCATCAAAACGAACTATTTAAACTTTTGGAAAATTCCGGCTTTAAAAATCCAGGCTGCAAAAGATTTGCCTTCGGCTTTGTAGCGCTAACAAATTCAAAAAAACTATGACAGAGCATTTCGGAGAAGACGCCCCGCTTACGACACTTGAGGAATTTAAGACTTGGATAGTGCGAGAAGATGATGACTTTCTAGTGCTAAACAAACCCGGTTGGCTAGTCTGCCACCCATCTAAAAACGGCCCAATGTCAAGCCTTGTCGGCGCCGCAAGGGTCTATTTAAACGATGCGCCCAACGTGCACTTGGTAAGCAGACTCGACCGCGAGACAAGCGGGCTTGTAGTTCTTGCAAAGCATAAAAAGGCGGCAAGCCTAAGCCAGAAGGCGATTGAAGATAAAAAGGTGTCAAAGAAGTACCTGGCAATTATGCGCGGAAAGATGGAGGGGCTCTACACCGTCTCTCAGCCCCTTGCAGAAGACAAAGCTTCAAGAGTTGTCGTAAAGCAGGCCTGCGCCGTTGACAGAGGCTCGGCAAA
>URYY01000041.1 GCA_900552245.1 uncultured Opitutales bacterium | reverse complement strand
ATCGACATACGAAAAGCCGTCGCTGTCGAGCCTTCCCAAGTCTCCGGTCACGAGCCACTCGCCGTGAAGTGCCGCCTTTGTAGCCTCTGGATTATTGAGGTATCCGGCAAATACGTTTGCGCCCTTAAAGCTTATTAGCCCCTGTTCTCCGAATGGCAGCTCCTCCAAATTTGAAGGGTTTAGTATGCGCGCGCACATGCCGGGGAAGATTTTGCCTATTGAGCCCTTTCGCTTGCCTGTGGAAAAGAATCCAAAATCTCTATCGGGCAAATTTACGCCCACCACGGGTGTTGTCTCTGTAAGTCCGTAGCCCTCGGCGTAAGAGCCTTCACCGAAGTGTTCGTTCCAGTGCTGCTCGAAGCCCTTTGGCGTTTTCTCGGCGCCTGCTATTACGTTTCTTAGGCTCTTTAAATCTTCCCGCTTTGCATTGCGCAGGTAGGCTCTAAAGAATGTTGGGCTGCCTATCATGACTGTCGGCTTATAGGTTTTTATAGCCCTTAGATTTGCCTTTATGTCTATGGGGCTAGAGAGTGTCAGAGTCTTTTGAGGGGCAAGCGCCAAAAGCCATACTTCAAAAAGCAGCCCGAAAGAGTGGAAAATCGGGAGGTTCCCCAACAGCAGATCGTCCGGCTTAAATACCTCGCTTAGCTTTGTTTGAAGGCAGTTTGCGATTATGTTTTTCTCGGTTAAGATTGCAGCTTTGGGGGCGCCCTCGCTACCGCTAGTAAATATGAGCGTTGCCTCTTTTTTGTCCGTCCGGGCGTTTTCCTCTATTTCAAATTCTGACATTAGCGCTTCTTTGGGAAGGCTTAGATCGGGCAAATTGTCCAGCCTTGAAATCTCTGTAGCCACATCGAAGAAATTTTCTGTCCACGGGAAGGTCGGGTTTGCCTTTTCGATTTTTTCGCGGGCGGGCAGGGTGGAGATTATCGTATCCACTCCGGAAGTCTCAATGCAGCTCTTTGCCGCGGTAAGCCCCATTGTGAAATTTAAATTTACGGGAACTTTCCCGGCAAAAATACAGGCGTGGTTTGCCACTATAGAATAGGCGCAGGGCGGCATTGCAAGCCCGACGCGCTTTGATGAGATTTGCGACTTTATGACTTTTGAAAGTGCTAGGCCGTACTTCAATAGTTCGGCGCAAGTGTATGTCTTTTCGTTTCCGCTATAGTCTATTAAAATCTCTCTATCGGCATTTTTTAGGAGGCTTGAAAAGATAGAATAGCCTAAAGTTTTTGAGAGTTCTTCATACTTCTCAAACTCCTCAAAACCCATGTCATAAATATATTTTTGCATATGTTGCGATTCTCAGAACTTGGCTGCAAATGTCAACATTCTAAACTAAGCCTAAGTATATTAAGCTCTTAAGTATTTCCGCTTTTCGCGCAAAACTTTTACTTATTGGCTTGTTACTGTAATATTATAGCCCTGCTGCTTTCTTCTTTACAGCCTGCGACAATTTTATATGTTTTGAAAGCAACAGAAAGGGTTTTATATTGTATGAGACATTACTATCCACTATTCCTAGCGGCTTTGACTATCTCTCTTGCGCCGTTTTCGCGCGCCGAGGATAAGCAGGCCGCATCTCCCACAACGCTTCCAGCTCCGACAGTCGCAACTTCCGACTACGGCAAGACTTCAGACGGTAAACCTGTTACGGAATTTACTTTAACAAATGCAAATTCTATGACGGTTAAGCTCATTAATTTCGGAGCTAGAGTCATAGAAATTTCAGTTCCGGATAAATTTGGAAAGTTTGATAACGTAGTTTTAAATTTCCCGAATTTGGCGGCTTACGAAAATGATAAAAATTACCTAGGCCCCATAGTTGGACGCTTTGGAAACCGCCTTGGCGACGCCGAGTTTGAAATAGACGGCGTTAAATACAAAGTTCCCGCCAACGAAAATGAAAATGCCCTCCATGGAGGCACAAAGGGGTTTGACAAGCACGTTTGGGACGCAGAAGCCGTAAAGGGCGAGGACTTCGCGGGCGTCAAATTTTCAAGAATCTCTCCCGACGGCGAGATGGGCTTTCCCGGAAATTTGAAGGTCGAGGCGCTATTTAAGCTGAACAACCAAAATGAACTGAGCGTTGAATACACAGTTCAGACTGATAAGACCACTGTTTGCAACCTCACCTTGCATCCTTACTTTAACTTGGCTGGGGCAGGTAATGGCAATATCCTAACCCATCACATACAAATTCCCGCCGATAGCATAACAGAGGTTGACGATGAGCTTATTCCGACAGGCAAGCTTTTGCCCGTAAAGGATACGCCATTTGATTTTAACGAATTCCGCGCCATAGGCGAAAGAATTAAGGATTTTTCAAATAAGCAGATAAAAATTGCGGGCGGTTACGACCACAACTTCAACCTCTCAAAGCCCGTCGATATCATGGGGCTTGCCTGCCGCGTATTCCACCCGAAAAGCGGACGCGTTCTTGAAGTTTACACTCAGGAGCCCGCCATACAGCTCTATTCAGGGCAGGGGCTAGACGGTTCTCTAAAGGGGGCAAACGGCAAAGCCTTCTACAAGTATGCCGCGATGGTGCTTGAACCCCAGCATGCGCCCGATACCCCAAATCAGGATTTCTTCCCATCAACTACCATAACTCCGGGCGAAACTTTCACCTCCAAAAGCATCTACCGCTTCAGCGTTTTTGATGCCGATAGGGACGAGCAGTAAATTTTCTTTGATTTGCTTTTCGGCGGGTAGCTTTTGCTTATCCGCCTTTTTTTTGCCATTTGATTTTCGCTTGTTTTTTATTATTTGAAAAAGAGTTTCAAAATGTCTTGAAAAGATATCCGTATAGTTTAGAGACTATTTTTGAATTGAAATAAAATAGATATGAGAAGTTTTACATACCAAAATCCGACAAAGATTTACTTTGGCGAGGGAGTAGTTAAAAAATTGGGGGCGGAAGTTGCAAAATACGGCAAGAATGCGCTCTTTGTGTACGGTAAGGAAAGTATTAAAAAAAGCGGCCTTTACGATTTGGTAAAGGGGCAGTTGAGCTCAAATGGCGTTAAATTTGTGGAGCACGGCGGCGTAAAGGCAAACCCGTCATACAAGCACACGCGCGAGGGCGTTGAGAAGGCGAGGGCCGCGGGTGTGGACGTTGTAGTGGCTGTCGGCGGCGGAAGCGTTGTTGACGAATCTAAGGCTATTGCACTAACTCTTGCCGGCGTGGATTTTTGGGACGTTTTGGCAAAGGGGGCGCCCGTAACAGCTTGCCTGCCGGTTGTAGATGTTATGACTATGCCAGCTACGGGCAGCGAAATGAACGGTTGCTTTGTCATTACAAAGGAGGATACTCTCGAAAAATTCGGCACGGGCGGCGGCTTGGCTTCGCACCCTCGCGCCTCGTTTTTGGATCCGACTTACACGCTCACAATCTCCCAAAAACAGACGGCGTATGCTGCAAGCGATATGATGTCTCACCTAATGGAGGGCTACATGACTACCGAGCGCGAGGTGGTTTCGACTTGCTCTTACATTGAGGGTGTATTGCGCTCTGTTATAGCTTGCGCAAAAACTCTTGCAAAAAACCCAAGAGATTTGGACGCCAGAGCCAATATAATGTGGTCTGCAACCTTGGCTTGGAACGGCACAGGGCTACTGGGGCTCGAAAATAACAGCCTTCCCTGCCATTCGCTTGAGCATGCAATGAGTGCCGTTTACGACATAGCACACGGCGCGGGCTTAGCGATGGTAACTCCCGCCTGGATGAAGTTTAAGGCCGATAAAATAAAGCCCCGCTTGCTTTCTTTTGCAAAAAATGTATTGGGCATTGATTGCGCAGGCGATGAGAAGTTGGCGATAAGGGCCTTTGAAGATTTGCTTTCCGACATAGGTGCTCCACTAACTTGGGCGCAAGTCGGCGTCGAAAATCCGGACAACGCAGAGCTTGCAAAGCACGCTGCAAAGCTCTTTGCAATGGACGGAGAGTCTCAGCAGTATCCGCTTTCAGACTTAAAGGCCATATTTGATTTAATTCCAAATAAGTAAGCGCTTTTTGTTGTTTTTTATGGCAACTTGCGCTTCATTGCCATTCCAATATGTAAAATTTCTGGGTCTTTAGATAATTTTAGTAAGGCCTTGGCGGCCTCTACAAAAAAGACCGACTGCAATCACAGCCGGTCTTTTTTCTTTAAATCTGCCTTTATAACCTTGTTCCAGCAGGAAACGCAGCGATTGCCCGCCGCGCACTTCGGATTTTCGCTTACAGCCTCGGCTCCAAAACTCTGTATGCGAGCTTGTCAAGCTCGTCTGCCGTTAGCCAGAACGAACCTTGCGAACCGAGCGAAATTCTAAATTCTCCGGTTGCTTTGTTAAAGCCCGTAATTTGAGCGTAAGTTGCGCTTGAGCCGTCCTTAAAATCCTTAATTTCGGCATCTCTTAAGAACTTCTTCCACTCTTTCATATCCTTGTAGCTCTTGCGCTTTTCGGAGCGGGCTTGGATTTTATCGAGCGCGTCGGAGTACCATATTGCAAGTAGGTAGGGCTGGCCGTTTTCAACTCTGTTTCTTATGTTGTTTGGAAGTATTTTTACGGGGCGCAGCTTCACGTTATTTGTCGCCATAAAATCGACAATTGCATCTAAAAGGGCGCTCATAGAGCGGGGACCAACGCCGCTTTTACCGGCTTCTTTCACGGTCATCTTATTTAATTTTTCAAAGTCGTAATTAGGGTCGTAATAGGCAAGCCAATCTATTACGGTAGAACTTATATCGCCGCCTTGTTTGAGAACTTCAGCCGGCGCGCGCGTTATATCAAAATAGACATCTCCATTATCTGCTTTGAGCACTCTGCTTTTTAGAATTTCTTTCATCTTTGCCGTCGTAAGCCTCTCTTTTTGCGCAAGCAGGCTTGGGGCTGCAAATATTGAAAAAACAAACGATATAAGTAAAAGTAGAAAGTTTAACCTCTTCATAATACAGATTACGCTAAAGTATTTGTATCTTTTTTGCAATATAAATATTTATATTTCTAATATTGCGCATGCGTTTTGTGTGTTTTTTTACTTCTTATATTTGTCTTCTTTTTTAGAGCCTTGCCTTGCAAATTCGGATTCGCTTAATTCTAAAAATTTCGCGGATTTTCCCAATATTGGGAATAGGCAAGGAAAGTCCTAGCCTTACTTCCAACGGAGTTTTTAATATCAAATAGTGATGTAAACATTGGGACTGACATAGATAAGATATGCCACACCCTAAACATTTTATCCGGGCCTTTTGCAAGCTGGCAAAGAAATATTATCGCTTTAATGCCTGGATTTTTGCTTTTAAAATGAATGCAAATTAGTTGCGATATTTGCAATTTGCCATGGCGCTGCAAAAGGGAGTCGCTTTCACAGCGCCTTCAAAATAGTTTCTAGAGCACTATTCCAATTAACACCTCGCATGAGTCCTTTAACTCGTCATCGGTTATCCAATATGATTTTTCAATTCCATCATGCATTTTAAATTCTCTCGATTGCTCGTTAAATCCGGTAATAAATCTAATTCCGAAACTGGTGATAGATGATTTGCTCTTTCTTATAACACTCAGAGCATCTCTCCACTCTAATATGTTTTTGAACGTTTTGCGCTTTTCATTGCGCTCTTCAAGGTCGCCCCTAAAGCCGCCATAACATAAGAATGGGTGCCCGTCCTTTAGCTTTTCTATGACAGTTTGTTTTGAAAAGCTCATGACTCTTAGCCCCACATCGTTCTTATCAAGAAACTCCACTACTAAGGGCGGTACGGGCGAATACTTATTCGGCTTCTTTTTTTCAATTTTTGGTTGAGTGTATCTTTTGCCGGCGTTTCTTTCTCTTTTTTTTCTTTCCTTTTCTAATTTCTTCTCTTCTTCGTCTAGGAGTTTGCAATATATTTCAAAATTCAATATGGGTTCATATAGACACAGCCATCTCAACATTGCTGAGGAAATTATACCGGGGCGCAACTTTTGCATTTTAATTGCGCCGCTGGGGAATGATTCTTCTTTTTCTACGAATCTTACTTTTTTTATTATATCCTGACTTGGCGGTTTTAAATCAATATAGACATCGCCGTTTTCGTCGGTTTTTACTTGCGATTTCAAAAATTCTTCAAACTCTTTGCGCGACATTTTTTTACTTTCGGCAAAGAGACTTGGAGCGGCAAAAAGTGTCAGGCCAAAGCCTGCTAGAGTAAGCAAAAAATCGGATCTTTTCATAGCAGGTAAAATATATGAAAATTTTGTTTTTTTATCAAGATAAATATATAAATTGCTCAAAAAATAGGCGCGAAAACTTAAGTCTTCGCGCCTTGCTTTTACCTTGCCTTAGCGGTTAAATTTTAAGCTTTGTGCGTTCGAGCCTTAGACTCTAGCCGATTCTTCCTTTATGCACATAATCCTAAAGCGTATCTTGCCGTCTTTTTTAATTTTCTCAACGCCGTGGATTTCTCGCTCGTAGCCCGGAAATCTGTTCTCAAAGTCCTCAAGAGACTTCAGGTAGTCGCTGACGGGCTTTGCCTTTTTATTCATCATTTCTCCGCCCATTATAACGGGTATTCCTGGTGGGTAGGGCACTACCATTACGGCGGGAATGCGCCCGTGCATATTCCTAAGCTCCACGTACTCCACGTTCTTTGCAACGACGTTTCTGTACGCCCTTGTCGGGTTCATAGCCTGGTCTGGCAGAGCTTCGAAAGCGCCGTGCAAAAGTTCCAACATATTGCGAGATTTTATATAGTCGTGAATCTCCCTACAGTGGTCTTTTAGCCCCGTTTCCTTTGAATAGCGTTGCGGGTATTTTTCAACCAAGTTGGGCAGGGCTTCTGAAAGGGGGGCATTTTCGTCGTATAGGCGCTTAAACTTTAGAAGCGCCGATAGAAGAGTCTCTTGCTTTGCGCGGTTTGTGCCTAGTGAATTTAAAAGCAAAAACGAATAGTAGTCGGTCTTTTCGCAGACTATGCCTTCGTCCAAAAGGTAGTTTGTCACAACTGCAGCCGGTATTCCCCTCTCTTTTAGCGAGCCGTCTTGCGCGACTCCGGGTGTTACAAAGGTAAGCTTGATTGGATCGAGCATCGCGTAATTTTCCTCGATGTCTTCAAAGCCGTGCCAGTTGTCTGCCGAATTTAAAACCCAGGCGCTCTGAGTTGTCGCAAGGTATTCGGTCGATACGTTTTCAAAATTTAAAATTTCTTTATCGACCCTGACTTTCTTTGGCTGCCAGATGTCAAAAAACCAGTCGTTTGGGTTTTTCTCTTTTATCTCGTGGGCGATTTTTGCAACGGTTTTTCTGAGTTGAACCGCCATTACGATTATGTCTTTCCACATGCTCTCTCCGCTATCTTCCATCATGCGGGTTGCAACGTCAAGCGAGGCAATCATATTGTATTGCGGGGAAGTCGAGGCGTGCATCATGTAGGATTCGTTAAATTGGTCGCGGTCTATCTTCTTACTACCCCCGTCTTTTATGTGGAGCATCGAGGCTTGCGAGAAGGCTGTCAGAAGTTTGTGGGTGGATTGCGCTACAAATACGGGCGGAGTATCGGCCTTCATCTCGCATTCGGTCATGCCAAAGAAGCCCTTGTAGAGGGGGTAGAATTTTGCGTAGGCGTACCAAGCCTCGTCAAAGTGTATGTTTTCGGCGACCTGCTCAAGCGCGCGGCGCAGCTTTTCAACGTTGTAGCATATGCCGTCGTATGTAGAATTTGTAAGTGTTGCGATTTTAAGCGGCGGGAATTTTACTGCGTCCGGAATTATTCGGCTTCTCTTAATCTTTGCCTTAATTTGCTTTTCGGACATCTCCGAAAGGCGCGTGGGGCCCATGATTCCAAGCTTGTTGCGCCGCGGCGTAAGGTAAAGTGGAAGGGAATCCGTTATGACCATCGCGTAGTTGAGCGACTTGTGGCAGTTCCTGTCAACCAAAACCAAGTCGTTTGGCAGTACGCAGCTTCGCCAGATAATCTGATTTACGTTCGATGTGCCGTTTAAGACGTAGTAGGTTCTGTCGGCGCCGAATACGCGCGCCGAGTTTCTCTCGGCCTCTCCGGTCACTCCAGAATGGTCCAATAGCGAGCCCAGTTCGGGAACTGAAATCGACAGGTCGCTTCTAAATACGTTTTCGCCAAAGAAATTGTAAAGCGCAACTCCCGATGGATTTCTGAGAAAGCCCGTGCCGCCCATGTGCCCCGGCGTATGCCAGGCGTACTTGTACTCCTCGGCATAATCGACAAGCTTGCCGAAAAAGGGCGGGTAGAGCCCTTTTACGTACTTTACCAAGTGCCGCTCTATGCGCCCTGCGAGAAATTCTATGGTGTCTGAAGTTTTCCAGAGGCAGCCGGTTAGCTGGTTTAGAACCTCCAGCGGCAAGTCGCTTGCCTCCAGCCAGTCTGTCAGCAAGAATACCGGAATTTTCGGATTCCTGCCCCTTATTTTGCACAGCACTTGGGCGGGTTTATGCTTGGCTGCGGGGTTTGTTCTATTTATGTCCCAGTCTATCACGACCGCCCCAAAATCGGTGCGGCTAAGCAGAAGCTCTATGGCGTCTTCGTAGGAGAGGCAGGGAACTATCTTGCACTCGTGCTTGCTCTCCAATTCATGAGCTAGCTCTCTAAGTCTGAAACTCTCGTCGTTTCGCGTGTCAAACTGGTTGGATACGATGAGTATGGGCCACGAATTCTTTACAATTTTCATTATGCGGCAATATATTGGCTATTGAGGGCTGGGCGGCATTCGCGCAAAAAGGCGCGCGCTGCAAGAGCGGATTCCACTGTATTAAGTATTTCAAAAAGACGGGCGCATTCGCATCTGGTTTTCCACGGCTTATCTGCCGAGTACGCATCGGTCGAATTTATATCGATTTTCATTCGCAAAATTTTAACGCGCTTAGATTGATTCCAAACTTTGCGTTTCTCAAGCTCAATATTAAAAAATTTTTCAAAACTTTGCGGGCGATTTTAAAGTTCTGCTTTTTTCCTTGCTCTTTTGGCTTAAAAAATAATCCTTTAAGTATTTAGAAACTTTGGGTCTTTTTATAGCCGCTAAGATGGATATAGCAGATAAGATAATTTCAGGTCACAAATTGAGTTTCGACGAGGCTTGCGCCTTGCTTCGAGATTGCCAACTTGCGGATTTGTGCGCAAGCGCAGACAAGGTCAGAACGCACTTCTTTAAAAATCGCATAGAGACTTGCTCCATAGTTAACGCTCGCTCCGGCAAGTGTCCGGAAAACTGCAAGTGGTGCGCTCAATCCGCCCACTACAAGACTTCGGCGAGCGTCTATCCGCTTATGAGCCCCGAGGAGATTTTAAAAGTTGCAAAGATGTCTGAAGAAGCGGGCATAAGGCGCTTTAGCGTAGTAACTTCGGGCAGAGCACTGGGAAAGTCCGAGACCGAGAGCTTGGAGAAGGCCTACAAACTTATGCGCGAAAATACGCCCCTTGGCCTCTGCGGCTCGCTGGGGCTATTAAATAAAGCGCAGCTAAAAGCTCTAAAAGACGCCGGTATGACGCGCTACCACTGCAATCTTGAAACCGCCCCGTCGATGTTTCCCAAGCTATGCACAACGCACACTATTGAGGACAAAATAAGGACAATAAATTGGGCGAGGGAAGTCGGGCTTGAAATTTGTTCGGGCGGCATAATAGGAATGGGCGAGACCCGCGAGCAAAGGGTTGAATTTGCCCTTACTTTGCGAGAGATTGACGCTATGTCGATTCCCGTAAACATTTTAAACCCAATAAAAAATACGCCGCTTGAATCTGTCGAGAGGCTTTCGGACGACGAAATTTTGCGAACATTTGCAATCTTTAGGCTCATAAACCCCACGGCCCAAATACGCTTTGCGGGCGGGCGCACGCTTATAGGCCACTTGCAGCGCAAGGCTCTTAAAAGCGGAGTGAGCGCTGCGATTGTAGGGGATATGCTAACCACAGTAGGCTTCGGGGTAAAAGACGACTTTGAGATGTTTGAGGAGATGGGCTATGAGTATTGACGAACTCTTGAGTTTTGACGCCTCGCATATTTGGCATCCGTACACATCCGCCTTGAACCCGCTTCGGGTCTATCCGGTCGAGAGCGCAAAGGGGGCTCGCATAAAGTTGATGGGCGGTCAGGAGCTGATAGACGGGATGTCCTCTTGGTGGGCGGTCGTGCACGGCTACAACAATCCCAAGATAAACGCCGCGGTAGAAGCCCAGCTAAAGAAGATGAGCCACGTAATGTTCGGCGGGCTAACGCACGAGGGTGCGGTTGTCTTGGCAAAGAAGCTCTTGGATATAGTTCCCGACAGGCTTCAGCACATATTTTATTGCGATAGCGGCTCGGTTGCAGTCGAGGTTGCCATGAAGATGGCGCTTCAATATTGGAACTCAAAGGGCATTGCCTCAAAGGTAAAGTTTGCGACAATCAGGCAGGGCTACCACGGCGATACTTTCGACGCCATGAGTGTTTGCGACCCCATTACGGGCATGCACAAAATCTTTGAGGGCGTTTTGCCAAAGCAGATTTTTATATCGGCTCCGCGAACGGCATTTGACGGCGTTTGGGACGATTCCGACTTGGACGAGCTGCGCAAGACACTAAGCGAGCGCAAAGACGAAATTGCCGCCTTCATTTTGGAGCCCATCGTTCAGGGGGCGGGCGCAATGCGCTTCTACCACCCGAATTTTTTAAAGGGCGCGCGGGAGATTTGCGACGAGCTTGGAATTCTTCTAATTTGCGATGAGATTGCCACGGGCTTTGGGCGCACAGGCAAGCTATTTGCCGTTGAGTGGGCGGGAATTTCGCCCGATATAATGTGCGTTGGAAAGGCTATAACGGGCGGCTACTTGAGCTTTGCCGCAACTCTCTCTTCGCGGGACGTTGCCGAAACCATATCAAAGGGCGAGGCCGGAGTATTTATGCACGGGCCCACATTTATGGGAAATCCCCTCGCTTGCGCCGCCGCAATCGCGAGTTTGGACTTGGTGCTTGAAGACTCCTACCTGCAAAACGTAAAGCGCATAGAGGGCATACTGAAAAAGAATTTGTATGTTGCGCGAAACTTCAAGCAGGTTCGCGACGTCAGGGTTTTGGGCGCAATAGGAGTTCTCGAGATGGAAGAGCCCGTGGACGTAGAGAGCATTCAGGCGATTTTTGTTTCAAGAGGCGTTTGGATAAGGCCCTTTGGGCGCTTGGTGTACCTTATGCCGCCAATCGTAATAAGCGATGCCGAGCTTCAGAAGCTTTGCGATGTGCTCATAGAAACCATAGCGGAGGTTCAAATCGATGAATAGGGCGCAGCTTGAAATAGATAAACTCAAAGACTTGGGGCTATACCGCGAACTGAAGCTTGCGCGCGTGGACGGCTCAAGAGTTTTTATCGACGGTAGGGCGCACATAAATTTGGCGTCTAACGACTACCTATCGATGGCTGGGCGTTTGGATTTTCAGAGGGAGTTTTTGCGCAGCTTGCGCGAGAGCGGAGAGTATTTGATGGGCTCGACATCTTCGCGGCTTCTGGTTGGGAACTTTTCGGCCTACGAAAAGGCCGAAAGCGAGATTGGGGCAATCTACGGAAAGTCATGCCTTTTTTACAATAGCGGCTACCACGCAAATACCGGCATAATTCCAGCGATTGCAAGTTCCAAAGACTTGATTTTGGCAGATAAACTCGTGCACGCAAGCATTATAGATGCGCTTAGCCTCACAAAGGCAAAGTGGTTGCGCTACGCTCACAACGATATGCAACATCTTCGCGAGCTTCTTGAAAAAAACAGGCGCAACTACGAGCGTGTATTTATAGTTAGCGAGGGGGTCTTTAGCATGGACGGCGATATGGCGGATCTAGATGCCCTCATAGAAATAAAAAAGCAGTACGACGCCCTCTTATACATAGATGAGGCCCACAGCTTTGGGCTGTTTGGCGAGCGCGGATTGGGGCTTTGCTTTGAGCGCGATTCCGGCAGGGACATAGATTTTATAATGTGCACACTCGGCAAGGCGCTGGGCAGCGAGGGGGCCTTTGTGATTTGCGACGAGCTCTGGCGCAAGCTTCTAATAAATAAGTCGCGCCCGCTTATCTTTACGACGGCTCTTGCCCCGATAAATATTATGTGGACGCTGTTTTCATTTAGAAAGATGCTTGAGATGCGCGCCGAGCGCGAGCACCTAAAGAGTGTGGGCGCGCGCTTTAGAGAAGCGCTTTCGGGCTTTGAAATTTTGGGGCAAAGCCAGATAGTGCCGCTTGTTTTGGGAGAGCCTCAAAAGGCGCTAAACTTTTTAAAGAGGCTTGCCGAGGCCAACATCTGGGCTTCGGTTGTCAGACCGCCGACTGTGCCTAAAAATAGCTCACGCATAAGATTTTCGCTGTGCGCGGGCTTGAGCGACGACGATATTGACTACTGCTCAAATGCGGTCTTAAAAATCTTAAAAACTCTATGAAATCTGTCTGGTTGAGGCGAGATGGCGGGCGGAGCTTAGTTCTGTTTTTCAGCGGCTTTGCAAGCGATGAAAATATATTGAAGGCATTCCCCAACGAGGATTGCGACGCTCTTGTGTTTTACGACTACACAGATTTGAATTTTAAATTTGAGCGCGAAATTTTCGACTATTCCGAGGTCTATACCGTGGCGTGGTCCTTTGGAGTTTGGGTTGCCGATTATTTTAAAGATAGGCTTCCAAAGTCCGAGATGCGGGTTGCTTTGTGCGGTTCGCCGCAGCCTGTGGACGATTTGCGCGGCATACCCGAAAAGGTCTTTGAGGCTACTTGCGTAAACTACGATTTTCAGGGGCGGGAAAAGTTTTTCACGCGAGTGTTCGGAGCCGGCAATATGGAGCTTTGCGCCGATTTTAAGAGCAAAAGAAGCGCCGAGAGCGAGAGGGCTGAGCTAATTTCACTCGGCGAAGCCTTTAAGAAATTTGAAGGCGACCCGGATGGTTGGGACAGAGCTATAGCCGCAAAGAGTGACAAGATTTTCCCGCTTAAGAATTTGCGCGCCGCTTGGGGCAAAAAGCTTGAAATCGCGGGCGCAGAGCACTTCCCACTAAAAATTTTTAAGGAGGGATTCAAGCCGCTTTTTGTAGATGCTAAAAATGTGGCGAGGGGCTTTGAGAAATCTTTTTCAAAATACGACAAGTCTGCGAGCGTGCAGAGGAAAATCGCAAAGCACTTGGCAAAGCTTACGCTCAAGCGCTTAAACCCCGAAGATGTGAGAGAAGTCTTGGAAATCGGAGCGGGCACGGGCTTTTTGACTGACGAGCTTTGCGGGAAGCTATCGGCTGCAAATTGGCACTTGAACGACTTGAGCGAAAAGGCCCTAGACTATGTTCCTCAAAGCTTGAAGCCCCGCGCGAAGTTTCTGCAGGGCGATGCCCAGATACAGGAGCTTCCAAAGAATTTGGACCTGATAGTGTCGGCCTCATGCTTCCAGTGGTTTGAAAATCTGGACAAATTTGTACAAAAGATTGCCGAGAGTTGCAACATTGGCGCGATATTTGCATTCTCGACATTTCTGCCCGATAACTTTAGGGAGATTCGCTCTCTGTGCGGAAACGGCTTAAACTATGTTGGCATAGTTGGCTTAAAGTCCATGCTTATGCGCGCGGGCTTTGAAGTTTTATGCGCGGAGGCCGAGACTGTTAAGCTCGAATTTAAAACGCCTTTGGACGTCTTAAAGCACATGCGCGATACGGGCGTTACGGGCGGATTTTCCGAGTTTTGGACTCCGAAGAAGCTGAGAGAATTTTCAAAGGGTTACACCGACTTTTTCGCGTCTGAAAACGGCGGGGTTTATCTGACTTACAGGCCGGTTTACTTTGTTTGTAAATATATTGGAAAAGATTTAATAAAAGAGCAATGAGCGTGTATTTTGTAAGCGGAATAGACACGGGCTGCGGCAAGACCTTTGTAACGGGGAAACTCGCGCGAGAAGTTTTGGATTCGGGCCGCAGCGCGATAACGCAAAAGTTTGTGCAAACCGGAAACGTCGGGGAGTCCGAGGATATCAGGGAGCACAGGCGCATTATGGACGTCGATTTTTTTCCGGAGGATTTGGATTTTACGACCTGCCCCTACATATTTAAATTTCCGTCGTCGGCGCACTTGGCAAGCCGCATGGAGAATGTCGAGATAGACTTGGATAAAATTGCGGAGTGCACGCGCAAGCTTTGCGCCAAGTACGATACCGTATTTGTAGAGGGTGCAGGCGGGCTTATGGTTCCCGTAAAGGACGACTTTTTGACTATAGACTACATCGCGCGAGAGGGACTCGATTTGATACTGGTTGCAAGCGCCAAACTCGGCAGCATAAACCACGCGCTTTTGAGCATAGAAGTTTGCGCAAATAGGGGCATAAACCTAAAGAAGCTCGTTTACAACGACTATCCAAAGGAGGATCTCCGCCTGAGCTTAGAGAGCAAAAACTACATATTAAACTACGCGAGGCGCTTTTATCCGGAAGTAGAATTTGCGCAGTATTAAGCGTATCGGGAACTTTCCGAAATAGGTTATTGTCAAAGCCTAAAAAATTCGTCCAAGCTAGAAAATATGATTAAGAGCGTAAAGACCTTATATGGCGGTTTGTTTTTAATAGCGCTAATTTCATTTACGTCGATTTACTTTTCGGAGGTCGGCATTTTTAAAAGCGCGGGAGTGTCGTCGCTTATAATCGCGATAATTTTGGGCGTAATTTACGGAAATACCGTTCATCACAGAACTCCTAGCGAGTGGTTTGCGGGCATAAGTTTTGCGCAAAAGAGGCTCTTGAGGCTGGGCATAATTTTGTACGGCTTTCGCATAACTTTTCAGCAGATTGCTCAAGTTGGCGTGGCGGCAATGCTACTAGACGTCTTTGTGGTTTCGTCCATACTGCTCTTGGGCTACTTTTTGGGCGTAAAGCTATTTAAGTTAGATAAAAAATTGAGCGTGATGATTGCCTGCGGCTCGTCTATATGCGGGGCGGCG
>URYY01000040.1 GCA_900552245.1 uncultured Opitutales bacterium | reverse complement strand
CTATGCCTATGTGGGCCGTAAAGTGGTCGGCCTCGACTTCGCTTGCCATTACAGACACTCTGCCCTTGCGCTTTCTTACGTCGACTTCGCCCTTAGAATTTATAAGCGCAACTCCGGCGGAATCGTAACCGCGATACTCCATGCGCTTAAGCCCGTCTATCAAAATTGGGGCGGCGTCCTTCTTACCTACGTAGCCAATTATTCCACACATATTTTTTCTAACTAAGGGGTTAAGTCTGTACAAAATAGCTCCTTATACAAGCGAAAAATTAAGCGCAAAAAAAAAGCAAATATCAACAAAAATTACCCGCCTGCAAAGAATAAAAAATTTAACTAGTTAGCCCGAATTTCATAAATCAAAATTCCCAGTTTATCAATTAAGCATTGGCTGAGCTAAAAACTGGCTTTAAGGAAATCGGAACAAAAATGAAAGCTTAAAAAAAAAGCGCCGGGCAGAGAGCCCAGCGCCAAGAAAATAGATTTATTTCACAAAAGGCTCCAATTTTAAATCGCGCTTTGCCAAGTCCGGCTCGCGCCCCTCGAATATGTAGCCCGCCCTGTAAGAGTACTGCCCATTATCGTCGGGCTTTACAATTATAAATACCTCTTTGAGCTTTCCGTCAAAATCGCTCACCTTTGAGCCTACAATTTTTGTGCCGCTTGCAAGCTGTATGAACTGAATTAGCAACTTGCCCGCCATCTTGTCATACACAATTACGTAAGAGTTGTCGGGTGCTATCTCAATCTTTGCGTCGGGGCTCTGGGTGAGAACCCCTATGCCAAGCTGCAGATTCTTTTTGCTAAACTTGCAATTTTCCTTCGGCGGGCACACTGCGTCGAAAATAGCTCCGTCGCATATTTTGGAATCCACTGTAAAGAAGTTGTCGCCCGACTTTATATTGAGAGTCTTAAACTCCGTAATAACACTTCCGTCGGACAGTTTGTACTGATGGTTTAAAGCTAGCTTTGCGCGGTCTGGTGCAGTCCAAAATACGTCCGCCGCCTTATAGACATTGGAGCGTAAAATTTTTGAATTGTCGAAAACTACGCTGCCGCCAACACCGGCAGAGTCGGCAACTTTGTATGAGTCCATGCCCTCTCCGTGGTCCTCGTGGTAGCTGCGGATTTTAGAGAGGTCCTCATCGTACCACTTCTGAATTACCGGGTATGAGACAGTCTTGCCCCAGATGTCAAAGCCGCCGTTTTCTATGGACTTTTCAAGAGCGGGGCCGTAGGCGCGGTAGGCGGTCTTATCGTTTTCCCAAGCTATGTCGTCGGCGCGGCGCGGCTCAAGTTTTGCAAAGCTTGCCTTTGAAGATTTGTCTAGCAAAATTTCCTTGGCCTTTGCCAAGAGCTCTTTGAAGTCTCCCTTGCACGCGCGCTTGCCCGACATAATAGAAATCTGATTTTCAGCATAAATAAACGCGCCCTCTGATAATGACTGAGTGTCCGAGAGCTCCTTTTTATGCGAGCACAAATACGCAAAATCCTTCTCTATTGCCAAGCGGTAGTCGTCGGCCTTCAAAACCTTGTTGTTAACTCCCCAAGCTAAGGCTCCCGTCACAAAAGCAAGGTTTGCAATCCGCTCAGACGTGTCTTTAAACTTGGCAAAATCCTCCGCGCTAAAAGTCTTGGCGCGCTCTGCGTTTTTTACAAACAAACCCTCGTAGTACGCGCGCTCAGCCCAGTCTTTCGGAGAATTTTCAAGAACCGCCGAAAGTGCTCTCAGGACCAATGCCGTATCGGCTATGCCAGCCTTTGCGGAAGATAAGTCCGCATTTGAATCAAAAAACTGCTTTAGCCTAAAATTCATATATTCGAGCAAGCGCTTGTCGCCCGTGGCAGCGTACATATTTGCAAAGGCAAAAGCGCCCCCGTAGACCTTTTCAGCGCTATTCCACGCCGCGCGATTTTCAGTGTCCGACTTCTGAAAGTCCGCAATTTTTAGCATATCGCGCTTTGCAAAATTTAGAAGCCCCTTGTCGTTGCTAAGCCTCTGAAATTTTGCCCAAGCCCCGGCAACGGCGTAGTCGCGCGAATCATACCTATTTACGCCGAGCTTCCAACCCGCCTGATTGCCCTTATTTATAAATTCTGCCAGATATTCGGGCTTGTTAAAATTTAAAGACGAAAGCAGCAGCGCCTCGTAGTATGGCGCCATCGTAAAGTCTGAAACGCTCTTGGTTTCAACCGGATTATTCTTCACAAGCTCCAAACCGCATGCAATATATTCGTCCTGTTCTCCGACCAGAGATGCCTGCGCAGGCAGGCTCAAAAATGCGAACAATGCTAGTGTAAGCGCGTATTTTTTCATAACAATTCTCCGTAAATATTGAAGTTCAAATTCTCGTTTTAAAAGCAGATTTTGTAAAGAAAAAAGTCTGCGCCAAAATCCATATATGGTGAAGCGCAAGGCAAGATTATCCGCCATATGCGCGCAAACTAGCCGAATTTTGAAAGCTTAAAAATTCTAAATTTAAAAATAAAAAAAACGCAATGCCCACCACTAAAGCAAAAGCCGGCGGAGAGATATTCCGCCGGTTTTTATAAAAAACTTTGAAAACTTAAAGCGCAATTTGCGCCACAAATTTGCAAACTACTGCCCCATCAACTTTGTTAGAGCCGCAGAGTAGCAAGCGATTGTATTTGCGATAACTTCCGGCGGAAGTTCAGGCCCCGGAGCCTGCTTGTTCCAATCTAAAGTTTCAAGCCAATCGCGCACATACTGCTTGTCGAAGGAAGGCTGAGACTTGCCAGGCTCGTAGCCCTGCATCGGCCAGTAGCGCGAGGAATCGGGTGTCAGAACCTCGTCTATCAGATAAACCTTTCCATTTGAATCCGTGCCAAACTCAAACTTTGTATCAGCCAGTATCAAGCCGCAATCGGCAGCCTTCTTTTGCCCCATGTCGTAAAGCTTTAGAGCTGCCTGCTTTATCTGCTTAAAAATTTCCGAGCCCAAGAGCTCTTCGCACTGGGCGTTTGTTATAGGCAAATCGTGGCCCTCTGCCGCCTTTGTCGTGGGCGTAAAGAGAGGCTCGGGCAGTTTCTGGCTCTCGAGCATTCCCGCGGGAAGTTCAAACTCAAAGAGCTTGCCCGTCTGCTTGTACTCTTTCCAACCGCTGCCGGCCAAGTAGCCGCGCACAATCGCCTCAATGGGCATGGGCTTTAGCTTCTTAACTATCATCGAGCGCTCGATTAGGTGCGGATAGTCCTTCAACAATTCGCGCACGCGCTCGTCGTGATTTTCGGGCAGGTGTATGGGCATTACCTTCGCCGCCTGCTTAAACCACCACAGGCTTATCTGCGTAAGCAGTATGCCCTTTCCGGGAATCCCGTTTGGCATTATCACGTCGAAAGCCGAGATTCTGTCTGTTGCGACAATCAAGAGCTCATCGCCCAAGTCAAAATTTTCGCGGACTTTGCCCTTGGCAACCTTCTTGAAGGGCAAATCATCAACCGCCATTAAAGCCGTTTTTGGTAATTTGATGTTCATTGCTCTCCGAGCGTGGCGATTGTGATAAAAAAATCAACACTTTTTCAAATAATGTGCTTGCGATTTTTTCGGAACTTTTTTGTCATAAAGGAATGGGAAAAAGAGCACTAATATCGGTCAGCGATAAAACTGGCATTGTTGAATTTTCGAAAGAATTGTGCGAAAAACACGGCTACACTATTCTATCGACCGGCGGAACTGCGAAACTGCTTTCGCAAAACGGCATACCCGTAACCGAAGTTAGCGATTACACTGGCTTTCCGGAAATGATGGACGGCAGAGTTAAGACCCTCCACCCGAAAGTACACGGCGGCCTGCTCTGCCTGCGCTCAAATCCGAGCCACATGGCGCAAGCCAAGGCAAACAACATAGAGATGATAGACATGGTAGTCGTCAACCTCTACCCCTTTGAAGCCACTGTTGCAAAGCCCAACTGCACGCTTGAAGATGCGATAGAAAATATAGACATAGGCGGCCCGTCTATGCTAAGAAGCGCCGCAAAGAACCACCAAGACGTGACGGTAATTTGCGATTCTGCGGACTACAAAAAAGTTCTCGACGTTCTCGAAAATGAAGAGGAATTAAAGAAGCTTCGCAAGCTCTTGGCCCTCAAGGTATATCAGCGCACGGCAGCCTACGACACCGCTATCGGCAATTACTTGCAGGAAAAGTACGTCGGCGGACTTCCCGAGAGAATGAACATTTCAATGCCGCTTGTGCAAAAGATGCGCTACGGCGAAAATCCGCACCAGCAGGCTGCGCTATATGGCGACTTTAACGAGCGCTTTGAGCAGCTTCAGGGCAAGGAGCTATCTTACAATAACATTATAGATATCTCCGCGGCAGCCGAGCTTATAAGCGAGTTTGATAAGCCGACACTGGCTATCCTAAAGCACACAAACCCCTGCGGAGTTGCGAGTGCCGATAATTTTGTAGACGCTTGGAAACAGGCCTTTGCAACCGACACACAAGCCCCCTTCGGCGGAATTATAATCATAAATGGCGAGCTTAAGGAAGACTTGGCTCAGGAAATCGCCCACATATTCTGCGAGGTTATAATAGCCCCCTCATTCTCAAAAGAGGCGCGCGAAATTTTTGCAAAGAAAAAGAACCTGCGCCTAATGATAAATAAGGGTGCGCAAAAGCCAAAAATTACATTTAAGAGCGTTTTTGGCGGAATGCTAGTTCAGACGGCCGACGACATTGAAGAGCTAAAGGCGAATATGAAGGTCGTGACAAAGCGCCAGCCCACCGAAGAAGAGTGGAAGGCTATGCTCTTTGGCTGGAAAGTCGTAAAGCACGTAAAGAGCAATGCAATAGTTTACGCTTCTTGCGAGCGCACGCTAGGTATAGGCGCAGGCCAAATGTCGAGAGTTGACAGCTCGAGAATCGCGGTCTGGAAGGCTGGCGAAGCCGGGCTTTCCCTAAAAGGCAGCGTAATAGCAAGCGATGCCTTCTTCCCGTTTGCAGACGGATTGGCTGCCGCCGCGCAAGCTGGCGCTACGGCTGCAATCCAACCGGGAGGTTCGGTGCGCGATGCAGAAGTAATAGCCGAGGCCGACAAGAACAATATGGCCATGGTCTTTACTTCAGTAAGGCACTTTAGGCACTAAGCCGTGTCTGTTTAAGGGGAGTTTGAGATGTTTTCAAGTTCGGCCTCAAGTCAATCGCAAGTTGCGCGCACGTCTGTTTTGATTGCGTGCGCGATAGTGGCGATTGTCTATGTGCTCTTTGCGGGAGGGTGCGATGCAAATAGCTCGCAAGTTGCCCGCGAAGAGGACGAGCCGCAATTTGTAAGAGGCCGCGAAGAAATTAAAAAGGGCAACTACAAGGAGGCCCTAAATGCCTTCTTAAAAGTCACCGAAAAGCGGCGCGATGCGGCGGAGTCGCACCTGGATATTGGAAACATCTACCTCTATCACATAAACGACCCAATTCCCGCTATATATCACTTTAGAAAGTACCTCGAGCTAAAGCCGAATACGAAGCAGTCGCAGAGAGTTCGCGCTTGTATTGACACCGCGCAAAAGCGCTTTGCCGCCACACTTCCGGGGAATCCCTTTGACGTAAATACTCAGGCGCTTGAAATTGAAGAGGCCATAAGAACGGCAAAGGCCGAGAACTTGGAGTTAAAGCAAGAACTTGCCCAGGCGCTAAAGAAAATAGAGCTATTGGAGGCAAACCAAAGGGAGGCTGTAGCTAAAGTAAGCGAGCTTAGGCAGGTCGAGCAACAGCAAAGGCAAGCTAGGCAAGCGACAGAGCAGCAGAGAAGAAGCCAGAGGCAGGAGCCTACCCCTAGAGTCTCAAACGACACTCCCCCGACCTACACTGTGCAGATTGGCGATACGCTCTCCAGCATTAGTCGCAGATTCTACGGCAGCGAAGCGCGCTGGCGCGATATTTACAATGCTAATCGAGACAAGCTGCCAAATCCGCAATCTCTAAAGCCCGGACAGATTCTAAAGATTCCGAGATAGCTTTGCGGCTCAAAATTTTAGCGCACATATTTGCCAAACATTTATTTTTTTTGCTTTACAATTGTTTTTAAATCTTATATCAGTTCAATCATTATGAATATGAAGAAAACATTTATAGTTTCTGTATCGGCACTCTTAATGGTAACAAGCGCATTTGCTTGGAGTAAAAAGGCGGAAGGCGAAGGCAATTTGGGCCGCACTTACATTTCTCTGGGCGGCGGAGCAAGCTTTTCGAAGGTGAAGGTTGCTGGCGAATCCTCCTCCAAGGTTCAGGGAGTTGCGGATGCAGCTATCAACGTTCCGGTTTTCAAGCCCGGTGTAAACGCCCTTGAGGATGTTTCTTGGATTGGTCTTGACGCTCAGCTGTACTTCAACTTTGGCGGCGGCAGCCTCGCAAAGTTCAATGGCGAATCTCTCAATGTTCTAAGTTACGGCGCAGGCGGCGCACTCATTCCTTACTTGAACTTTGAAACAGGTTGGGAATATTTGCAGGCAATCAAGCCCTTTGCTATTGGTAAAGCAGGCTATGCAGGCACACAATTTAGCGGCGGCTTGAGCGATACTTACAACATGGACAATCTCGACATGTTCGTATATAGCGGCGGCGGCGGCGTAGAGCTTGTAATCACCGAAAACCTCTCCGTAACGGGTCTTTGGATGTGGAATGCAAGCGCTAAGGAAGATATCCCCTGCTACCAGACTGTAGGCGGCGAAATAACCTACTGGGCTTCTCATATGTTCGCTGTAGGCATCTTTGCCGAACACAACTTTGGCTCTGACAACGGCGCGTACGACTTCACCCACTCCGACACATTCGGAATCAGGTTCAAGATCGGCTTCAAGCGCTAATCAGTATTCGATTCATAATTTAAAAAGAACCTCGCAAATGGGGTTCTTTTTTTTGCAGTAAAAAAGAACATCCAAAATAAAAAACACTAAAAAAGCTTGACAAAAAGATATTCCAATGCCATGTGAACCAATTTGTTATGAAAAAGTATTTGCTGCTATTAGTATCTGGAATTATTATCGCAGGCACCCAAGGTGCGCTCGCGGCAACGGCGACAATATTATACAATCAAGCCGTGGAAAACGAGGAGTTCTGGACCTCGGTCAAGAATTCGGGCTCTCCGGATTATCAAAAGCTCTTGTCAACGTGGTGCAATTCACTTGTATTGGGCTCAAATAGAGATCCTGTAAATATTTATCTTGACTCTCCATTTAGGTCTTACGAGGCCCCTGCAGGAACCCAGACACAGCGTCTGGAACAGTTTAAAATCTTTGGCAATCTAACACTCACAATAAGGCCAGATGGACGGCTAAGTCCATTTTTCTGGGCGAGCGACTACGTCGGCAATTACGATGAGCGGGGAGGCTCCATAACGATTGAAAGCGGCGCATCCATGATAGTTGAAGGAAGCGTGTACTCGTCTAGCTTTTCAATGAAAAGCGGAGCATCTAATTTGACGGTAAGGGATTCCGCAAACTTTAATACAATTGACAGGTTCTTCTTGGGTAATGAATCTTCAACGGATACCCAAACGATGTCTATAGAAGGTTCAAATGCAACGCTTAGCATTCAACGCCTAAATTTCATAGGTTCAAACTCATCGGGAGAGATGGCCGGTGGGAAAATAGCTTGGATTGCAGATGAAAATGGATTCTCTAAGCTTAACAATATCGGAAATGTAGAGATATTTTCAGGTTCGATTCTAGTGGATTTCACAAATTTAATCTGGGACGACGCTTGGGGCGATGAGCACTCGTTTGCTCTGCTAGAGGCTCAAAATGACTCAAGTGGAGTTTTGCAGGCATGGATTGATGGAAATGCAGACGGCTCTCTAAGCGAGCTAATTGGAGTTAGCGACGGAGAATTTTCCACAGATGGGTACGAGTTGTTTTTAACTGTCCAAAAGTCAAACTTGGCGATTCCGGAACCGTCAACTTACGCGGCAATATTTGGCGCACTTGCAATGCTTGTGGCAACATACAAAAGAAGAAAGTAAGTGACTTAAAAAAACTCCGCTTTGCGGAGTTTTTTTTGCTCGCGCAAAGATAAAAACAGTAGCTAATTGCTAAGAATACTCAGAGGCGTGAAGTCTCTGCCGGGCAGAGCCTGTTACTTTTATACGCTAAAAGGCCGTAACTTATAAGTTACAGCCTTTTTATTTAAACTACTAATCAACCGCAACTGCGTCATTTGCGCTCGTGGCGTAAAGGCCTATAAATGCGCCTGTAAAGCCCCCTGCGACATTTGTCGATAAAATGTCTCCGGGAACAGTCGCAAGATCCTTAAACTTTGAGCTTCTGCCTATGGCGTAACTAAAGGTGTAATCTTCGCCCTCGGCCTTCACACGCAACATAATAGGCTGCCTAAGCGAGATTTTTTCACTTGCTACAATTTCGCTTACCGGCTTTTTCGTCTCCCTATCGCCCTGAGTTTTCTCAAGCAAAATGTAGTAGGAGTTGTCTTTCTTTGTAACTCCAAAAGTATAGCAGTAGCTCTCGCTCTGGTAGCATACAAGACCGGCCAAATCGCTCTCGCTTTCGGGAGTGTAGGTCATGCTTGTAGTTGCCGTGAAGTCGTTGTGCTGCTGGCGACGGAAAATAGCGGAAACCGGACGGGCTTCTTTTACCGTCACCGACATAGGTGCTATTTTAACGCCGCCGTTTACAAACTCTGTAAATTCGCTTATAGGCCCGCGCATGCCAACCCATGTCATATCAAATTTCTTGGACTTAAAGTTATCTGAAAATGTGAAGTTTCCGTTCGGGAAAAATCCCTTTTTGCCCGTCATATTCTTGACGCCCTTTGGCATTTTGTACTTCACAGGCAAAGGCTCCAAACCTCCCTCGTACACCGGCCATTCCCCAGTCCAATCCACGGGAATTATGAATGTTTCGCGGCCTGTATTTACGCGATCTGCCACATTTGGACGAATCCCCAAAAATACGGCGTAATACTTTCCGTCCGGGCCTTCAACTAAGTCGGCATGCCCCGCCCAATCTATCTTATTGGGCCTATTCGGCGGCAGGTGGCGCTGTGTTAGAATCGGATTCTTTTCAGCAGGTACGTAGGGGCCCATTACGTTTTTGCTCTTGAATATAACCTCGCTGTGGGCACCGCCTGTTCCGCCTTCAGCGCACATGAGGTAATACATTCCGTTTTTCTTATAGATATGCGGAGCCTCTATCCAAATAGGTTTTTTTGTTATGTCAACGCCCCCGTCAACTATCATCTTGGGCTCGCCCACAACCTTATCGTTCTCAACGTCGTATTCGCGAATCCAAATTGCGCGGTGGCCACCGTAGAGTTCTTTTACGGGAGCGTCGTTATGCACGATGTAGGCCTTGCCGTCATCATCGAAAAATAAGTCTGGATCAATTCCGCCAAAGTCCAACTTAATGGCGTCGCTCCAACCTTTGAGAGGATCTTTCGTCTTAACTACCATATTGCCGAATCCGCCTGAGAATTGGGTAGTTATCATGTAGAAAGTATCATTGTGCTTATTGTAGCGTATTGTTGGGGCGTATATGCCCATTGCGATACCCGACTGGCGGACGTCTAGCTGTTCGGGGCGCTCCAAAACATGGCCTATCTGCTTCCAGTTAACAAGGTCGCGAGAGTGAAAGATTGGGACACCCGGATTAAACGCAAAGGACGAGCAGACCAAATAGTAATCTTTGCCCTTTTTGCAAATGCTGGGGTCAGGATAGCAGCCCTGCAAAATCGGAGAGTAGAACTCGTCGCTTTTAAGCGGATTCTCCGAATAGTAGGCGTCGTTTCCCTTATACTCGAAAGAGTGGAAAACTGGTTCAGCCGCGCTCGCGACAGACGCCGATGTTACACACGCTGCGCCAAACAAAATATTTAGCGCCGATTTTATTTTTAGTGAGACTTTCATAAATACCTTCCCTATCTGTTGAAATTACCTTAAAACCAATGTAAACCCGCCGCGCGGCAGACACTTTACCTCTAAAATTTCATTCGTTCTTTTAGCATTTTGTATATCGAAACTCTTGGAATCTTGGCCATCTTTAAAGATTATGTAATCGCCGCTTTTACTTTTTAGCGCTTTCAAATTTAACTTTATAGTGCGCTCTTTATCTGTGCCGTTTATGCCGGCTACATACCAAACGCCGCCCTTGCGACGCGCTATTACCGCCTCTTTTTCGGGATAGCCGGACAATAGCTTTGTATCGTCCCACGCAGTAGGAAGATTTGACAGAAAATTGCGGACTTGCTCGGGTAGAGCCTTGTAGGCCGAAGGCCTATCCGGCATGTGCTGGAGAGCCGATTCAAACAGGACAGTCAGAGCCAATTCGTGGGCGTAAGTTGTTATGTGCTTGTGCTGAGAATCCGAAAACGTCCCAGGAGTGTAGTCCATAGAGCCAACAACATTTCTTGTAAAGACCAGATTTACATTGTGCGCTGCAGCCCTCTCTGTAAGGATGGGCCCGTTGTTATACCACTCCGCCCCATATACTCCCTCAACGCTCATTAAATTAGGGTACGTACGCTGCCAACCGCGCGGAATTGTTGCGCCGTGGAAGTTCAGCATAAGTTTGTGCCTTGTGCCGTCCTCAAGCAAATCTATGCAGTAATTCATTATTTTTGAAAAGTCGCCGTCAAAGAAATCGACTTTTATACCGCGCACTGAATTTTTATTTAGCCAGGCAAATTCCACCTCTCGCGTATCGGGATCGTTTAATTTGAAAAGCGGGCCAACTTCCGGCGCAAGCCAAATTGTGGATGAATTATACCAAAGAAGCAGTTTAACATTCTTTTGCTTGGCGTACGCTATGGCGTCGTCTATATTGCCGCCGTTTTTCATTTCGTGCCACTGGCAATCAATGAGGCAATAGGGCCACTTCATCTCTTGCGCCAAATCTATATACTCCTTTACTATTTTAAAATCCTTTGAGCCAAAATTGTTCGCCCAATATATCCACGAAACGCATGCGGGCTCTATCCAGCTAGTGTCTTTTATTTTTGAAGGATCCGCTAAATCGTTAACAAGCGTAGATTCAACTATGCCGGCGAGACTCCCCATAATCATCAACCTCCATGGCGATTCCCAAGCCCCTTTTATACCCAAGGGCTTGTCTGCAAGAGAGACATTGTAGATTTTAAAGTCTGAAGCGTTATTCAAATAGGAAGCGCAATTACCGCGCCTTATGTTCGATTCGCTTATGAGCGCAAACACGCCTTCTCCGTTTTCAACAAGCATCGGATACTGCCAATCATTGCCCCTTGCATTCTTTGAGCCTTCCGTATAGACCTCATAGAAATTTTCGTAGCTTCTTGGATCGTACATAGAAGCCCAGCGTTTTTTGCCGTCCTCTATTTCGTAAGCCGTGACTTCATTTGTAACGGACTCACCATCGCGGGCTTCAACAACGTATTTCAAGGCAAGTCCATCGTCGCAAGCCCTTAAAACGACATCGAGAATATCGCCTTCAGGATTTTTAAAGCGCAAGGTGGATTCGCTTGCGCTATTTGAGCACAAGCTGCGCTTACCTGTAATCATCTTGTAGCTATCTTTAATTTTCTTGGGAAAGGATGCAGAAACAAGCTCAAGCCCTTGGGAAAAATCGCGCGCATTAGTCCTGAGACCAAGGCGCACAGAGGGCATCGAGATCTGTTTTTTACCCTTGTAGGTGGCAAGAATACGCGCAGTTCCATCGGAATCGTCAATATTCAGAGCCAAGCGAATTTTACCGTTTGGAGACGACATGGAAAAATCCTTCGCAAAAGTACTTGCCAATGGTAGAACAAGCGCCATCAAAAGGCAAACCAAGCGTCCTATAAATGTGTCCCTTATCATAATGAGCTAATAATGTCGCCGAGGTTAACAATATACAACAAACTTTACTATATTACAGTAAAAATACGAAAGTTGCCGCGAGTCTTATTACTGTAATAAAAAAGGTCGCCTTTACAAGAGGCCAAACTGGACTATTAAATAAAGCGCATAGACGGACACATTCGGCAATAAATAAAATAGCATAAAAAATTATGATGCGTTTGAAATCCACTTTAACTGCACTTGCGTTAGGACTTGCGATTCCGCTGGCTCTATCCGCAAAAGAAATAAGAAATCCCATCATATGGGCGGACGTTCCCGACGTCTCGATACTGCGCGTGGGCAAGACCTACTACATGAGCAGCACTACAATGCATATGATTCCGGGCGTACCAATAATGAAGTCCAACAATCTCGTCGATTGGAAACTCTGCTCCTACGCCTACGACATACTCGCAGACAAGGATGAGACTAATTTGGAAAACGGCAAGAACTCTTACGGGCAAGGTTCGTGGGCGAGTTCGCTCAGGTATCACGACGGCAAATTCTACCTCTCAACATTCGCCTATACAAGCGGAAAGACCCACATATTTTCAACCGATAAACCCGAATCCGGCAAGTGGGAGGAAAAGAGCTTTTCGCCCGCCTTTCACGACTCATCGCTCGTATTCGACGACGACGGCAAAAAATACCTAGTATGCGGCGGCGGAAACATAAGGCTTATAGAACTTAAAGACGATTTAAGCGGCGTAAAGGAAGGCGGCGTAAATAAGATTATAATTGAAAACGCTCAATCAGTCACGGGAACAAAAGAGGGTCTGCCCGCAGAAGGAGCTCAAGTATTTAAAGTAAACGGCAAGTATTACATATTCTTTATATGCTGGCCGCCGACTACGGGAATGCGCACGGCGATAGTTTACAAAAGCGACAAGATAGACGGCCCTTACGAAGGCAGAATCGCGATAAAGGATAAGGGGGTGGCGCAGGGAGGTATAGTAAATACCCCGGACGGAAAGTGGTACGGAATGTTCTTTAGAGATTCGGGAGCCGTCGGCAGAATGCCCTACCTTGTCCAGATGACTTGGAAGGACGGCTGGCCCGTATTCGGAGACGACGGAATTGTAGCAATGACAATGGAAATGAAGGGTGAGCAAAGCTCCATACCCGACTGCGTGACATCCGATGATTTTAAGCGCCGCAAAGGCGATAAACTACTGCCGCTTCAATGGCAGTGGAATCACAATCCAAATAACGATGCCTGGTCTCTGACAAAGCGCCCCGGATTTTTGAGGCTTGCGACGTTCAGAATAGATGAAGATTTCCTTCAAGTGAAGAATATGCTCACCCAGCGCACGTTTGGTCCCGAAGCCTCGGCAAGCGTAAAAATTGATGTTAGCAAAATGAAAGACGGCGATATTGCGGGGCTAGGCTTACTGCAAAAGAAATACGCAACGCTCGCAGTGAAGATGGTGGGTAACAAAAAATTTATCGTTAACCAACAAATAACAAAAATTGGCGATAAGGGTAATCCGGATACGCTGGAAGAGAGCGAGCAAATTCCGCTAAAGACAAAAGACGTGTATTTCAAGATAGACTGCGATTTTAAGAACCAAACAGACAAGGCCTATTTTTACTACAGCACAGACGGCAAGAATTGGAATCCAATAGGCCAAACATTCCAAATGGTCTATACTCTGCCTCATTTTATGGGTTACCGATTTGCGCTATTTAACTACGCGACAAAGGCTCCGGGCGGCTATGTTGACTTCGACTACTTCAAGCTTGGAGATTCCGTAGGCCAAGACAATTAAAGCAAAGGGGCTCTCTGAATCGAGGGCCCCTATTTTATGAGTGATGAGATAATTAACAGACACTTGCTCAAATAAATTCCACTAGCGCTTTTTTTTGCGCATGCAAATGGTGGCCGAATCAGTCCACTCCGGACTTACTAATGTTGCCGTCACAACTCCGGAATCGACTACGGACGGCGAGTATAACAGTTGCGATAGGCGCTCCACAGAGGACTCGCCTACCAGATCGTTTCTCTGGTTTAATCCGGCCCACTCAGCCTCCGAATCGCGCCTTTCAAGCTGTATTAAGCCCATGTCTTGGGGAACTCTTATACCAAGCTGTTCAACCCATTTTTGGACGGAATTATAAAGGCAAATAAGGGCATTAGGCCTATTTTTTTTGTACCAATCAAAGAATATTGAGCAGTTTTGGCGCGCCTCTTTTACGTCGAAGAAAGGCTCTATTCTATTTTCGCGAGGCATATTGAGCTGAGCGCGCAAAAAGCCACCTGTGAAACGCCCTTCTATGAGGTCGTCAATTTTTTTATCCAAGACCAAAGCCGGTCTGTCGTAGCCGTATTCCAAGGCGTGCTGAACGGCTTGATAGGCTATTAGATAGTGGTCGGCTATAGAAAAATTTAAAGTGGGCTCGTAGGTTCTCACACCCGTTATCACGAACTTAAAAGTATTCCAAACTTCCTTAAATTTTGAAGGGAGCCTGTTATTATCCATAAGGCCTGTAATTATACCGCCTCTAATCCCTCTTGTCTTTAAAACGCGCGTGAGCGACCTTCCGTTTAGCTCCGGATCGTAAAGCCAAAATTCATTTATGGCAAAGCCCTCTCGCTCAGCCGCCCGCCTTATACCCTCAACATACTTTGGTATAGTCGGGTGATTTTTTAGGGCATCGGCATTTTCGTTCGCATTTATAAGAGCTATTGTCTCGCGGTAACGCTTCAAACCAGACATTTTTATCTCTGACATAAATCGAGAAAAAATCATATTTTTCTCGTAACCTATGCTCTCGGCAACTCTCAATATTTTTTTCTTAGTCTTTTCGGAAATTAAAGGCGAATCCTTTAAGGATAGGGAAACCGTATTTTTAGAGACGCCCGCCAGTCTCGCGACATCCGCCATGCCAGGAGACTTTTTCAAACTTTTTACGTTTTCCTGATTCATATTCACAATGGCTAAAGCTTTTAATAGTCGCTAACGGGCTTTGCACCCCTCAAGATTCGCACTCTACCTCCGCCGTTTATATTTGCCCACTGCCTCGCGGCAGCTATTTGATCTTTTTTAAGAGACGTTTCGCCCTTCTTGGGAAGAAGTAAAATCATATTGAGAGTGGGTCGTTTTAGATTTCTGCTGTCGTACAATTTTTTAAGTATTTTTTCGTACGAGGCAAAGAGGGTCTGGTTTGTGTATCCCTTGAATTTCCAATCCGCACGCATATCGGCCTCAAGCTGAACTTTGTTTAGAGCCTGCCCCTCGGGTAAATTCTTATTTATGGCAACCTGAAATAGAAAACCGTGGTCAACCCAAAGCGGCTTGCCGCTGGCTCTGCGCTTGGCGTTTTCGGCATCAACGTAGCGTTGACCGGCAGCATTTGCGGCAGCCATGAGCCGCGCATGTTCCTCAGGAGATACAAATACGCCGCCCTTTTTAATAAACTCCTCCTTCTTCTTTGCCACTGCCTTCTTCTTTGGTTTCTTCTTCTCATCCTCATCGTCACTGGAGCTTGAGCTTGAACTCGAACTCGAGCTTGAGCCAGAGCTTGAGCCAGAGCTGGAGCCAGAGCTGCTGCCACTGGACGAGCTG
>URYY01000039.1 GCA_900552245.1 uncultured Opitutales bacterium | reverse complement strand
CGGGGCTTACATGGTTTCATTTGTCCTGATTTTTTTCAATTTGGGCTTGGGCGAGTATGTGTGCAAATTATGGGCCTGGCACAAGAAGAGAATTGCCGGAGAGCATGTCACAAAATTTGAGCGCTTTGCGCCGGAATTTTACTTTGCAGCATTTTTGGTTTTGCTGTCGCTATACGCCTACATAGCTGATATGCCGAGGCTTGAAAATAAGCGAAAGCTATTTAGGGCTGGTATGGTTCAGACCGATTTTGCGGGGCTTTTGAATTGGAATGCCGACATGGGGGTGGAAAATTTAAACGCCTTAAAAAAGATGAGTTTGGGGCTGAAAAATGCGAGGGTCGATTTGCTAGTTTGGTCGGAGTCCGCAATGCCGCCAATGTGGCCGCTAATAGGAACGGAGGGGCTAGATTTTCCACCCACAAAATCTCTCGCGGCAGATGAACGTTCCCATTCTAGTCGGCGATTCCGCGTATATTCGAGACGGGGAGGGCGAGCGGAGATTTAACGCGGCTTTTGTGGTAAGGCCCGACGAGGGCTTGAATCGAAATTTCTACGCAAAGCAAAAGCTAGTTCCCTTTGGAGAGTACGTCCCCAAGTGGTGCTTTTTTATAGATTCCTCGGTTGTGCCTGTCGGGCGAATGACGCCGGGAAGTGGGCCTGTTTTGCTTGAGGCTAAAGTTGCGCAAAAGAATTTTAAATTTGCGCCCATAATATGTTACGAAGATATTTTCCCGCAGATAGCCTTGGAGGCCGCCCGCGCGGGGGCAGACATACTGTATGTATGCACAAACGACTCTTGGTACGGTAGAGAGGGCGGGGCTTGGCAGCATGCGGCGCACTCGGCATTTCAGGCGGTCGCAACCAGAAAGCCGCTTGTTAGGGCTTCAGTCAACGGCCTAA
Source organism: uncultured Opitutales bacterium (assembly GCA_900552245.1). GTDB lineage: Bacteria > Verrucomicrobiota > Verrucomicrobiia > Opitutales > Intestinicryptomonadaceae > Intestinicryptomonas. The sequence continues at coordinate 14,569 of URYY01000039.1, read as the reverse complement.
GCGGAGTTTTCGACCAATACGGCCGCCTTGTTCCCACAATTGCCATGCGCTCTAAAGATGGCGGAATTTTTAACGCAAAGAATGAGCCAGATGACGTTTTGGATTTGATCGACGAGTACGGGCAGGCGATATCGCCGCGAACTTTTGCAAGGCTCAGGGGCTGCCCGCTTTTAAATGACGAAGGCTCAATATACTTTCAGGGTGCGGGCTATGCAGACGTTGTGGCGTACAGCAATTTTGACGGTGTTGTAAGTTTCTATGTGCGATATGGAGATTGGTTTGCGAAGGCCTGCGTCTTCTACTGTTTGCTGTTTTATTTTGTAAGCCGCTTATTCCCAATTTGTAAGCTTAAATTTTTGCGGCAGGGGCGGGAGGGGCGAGCCTGCAAAATTTAAAAATTTTTAAAATAGTGTTGACTCGCAGAAGATTTTTTAGATACTTGGCATCTCATTTTTAATTAAATTTGCGCGGGCATAGTTTAGTGGTAGAACCTCTGTTTTCCAAGCAGATTGTGACAGTTCGATTCTGTCTGCCCGCACCACTTTTTACGGAGCCCTTTGCGGGCTCTTAAATGTAAAGGACAATCGTGAGTACTCCACTTTTAATGTTGGGTCTTCCAAAGGGAAGCCTTGAAGAATCTACAATTAACCTGTTCGGCAGAGCCGGTTGGAAAATTACAAAAAGTTCCCGCTCTTACAGGCCGTCGATAGACGACCCCGAACTGGATGGGCGCTTTGTCCGCGCTCAAGAAATAAGCAGGTATGTCGAACTCGGCTTCTTTGATTGCGGCTTGACCGGTTACGATTGGATTATTGAAAATAATAGCGACGTAGTTGAAGTTTGCGATTTAATTTACAGCAAGGCCACTGCGCTAAAGTCCCGCTGGGTTCTTTGCGTCAAGGAAGATTCCGACATAAAGACGGTTGAGGATCTTCAAGGCAAGCGCGTAGCTACAGAGCTTGTGAACTTCACAAAGAAATATTTGAAGGATAAGGGCGTTGAAGCCCATGTTGAATTCTCTTGGGGCGCTACCGAAGTTAAGGTTCCCGATTTGGTTGACGCAATTGCGGATATCACAGAAACCGGTTCTTCGATAAAGGCTAACAATTTGCGCATCATAGACACGATGCTCTATACGAACACAAAGTTTATCGCAAATAAAGCTGCGTGGGAAAATCCGAAGAAGCGCGAGAAGATAGAGACTTTGGCACTGCTTTTGCAGGCGGCTTTGAATGCCGCAAGCAAGGTAGGGCTTAAGATGAACCTTCCAAAGTCGAACTTAAACCGCATAATAGACGCTCTTCCGGCTTTGCGCACGCCTACGATTTCGCAGTTGTCGGATCCGGCTTGGGTTGCCGTTGAAACTATAGTTGATGAAAAGACTGTAAGAGAGATTATTCCGACACTCAAGGCAAACGGAGCAGAGGGAATCGTCGAATACTCGCTAAATAAGGTTGTTCCCTAAGTTGTAAAATAGCTGATTTAAAAATGCGGTCTCTTGCGGGATCGCATTTTTTATTTTCTAAAATGTGAGTCGATTTATAAAGCAAAATGGCATTTTAGACTTTTTTATTATAAAGATATTTTTTATTTAAACATAACTTTACATATCTTTATTACTTTTAATTTTTCGGTCTGTGGTATTGCTTTGGGCAATAGCACTTATATCCATTATAGTCTTGCAAACGTGCAGATAATTGTAGATGCTAGTAAAATTCGTACTTTATGTGCGATGTAGAGTTTAAAATTGCTATCTTCTATGAAACTTATCTCAATATTTAGAAATAATATAACTGCACTAATACTGCTTGCGGCGGCAAATGTCGCGCAGGGCGAGGTTAAGCCGGCCGCCATATTTTCGGATAATATGGTAATTCAGGCTAACGCTCCTATTCGAGTCTGGGGAACGGCTGAAAAGGGCGAGAAAGTTAGCGTGGAATTTTTGGGTTCAAGCGCATCAACTGTTGCCGATGAAAATGGATATTGGAGGGTAAACCTTCCACCGAAGAAATATCTAAAGGAGCCTACTACGCTAACGATTTCAGGCATAAATAAGATTATATATAGAAACGTCTTAGTTGGTGAAGTTTGGCTCGGGTCGGGGCAGAGCAATATGGAGTTTCAGGTGCGCCATGTAAAAGAATTGGAAGATACTCTCAAGAAGAGTAACTTGCCTAGCAATATCCGCTACTTTTTAATAAAGGCAAATGGTTCGGATAAGCCGGAAGATATGCACAGCCTGTCTGAATCTGCAACGTGGAAAGAGTACAAGAAGGACAATTACGACACCACTCGCGATATGTCGGTGCTTCTAACATTATTTGCCCAGCGCCTTTACGGCGAGTTGGATGTGCCGGTCGGAGTTATATCGGCGGCTTTCGGCGGGGCGAATTTGGAAACATGGATGAGTCGCGAGGCTATAGAAGAAGCCGGAACTACTAAGGAGGCCGAAGCGCTTTTAAAGCGATGCAGGCAGTGGCATAACGACGACGTCAAGCGCTGGCAGGCCAACGAGAAGCGCGATACTTTGCGCTTTCCGCGCATAAATTACGAAAGCAGGCCGTCTCAGGCATTTAATGCTATGATAAATCCGATAGTTCCATATTCTATACGCGGAGTTTTGTGGTATCAGGGCGAAATGAATTCCGGGCCTGAGCTTTATTTGAAGCAGTTTCCGCACTATGCAAATATGATGCGCAAAATTTTTGAAAATCCGAAAATGCCCATATATACAGTGCAACTGCCCGACTACAAGGAAAAGCATTGGCCGAAGATTAGAGACGTTCAGAGGAAGCTTGCCGATATTGTGGAAAATAGCGGGGTGGCCGTTACAATAGACGGCAACGAGATAGACCTGCATCCGCGCGATAAATCTATGGTAGTAGATAGACTTTCGCGAATGGTTTTGGCTGACAACTATGGGGTAAAGATTGTTTCGCGCTCTCCCATGCCTACGAAGGCTACAGGGGCAAATGGAGCAGTTAGAGTAAACTTTAAGAATGTTGCCGCCGGATTAAAGCTAAGAGACGGCAAGGGTGTCCGCAATTTTGAAGTTGCAGGCAGCGACGGCAAATTCCACGCTGCAGATGCTAAAATTGCTTCTAAAGACAGCGTACTAGTTGCGCTTCCAAAGGAAGTGACAAAAGCCGTAAAGGTGCGTTACGCTTGGGCGCCGGATCCCGACGTAAACTTATACAATAGTGGAGATTTACCGGCCTCGCCATTTGAGATTGATGTGGAGTAGCAAGTGAGCTTTTCTTTAGGCGCGCCCAGTTTTCTGGGGGCGCCTTTTTTTAATTGTTACTAAAGATGGAGAAGTGGATTGTTGAATGTAGATAAGTCGATGTTTTTGTACAGTGGCTGTAATTATGTAAGCTTTAGCATTTTCTTGATACTTAACTTATTGTTGGATATTAGCCTCATCTCAAGCTCAGCACTAAGAAAGTGATTTGAGTTTGAAACTTATTGTCGTTTAAATAGTTGTGATTTTTCTTTGTAATAATGAGTGTCCAGGTGCCGCAGATAAATAGGGGAGGGCGGCTTTAGCTTTTTTAGATAGTAACTGTTAATTAATTAGGTCAAATTTTTTGGGGGTCGGTAGTCTTCTTAGCAATCTAAAGGTTTGGTGCTAAGCTTTTGATTTAATTGCCGGGGCGGATACTTTTGTGTTCGTTTACCTATTGAGGGATTTAAAGTTGCATTAGCGATAATTAAACTATGCTTATTGTTGATGCGTATTTAACTTTAGTATCTTGCTTATCTTCAATGAAATGCTTTGAATGCAATAAATGGCTTTTTTGCTAAGAGTATAAAAAATTTAAGACTTAATTGTACGTTTTATTGGGCGAGGTCATAGCTTAGCCAGATAGATTTTAGATTTTTGAGGTCTGAAAAATCAGATATCACAAGCGTAATCTTGTTTCGGCGAAAAAAATGGATAAAAATGTATTGCAAAAATAAATAAAACTGCTTTGATATGCGCTTTTAAAACCGAGGAGAGATGACAGAGTGGTCGATTGTGCCTGACTCGAAATCAGGTGTGGCAGTAATGCCACCTAGGGTTCGAATCCCTATCTCTCCGCGTTTATAACTTACACACCGAAAGGGTGTTAGACAGTTTTATTTAAAAAGCTGCAATGCGTTTAATATAGGCGATTGCAGCTTTTTTATTGTCCAATACCATTGCAGCAAAAAATGCCCATTTTTTTGAATTTTAAACCCAAGCTTTTTTCTAAAAAAGGCCGATTTGGGGAAAATGTGTTAGACAATTTTTGCCCTTAAAAAGCCTTCATTTTTAGCTTCCAAACAGGCCTAAAAAGTGCCCTGAAAAACATCGCTTTTTACCCGTCTTTTCAATCATTTTTTAAATGGGTGTTATAAAATCACCCTCTATCAGTGCCAAAGAGTGCCAATTCGCCTCAAATAGCTCCTTATTTTGTAATAAAACGGCGAAGGGAGAGTTGCGATTCTTTGGGTATAAACTTTTGCGATTGCGTCTGTGACCTGCGGGCATTCCGCTTTTATCGCAATTTCGTACGGCACAAAGTCTCCGCTTTCAAGGCACTTTGCAAGTATCCTATGCAATTCAAGGTGTTTTTCCTGCGAGCATCTTAACCTGAGCGTCACCCTCCCATACCTTCCAAAAACCGGGAATAAATCCAAAAAATATACATGGTGGGTGTGATAGTTTTTAGCTGTCGCACTAATTCCTTCAAGCGCCTTAGTCCCCCAAGGCAAAAGCAAGCCTTTGTCAATTTCGTATTCAAGGGAAAGCTCTTTGAGGTAATCGTCCAAGGGATTGTTTACATCCCTTGGATTTAAGTGTTTCCTAAAAGTTCCTTGCTTCATTTAGTTGCCCAACTTTTCGATTCCCCTTGCGGTTAGCATCTTTCCCAAGTGCTTAAATGGGATTTGCAAATATATCCCTTTTATATCGCAGGCGCGTCTTGTGGTGCGCTTGCGGCGCTTAAGTCTTGCTAAAATCTTTTTATTTTCCTTTGTCATAAATAACGTTCCTTTCTATTTAGTTGTTTCAGACTCCAGACCATTGGGCTCTTCATTTTTATTGTATTTTGAGGATAAAATTTTCCGCCTTAGCTGAATCTTTTCCTCCAATATAAATTCAAAGAGATTGGCTTTTCTTTCTTTTGCCAATGCCTCCAGCTCATCTGCGGATTTGCTATCTGCAAGTTCTATAAACGAGCCAAATCCTTGGCGCGCGTAATAGCGCCTTGCGTCTAAACTGAGCTTCAAATAAAGCTCTGCCGCCTTGTCGCATTTTGCCTGCTCTAAATCTCCAACGGTGACGTTAAATGACAGCTTAACACCCATTGCCTTGTTTGCAAAATATACGGCTCTGCTATCTCTATAATCTATGCAATGCGATATATCCCACTTCTCATAGCCAAATACATTTGCGTAATCTTTCTCTTCTCCCCTGAGGGTAAAGTTTGTAAAGTGCCACATGAGGTTTTCTGGCGTGACGTTCTCAGGCTCAGGGAAGGTTTTTATGAGATTATCAAGATACGCTATCGCCTTGCCATGCTGGGCAAGTATTAAAAAGTTCCACTCAAATTCAAGATAGGCGCTTTCCCAAAGCCTGCATATAAAGTGCCTCCTCTCATGGGTCTTTGCCAATTTAAGTATTCCCCAAAGAATCCTTACGTACGGGAGCTACTCTATATCCGCCTTTTGGCAGGCTAATTTTGTCAGGGCTTCAGATATGTCCCTATCGTCTCCGAAAGGTTTCAATGTATCCTCATAGTCGCTTCCGAAGAACAGCATTAGCGAGCCCTGATCAAGCATAGATAAATGAGACTTCTCGCTGTTTTCAAGAGGCAATGCTTTAAGGGTAATGCACTTTCCAATTTGCTTTGAAAGCCCAAATGGGTGGTCCTTTATATATTTTTCAATCGTGGATTCGCTTAAATTTTCAAAAGAATCTAAAAATTCCGCTACGGATTTTTCCGATGAATAGAAAAAGTAGCGCCGCTTTTCCTCGGATAGTCCCATCAAAAAGTTTCGGTACTTCAAATATTGCGGAGTTTCATCAACCGCCTTGCCTTCCGCCTCTTGAATTAACGCCACTTTTAGCGGGGACTTTTCCATCGTAACATATGCAGGATAAATCGAAAAGCCCGTGTATTTGAAGTAATCGACAGAACTTTCACCTGCCACCTTCTTGTGCTGGGCAGTGCTTATATAGGCGTTATAGATATAAAGCGAGTACACAGGATCTTTAAAAAAGTTTATTCTCCACTTGCATTCATAGATAAAACGCCTCAAATGCCCCGCGCGGATATGGGAAAAGTCCATTTCAAGCGAATCAAGCTCAATCCCGGAAGAAACTCGGAAGATATTTTCTAAGATAGCAACGTCGTTTCTACTAAATAGATAGATTCCATTTGCAAGCTCCGGGCCAAATTCCGCCTTGATGGCTTCATAGACCCTCGCAATCGCAAGCTCTTTTAAATAAGACTTTGGACTTTTTATGTGCTTTTTTAATTCTGGCCAAGCACTTAAGGCCTTTTCGTAGCTCGGAGCAATCGGCCCCTTAAGTAGCCTCTTGCGAATTAACGTGTTTGTTATGATTTTTGACTCTTTCATTTTTACCCTTTCTGTTTCTTGGAAGCCCACCGCGAGCTCCCTTCATTTTTTAGTTTTTCAGGGTAAAAATTTTCAACTTAAGTAGAATATATCACTTCAGATAAAGTATGAAGAAATGCCGGTAAATAAGCATGCTATAGGTGCTAAGTTTAGACTAAGAGACTCTATGAGTTGAAGCTAAGTGAATTTATGAATCCTTAGTTAAAGAACGCGATGGCATTTCTGTAAGATAAGGCCTGCATATTTATATAGCGGGAACGCAGAAGGCTTTGATCAGAGTGCCCCATATTGAGCTGAAGGGAATGCAGATTTTTAAAATACTTTGCGTGGTAGCTTGCGTAAGTGTGACGCAGGATATCTTGTACCCAGGAACCCTTAAAGCCCGACTGTTCACGTATGCTTTTCCACTTGTTTTGCCAGTTCGGAGGGCAGATTTTTCTCGGGATTTTTGAAGAACTTTCGTCGAAAGTTTCAAGATATTCCTTGAGGATTCTTCTCAATGAGGGGCAGACTTCCACTTGGCGTGTGCCACCTGTCTTTGAGCATTGAGAACGTACACAGATTGAATTTTCCTCCAAATCTATATCGTCCCAAGTTAGGCGGCGCACTTCGCGCGGGCGTATACCTGCAAACATTAAAAGTCCTACGGCGGGCAGGCAGTCGCGATTTTTAGGAAGTCGTGAGGTGTCGATTAATTTTTTGCTTTGATCGTAACTTAGCGGGCGGATTTCATTTTCTAAAACTTTTTTCTTTTCTATGGATTTAATTGGGTTTTTGTCGCAGAAGTCTCTTTTGAGGGCAAATTCAAAAAGAGCGTGCAGAAAGCTTCGCGCCTTATTGAATTGGCTAGGGGACTTAAATTCGAGTGTAAGCCAATCTAGGCAGTCTTGACTTTTTAGTTCAGAGAAATTTCTCTGTGCAAATTCAGGCTTTGATTTTAGAAGGCGCGTTCCAAGGTAACGAATGTCGCGAAATGAGTCTTTGCGAAGATGGGCTTTTGATTTTAGAAAGAGCGCAAAACCGTCTCTAATATTCAGTTCTGCGAGCCTAAAGTTACGCTTGCCGCAATCTATAATTTTTGAGCAAAACTCAAGTTCTGAATTTTGCGTAGGCGCCGACTTTGGCAGAACGTCTAAGATGTTTCTAACGAGCCTTGCCGCGTCTAAAATTGATATATTAGTTCCCTTCAAAAGGATCTTAGCCGATACGATTTCTTGTTTTGTCATGGTATTAAGAATACCATTGTCAAGAATGAAAGGCAAAAAAAGTTTATAAGTATTTAGTAAATACTCTACTAAGCAAAATTATTTAATTTTTTAACCTGTCTTAAACCAAAAATAAATCTTGAATTGCAAATCAATATCTTGTTGTTTATTAAAATGTTGTGTAATGTTTGGGCACAATGGTATTCTTAATACTACGATAGCGCAACAATATGAAATAAAGTGCTATGAAGCGAATAGTATCTGTTTTTATTTTTGCCTTTTGCAATATTACTTTTGGAGTAACGGTGGAAACACCAATATTTGGCCTTTTTAGCGGTGAAATTCCTGCAAATTCTGAAGCATATATTGGTGTGAATATAACGCGTACTCCGGTCTTTAGCGGGATTGTGGAAAACATAAATGCAAGCCAATTTAGAGTTATCGCAAAAGGAGAACCGCTTTGGAATGAGAATCAGTTTGTTTTCACAAACGGTATACAACCGGAACACTATTATATAAAGATAACTTCCGGAGAACTTGAAGGGGCTTGGTATAACGTTCTGGCAAATGACTCGTATTCGCTTCGGATTGAAATCGGTGCGGGTGAAATCGCAAAAATAGCAGTTGGAGATACTTTTCAAATTATTCCACATTGGACAATGGATACACTATTTCCTGACGGCGGAGGATTCTCAAAAGCTACAAAAATTTCGGCGACATCGGGCGCAACTATACTATACAAATACACAAGTTTTAGCGAAAATGGATTAGTCTATCAAATCGGAATAAATAATGCTGCCGCTCAAAGTTTCTACTATAGGGAACGCGGTAACATAAAAGGATGGCGCGATGGGAATATGGATGATGCCTCAAACGCTCTCATAGAACCAAACGCAGTATTTGTTGCTGTTCAGCCAGACAATGAAACATGTCGGTACTCATATTTTGGTAATGTACCAATGTGCGCGACTTCATTTATTCTTTTCACCCTCGATAATGGTGATGGAGTAGTTGATCAAGATATTTATTTGCCAGTTCCCGCCGTAGTGGACTTTGAATTATCTGAACTTACGGCGTCCTTAATCGATAGTGGCGCATTTGTTCCATCATCGTCTATTGCTTCAAATCCCGTTGATATAATATATGCTTATGAAAACAAAAATACAGGCGTAAATTTAATACCGGATAACACATTTTACTATCGCCTTCGCAACACCACCAGTAAGTGGTTAGACGCAAACAAGCAAGATGCTGAAACTTATAAGCTTTCAGCGGGAACGGCGATCATCATCCGCAAGAAAGCAACAGAAGAGGAAGTTGCAATTCGCTGTAAATTTACACCAAATTACATCTCAAAATAAATGCTATGAAAAAAAGATTATTATCAACGCTATCTATTTTTGCTTTTGTATCTCTTGCCCATGCGAATTGGTATTTAACTTTTGCTTCGGGAACTTTTTTTGATGAATCTAATGTGATGATACAAGAGGAGTATAACTTTGCCCTTATTGTTGACATGAATAATAAAGGATTTGAAGACTTTAAGTTGGAAGAGGGCGATAAGTTTGTAAGAGGTCAAAGTATAAATTCATCCGGCGATTATATGACGCTTGTTGCCAGCAATCTCTGGGATCCGGAGGGAGAAGGTTACTATTTGGCATATTCAACGCAAGATGTTTTTGGAGAATTCAATAATGATGATTATGGCTTTGCTGGAGGAGAGGATGTTGCTTTAGTCGTATGGGATTCTAATGACGAGACTGTATTGGAGGGGGATAAATATGTATTGATAAATCCCAAAGATAGCGGTACAACCATAGTTGGATCCGCCATTGATTGGACAATTAACGCCGGTAATAGAGGAAATTACAATTGGGAGTTATACAACGAATCTATCGGCGGTGATGTTGCGGATTCCTATTTTACATTAGATAAAGAGGTGGTTTCTTCAGCAGTTCCCGAGCCTTCAACCTATGCTTATCTATTTGGGTTCTCCGCATTAATATTGGTCCTTTTTCGTCGTGGGAAATAGAGCTCCTGTTGATTATGGCATACCTAGGAAAAATATCAAACTTGTTTCTTGGTATGCTTTTATTTCTTAGTGCTGCGCAATTGCCGGCTCAAGTTCAACATATAACTGACAAAATTAAGATTACGTCTTATTATCATATTGATAGTGAATGGACTTTTAATTTGTTCGATTATGCTAACAACAAGGCGATAACTCTTTTCAACGATAGAGCTTGCGCAGGCTACAAGATTTTGGATTTTGACGAGTCAGCCCAAACTGCAGTGCTTTCAACACCACGGGGAATTTATTTCGTGGGCTTGCAAGAGCATTCCACAATCAAAGAGGAAGACTATGACGCGTCCGTTCAATTTGACGAGTTGGACTTTTCCGCTTCAAACGGGGCTTCAAATAGACGCATATTAAATTTAATAAAATAACTTATTATGAAAACAGTATACCTATTAGCAGTGTCCATCGTGTTATTTATGTCGTCGACATTTGCGACGGAAATATTTTATGTTTCTACTACGGGAAATGATTCAAATGACGGAAGATCTTGGGAGTCTGCGTATAAAAGCGTGCAAAAAGCTATTAATGCGGCAGGTAAAGTCGCAACTTCCGACAATCCCGCCGAAGTCTGGATAAAGGCGGGAACATATCTTGTAGAAGATACCACGGATTCCTTTTATATGCAGGATTGCGTCAAGCTACATGGCGGCTTTGCAGGAACTGAAACGAATTTGACCGAAAGAAAATCTGGCAACTATACAATCTTTTCAGGGCAGGATAGATTTCAAATATTTCGCAATGAAAAAGCCTTGTCTTCATCAACTCTCATAGAAGGGATAGTTTTTGAGGAAGGATACAGTAATTTCCGCCTTAATGTTATAATGGGGGGGGCAATTTATAATGGGACAAATGCCTCTCCTACAATTATGAATTGCACATTTAAAAATAACAGCTCTGCAACGGGAGGTGGAGCGGTTTATTGCGATACATCTTCAGAGACTAAATTCATAAATTGCACTTTTTATAAAAATTCAGCTAAGACCTATGGCGGTGCCATATATGCAAACGGCGCAAATATAACTCTCATAAATTGCACTTTTGACGAGAATTTGGCCGGAGAGAATGCAGTTTGTTTCTTCTTAAATAAATCGAATTTGAAAGCAGTAAATTCCATATTTTGGACGGAAACGGGCAAGGGAATCGGCGATTTCGATACAACTTCAAAATATACATTTGAGGCTTGCCTTTTGAATTATATGGGTGACCCCAAACTTGGTGTATTGGCTGATTACGGAGGCATTGTACCAACAATTCCTGTTTTGAAAGATAGCCCTGCAATTGGAGCCGGTGTACAGACTTCAGATGTTCCCGTGTGCGATGCCAGGGGTGTAGAACGCCCTACTCCCTGTACTATTGGTGCCTTTGAATATACCGCCGAAAGTACGCATTGCGCTATTGATGCCCCAGAAATTGTATTAAAGGGCGATTCTATTAAGTTAAGGAGTGCTTTGGACGGCAATGCCGACAAGTATATTTTGTATAAGGATGGTGTTGAAATTGCTACTCAAGATACGGGTAATTTTGTGCTTAATTCCACTAATGTCGGAGAGTCAAATTCATACTATGTGGTCGCTATTAGCGATGAGGTCGAATTCAGATCTGAAACTGTAAATGTTTTGACTGTAGAAAAGGCAATTTTTTACGTTTCAAAAAGTGGCAACGATAGCAATGATGGCAAATCGTGGAGCAATGCCTTTGCAAGCATACAAATGGCTATCGATGCAGCACATGCCGTTGCAGGTATTGGATATTCTTCCGAAGTTTGGATTGCTGGAGGAGAATATGTCTTAAGTGAATCCTTGTCATTTGCTGATAATGTAGAAATTTATGGTGGTTTCGCTGGGTGGGAAGTTGATAAATCAGAACGTATTAACTTCAAAAATGAAACTATTTTAGATGGTAACCAAATGATATCCATCTTCCGTACTGTAAATAGATTGAATACAGAACATCCCACAGATTCTGCAAAACTTGACAACGTAACCTTAAGAAATGGTTTCACCAATGATTTGTCTACGGGAGGTGGAGCAATAACAGTGCAAGGCATTAGCCCAGCAATTACAAATTGCAGGTTCATTGATAACAAATCAGTCTCGGGTGGAGGTGCCTTCTTTTCTGGTTATTCAAATACAGTGTTCGAAAATTGCACATTTACCGGAAATTCTATTAGCAATGGTTCAGGATGTGTTTTTTTCTTTGCAAACGAGTCAAATGTAACGCTTAAAAACTGCTTAATATCAAATAATTACGGGAGATCTGCCTCAGTTTCCTATGCGGTGGAGGCCGATATGGTCTTTGAGAATTGTACATTAGTTAATAATGTGTCTGAAAATAATACCATGATTATTGCTTCAACAGGGAATCGCATTGTGAAATTTATAAATTCTACAATTATAAATAGCGGCCTTTTGCTTGCAAAGGGAGGAGATCAGGCCCAATCTTCTCTTATTCTATTGAACTCTATATATTGGGGAAATGGGTACAGTGTCGCGGAGCAGCAAAAAAATGTTCTTTCCGGTCAATCTATATTGGTTTCCAATTCTATTGTTGAAGGAGGAGCGGAGGGCGAAAATAACTTGGATCAAGATCCTCTTTTAGGGGAACTCGGTTATTATGGAGGGTTAGTAGATACAATACCTATAAGGGAAGGTAGCCCCGCAATTGGACATGGTTCTTCAGGTATCGATGTTCCCGATAATGATGCGAGAGGCTTTTATAAGAGCAATAGGACGGTGGGAGCTTTTGAATATATAAATGATGGAATTCCACACTATGTCGCATTGACTTCTTCAAATGAGTTGGTAAGGCAGGGGTCATCTTTTGAACTAAAAATAGAGACCGATGCCGAAATTTCGGTTTCTTTATACCGCGATGGCGAATTTTACAAAAGTTATTACGGAAATAGCATATCAGAGTCTTTCACTGAATACGAAAAGGGAACTCATACATATTACGTGCAGGCTGATAACTATGATTTGATATCAAAAGAATTTACAATAAATGTCTTAGGTGTATTTCCCGCATATTGTGTGAGAACTAGCGGAAGCGATGAAAACGATGGAGAATCTTGGGATACTGCATTTGCATCTCTGCAAAAAGCGGTAGATTCGGCATCTAAAATAGCGACGGATTCTGAGCCCATGGAAGTTTGGGTGGAACAAGGAACATATTCCGTAAATAGACTTGCAATGCGAAACAATGTGCAAATTTATGGCGGCTTTTCAGGAAGTGAAACAAGTAAGGATGAGCGAAATCTCCCATGTTCGACAACGGTTCTAAGCGGCGATAATAAAAACTGCGTTATTTATAACGGATACTCTTCCTTCAATTCGTTAAATAATTCGGCAGTTCTTGATAACTTCACAATTCAGAACGGTTATAACGACGTTACTTTTTCTTCGTTTACTGCGAGTGCAATTTTTAATCAAAATGCAAGCCCTATATTTAGAAATTGTATGGTAATTAGTAACAATTCTGCAGTCAGTATCGTACAAATACTAGATTATTCATGTCCTATATTTGATAAATGTATTTTCGCTGACAATAGTGGCTCAAGAATGCTTGAATTTACAACAGATTCAGACATTAAAATGGAGAATTGTTCCATAACTTCAAATAATTCTGTGGATACGTTTGCCTATATTGTTTCTTCAAGTGCTGATTTTATTAACACGACAATTTTTAATAATACTTCAGGCAGCTTTTTCTTTGATATAAATAGTGGATCCGAGAGCGTGAGGTTTATCAATTCAACTGTCGTCAACAATACCTCGGATTTTAAGGAGTTTCCACTTCAATTAACGATTGTGAATTCCATATTTTGGGGAAATAAAGATTTGACGTCTTTATCCCTATTGGAATCCGAAAAACATATTCTTGCAAACTCCATCATCGAGGGAGGGGCAAACGGAGAAAATATAATAAATTCTGACCCCATGTTTGGAAACTTTTCCTATAGCGATTACGTATTGCCGGTTCAAAAGGGAAGCCCGGCAATCGGCGCCGGCATGACAGGTGCTGATATTCCAACTACTGACGCAAGGGGAGTTGCCCGTAATGGTTTTGTAACGCTTGGCGCTTACGAATATGGATGTTCGCCATCGTATAATTCATTTTTAGTACAGAATTCTTTATCGGGGACTGCGGCTTCATATACGGCATCTCCTTTTGATGACGGGATAACAAACATAGAAAAATATGTTTTTGGTTTGGACGCTTCTAAGGCGACAAGCTACGCCGATAATCCTATGTTCAATCAAGTAACTGATGGTAACACAGTAATATTCAGTTACCCGGTAAATAAGAATGCAACCGATGTGAGTGTGAAAGCTCTTATATCAAAAGATCTCAAGACTTGGACGGAGGCAGCCGCAACTGTATCAGGAGAAAGTGGTAATTTTGACATATGTCAGATATCGGAAGCGAAACCGGAAGATGGCAAGTTGTTCCTAAAATTGGAAATCTCTCAATAAAAATTTTATTGATTTAAAATAGACAATCATCTCCTATGTCGGAACCCTTTTAACAGTTAGATCAAAATTAAAATCACGATCAATTCATAAAAATGAGACACGCGAATTAAATACTCCTTTAGCTTTTATGCACTGGAGTATTTAATTCGCGTAATAAACTAATTTTTCTATAATACTATTTTTCTTTGAAATAGCGTGCATTATTA
>URYY01000038.1 GCA_900552245.1 uncultured Opitutales bacterium | reverse complement strand
GGAGTATTACCGGAAGATTATGATTTTGACGCGCACAAAGAGCTTGTACCGATGCAGCCGGGAGATGTTCCGGTAACTTATGCGGATAGCGAAGCGCTCGAAAGAGATTATGGATTCCGTCCGCAGATTGGGATTCGGGATGGGTTACGGAAGTTTGCGGAGTGGTATAAGGAGTTTTATTTGTAGCGGATTGGCATTTAGCTATCGTCCAAATTGAAAATTGGACGATAGCTAAATGAAAATATCAAAAGAATATTAATGGTATGAGCGACTATTTAGCATTTGTGGATATAAGATAGGAAATATCTAACATCTTTCCAACTTCTAAGTCAGCTTCGGGCGGATCAAATGCCATCATTCCAGCACAAGGCGTAAATGTAAGTTCACCGAAATAAATTTTGCCATTAATTTCATATAAATCCACTCTTAAAAATGGAATATCTTTGGAAAGAACCTTTGCAATCTCTAACATTTCATTTAATTTGTCAGGTTTGGGTGGAAGACTTTCAAGCGGTTTGTAATCTGTTCGTCCAAAATTCGCAAATGTCCAATCTGTATTTAGAAAACTCATACGAGCGGTTGAGTGATCGTTTAAGCCTATTGATACATATAAATATTGAGGTATACCGTTGAAACAATAGAATTTATAATCAGTAAGAGCTTTGTTTTTCCCGTCTTGCATATACTCTTCTGCAATGATTTTGGGTGGGACGTTCCTATAAGGCCATTCACGATGACAATAATAATATTTTCTTTTTAGGCATCTAGTCAATTTCAACTGAGTTTCTTTTTTATTTAAAAGATCTTTGTTTGTGCAAATGACAAGTCCACCAGAATCATGAGTACACTTCAGAACAAACTTTTGTGGAAGTTCATCAAAATTAATTTTCTCAAAACTGTCCCATACTCCTAACGTAGGAATAATATAATTACTACCTATTTTTTCTGCGACATATTTCTTTACAGCATATTTATCCACCATCATAGTATATTCTGCTTTATGTATGTTTATTTTTAACCATTGAAGTTTTTCGTTAAATGTTTTTGGATTTTCCAAATTGAGCGGCAAGATATTTTTTGACTAGGCGGAATTTTTTGGCTGAATAGTTTGCCAAGAATAGGACTTTCTCTAGGCTTATTTTTATAATAGTTTATGATTTTTGTTGTAACTCAGAAATAGCATTAACTTAGCTTCGGCAAACTATGCGCACAGAAATATTTTTAGAATATTTTTAGCTAAAAAAATATTGTTAAACTAAGTAAAATCTGTAAGGAAACTCGCTCGTTCAGCGGAAATATTTCCGATATTTTTATTACTAAATATGAAAAAATTATTACTCACTATAAATACACTAACTATTGGACACCTCCTGTGTTCGGCCCCAAATCCGAACATAGTTTTAATGCTAGCGGACGACTTCGGCTACGGTTCTTTGAACGCCTACGGCGCTCCTAAAAACCTGATAAAAACTCCGAATATGGATTCTCTGGCAAAGCAGGGAATTATGTTTACAAACGCATGCACCCCAAGCAGCGTATCTTCGCCGACGCGCTACGCCGTTTTGACGGGCAGGTACCCTTGGCGCATAAATATGAAGTCGGGAGTTTGGGGCTATGAACCCCTCGCTATAAGCAAGGACACTCTGACTCTTCAGCGCATGCTAAAATCCGAGGGCTATTCCACTGCCTGTGTCGGCAAGTGGCACCTGGGTTACGGCGACAAGCATAGGTCGGGTAAAGACGTCGATATGCGCGACGACTTCACCGGCAAAGGCGTAAACAGCACGGGCTTTGACTACTCTTTTACAATTCCCCAAAATCACGGTGACGTGACGGGAATTTACATGGAAAACGACAAAATTTGGGGCCTGCGTTCAAATAAGAAAATTGATTGCGGCAACTCTGCATACGGGCCGCCCTATCACGGATACGACGCACCTCAGAGAGTCAATGAGGAGGCCTCCGCCTTCCTTACTCAAAAGGCGATATCTTGGTTAAAGACCATACCGAAAGACAAGCCTTTCTTTCTATATTTTGCCTCTCCGGCAGTTCACGAGCCCATTACTCCGTCGAAGAAAAATGCCGGCAAAAGCGGGGCGGGAGCATACGGAGATTTTATCTTGGACTTGGACGATTCCGTGGGTGAGCTCGTCGCGTACTTGAAAAAGACGGGGCAGTTTGAAAATACCATATTCATATTTACTTCCGACAACGGCGCCCAGCATTGCTCTCCAACTTACGACAGAACAAAGCATCCCAGGGGCGGGGTTCCCATTCTAAACCATGTGCAAGACGCAAACCGGGCGGGGCTTAAATTAAATGGAGACTGGAGCATGGGCAAAACCTTCATACACGAGGGCGGCACTCGCGTTCCATTTATCCTTACTTGGCCTGGGCATATTCCCGCAGGCAAGGTTAGCGATCAGGCATTCTCTCTGGTCGATATTATGGCGACTATCGCTCATGTGGTGGGCTACAAGTTGGATGCGTCTAACCACAGTGTCGCCTCGGATAGTTTCAACGTTTTTGATATATGGCAGGGTAAAAAGTTTGAGCGTCCAAATATCATAACTGCGAGCGTATCCGGCGCGCGAAGCATAAGAAATGACGGCGTTAAATACGTTGACGCCAAGCCGTTTTCTAAGCAGAAATTGCCAGGCGAGAAGGTTCCGGCTCTGTACGATTTATCTAAGGATCCTCAGGAAAAGGCAAACCTTGCCAAAAGCAATCCCGCGCTGGCCGAATCACTGCAGGAGAAGTTAGATGAAATTACGGAGCGCGGCACGAGCAGAGAGTAATCTGCCGTTGCAATACTGAGAATTAGCAGGCGCCGCATTTAAGGCATCTTTGTAAAGTGCGGCGCCTTTATTTGCGCGGCTTGATGATATTTCTATTTTATGGAGGTGTTAATCTTTACTTTAGCGAGGTCTGCAACTGATTTTCGGTGGTAAACCTTTATGAATGTGTGTTATTAAACTTCGGGCTCAAATTCTAATGTAGTTGAAATATGATTGTAATGGAATCTTTGTCTTGCAAAAAAGATAGTGTTCTGTATAACTAAAATAGTTTGGCGCGTTCGGATATTTTTAGGTACAAAATTAGCAGAGGTTTGAGTGTATGAAAAATATGAAGTTAAAATTTCTAGCATTTTCGGCGCTTTTGCTCGCCGCAGCTTGCGCCTTTGCAGAGAAATCTCAGGTAAAGAAGCGCCCCAATTTGCTCTTTATAATGACAGACCAGCAGCGTTACGATGCAATTGCAGCCGCGGGCAAATACGGATTTCTCAAAACTCCAAACCTGGATAAGCTGGCTGAGACCGGCGCTTACTTTACCCGCGCTTATACTCCGTGCGCAGTTTCGGGGCCGGCGCGCTCGTGCATTTTAACAGGTCTTAACGTCGAGCATACGGGAGTTTTGACAAATGAGTTGACTTCGGAAGATCCGGTAAAAAATAATTTTACGACAAAGAAAACTTTTGACCAGATACTTGCGGATAACGGCTATTACTCCGAGTACCACGGCAAGTGGCATGCGCCGATTTCCTGGACTAAGTGCTACGAGGGTTTCGGCTATGAAATTCCGAATAAGAACCGTCCCTTCCATTACAAGACTCACCACCTAATTAAGTTTGCGCAGTTTATCGGACCCGCCGCTAAGGCTTATCAGAAAAAAGACGGCGACTTATTCGATAAAACGATGTTCCAGGCCTACTACACTCCGGATCCCATAGATAGGCGCGTTGTCTATGGAACATCTCCGGATGGAGAGCTAACACAGGAAGAGTTAAAGAGGCGCATACATACCCAGCCCGACAACCACGGCCTTTTGCGCGTTCCGGCCGAGAAATCAATAACTGCCTTTCAGGCTCTCGAGACCATTGCCGCCTTGGATAGGGCAAAGAAGAGCGGCAAGCCCTTCAATATCACATGCTCCTTCTTTTATCCGCACTCTCCGATGCTTCCGACAGAGCCTTACCACGGAATGTACGATCCGGATAGAATGCCAATTCCAAGTTCCATTTCGGACCCAATGGTGGATTCTCCTTATGTGAGAGAAAATGCGCGCGAAGTCTTGAAGGAATATGCAAATCCGAATCTCGTGAAGTACATGATGTCAAATTACTTTGCACTCGTTAGCGAAGTTGACGATTGGATTGGCAAAATCCTCGATAAGCTGGACGAAATAGGCGAGCGCGAAAACACTTTAATCGTGTTTATATCAGACCACGGCGAAATGCTCGGCGCGCACGGTATGCGCGAGAAAAACGTATTCTTTGAGGAATCGGCAAGGGTGCCCATGATACTTAATTTTCCCGGTAAAATTAAGCCGGTTAAAATAGGCGAGTGTGTGTCGCTAATTGATTTGTTCCCGACAATTCTCGACTATATGGGAGTGAAGTACGACGCTCGCGACGGCGAAAGTTTGATACCTTACATAGATAAGACAAAAACTAAGGAAAACACTGTTGTAAGCGAATGGTTGTACCACAAGGGCAGGCCAATGAGCCATATGATTGTCGACGGAGATTGGAAATTGATGGTCTCGTACGATCTAACCTGCAAATTGCCCGCTGTCTTGTTCAATTTGAAAGACGACCCCAATGAGACAAAGAACCTGATAGGTGCGTCTAATCCGGACAGGGCGAAATATATTCAAAAGGCAAATGAACTCAAGCTCAAGCTTCTGCAGCGCTTGAAGTCGCAGAATTCAAAGTTTGTCGATAATATTTCACAGCTTAGCTTTAATTGATTTAATGTCTTTTAATTCGCAGCAGCATCAATTTTCGCTTATGCTTAAAAGCGCGGGGGCGGCCTGCAATTTGGCTTGCAAATATTGCTACTACCTCGAAAAGGAAAAGCTTTCGGGCGTGGCTTGCGATGCAAAACGCATAAGCGAAGCCCTGCTTGAAAAGTCAGTGAGGGAGTACATACAGGCAAACCCGTGGGGGGCAAACTTTGTATGGCACGGCGGAGAGCCTCTGCTTGCACCCTTGGAGTTTTACGAGAGGGTAGTGGAGCTCCAAAAAAAATATGCAAACGGGGTAAATATAGAAAATTCAATTCAGACAAACGGGACGCTCTTAAACGACAGCTGGTGTGAGTTCTTTGCAAGGAATAACTGGCTTGTCGGAGTATCCATAGACGGCCCTGAGGATATTCACAATAAATACAGAAAGACATTCGACGGCAGGGGAACTTTTGAAAGTGTTATGCGCGGCATAAATCTCTTGAATAAGCACGGCGCCGAGTGGAACGCAATGTCCGTTGTAAGCGACTATTGCGCTGAAAACCCCGACGCTTTTTACAGCTTTTTTAAGAGCATATCCTGCCGATTCATACAATTTACACCCGTAGTTGAGAGAATATCAAACGGCAGCTTGGCCTCGCTTGAAGACGATGGCGAACTTGCGCCTTACTCCGTAAGCCCGGATTCTTGGGGAGACTTTCTGTGCGCAGTTTTTGACAGGTGGGTGGCAAGCGATGTCGGTAGGGTTTTTGTGCAGATATTTGAGTCTACCCTGGCAAATTGGCTCAAGCTTACCCCGGGCGTGTGCACGCTTTCAGACTCGTGCGGATCTTCAATGGTTTTAAATGCAAATGGCGATGTTTATCCTTGCGACCACTTCGTATTTAAGGGCTATAAAATCGGCAATTTGTACAGGCAGAATTTTGACCAACTGTGCGATAGCGGAGGCTTTAAGCGATTTTCAAAAATAAAGACCCAGCTTTTGCCGGACGAATGCAAGCGCTGCCAGTACTACTTTGCATGCAGGGGGGAATGTCCGCGCAACCGCTTTTGCAAAAGCCCATCAGGACAGCCATACTCAAACTATCTCTGCTGTGGCTACAAAAAATTCTTTGAGCATGTGCGCCCCTATATGGATTATTTAAAGCGGGAGTTTTTGGCACAGAGGCCGCTTGATAGCGTTATGAATTTCAGGGTAAACGAAGAGATGTAATTTGGCTTAGGACTGGGCCTTTGTAGCAACCTTTAATTTTTAATTTCTGCAAAATATAATGGCTAGGGTATTTACTAGTTATGAGGAATTTCAATTTGAGAGTGCGCGACTCTCAATAGTGTAGCATTGTCTGCGAGGTCTAATTTTAGGCGCTGTCTTGTAGCAATCCAACTTAAAAATATGCAAGCGGGGATTTTCTTAAAAATATAGATCCATAGCGCTCTTTCGCGCCTGCTTTGCCTGTATGTTGCGCGGTATTTTGTAGATGCGCCCGTCCTTTTTAAAATTTGCGCCGGTCTGCTTGAAGTGAAAGTTCACCTTGCTTTCCAAGCACTGCAGGCGTATGGACTTTATCCAATCAAAGTCGCAAATTCGCGCGTCGGGGCCGGATTCTCCGCCGGCGACGATTTCCTCAATCGCGCTATTGTTTAGTTTTCCGCGAAAGTCTATGTGGCTTAGTAGGGGTTCGCAGACTATGAATTTATGTCTGATTGGAGCCTCTAGAAATATTGGCATTCTAAAGTCTGCCATTTCCTGATTCTCCATCGTGCATGCTATTGATACGTTTGGATATCCACAGCCCCAGTCGTCGGGCAGGCAATCTTTTAGCCTATGTATTCGCTTTGTAATAAATATAAAATTTTGGCTTGAGCGCTCTCTCATTATGCGCCATGCGTCGGCTCGCCATTGGTCGGCCTCTTCGATTAGAAAGTCGGAACTAAAGCAGGTGTAGATCCTGCCGCTAGACATGCAAAAATCGCCCGACTTATTGCGCCTTAAGGGGGCGTTAAAACTTTTGGTTTTTACAACAGTGGAGGGGTCTCTGCCAATGCGCGAGTCTATCCTATAGACGTAGCAATTCAGGCAACCTGCACTTATTTTATGGCAGCCATGCCACGGGTTCCACAAATCTGACATGGTGCAAAAAAACTTGCTTTTGCATCTTAGGTCAAGCAAATCCGAAGCTTTTTTAGATTTTCAATAATTGCAACGGGCGAGATGTTTTTTATAAGGGTGTTTTTAGCTATTTATTTGACGCAGAGCTTAGCAAGTCGTAGAAACACTTGCAGTTGTCTAGGAAAGTTTTTATGGATACGCTAAATCGCAATAAAGAATTGATAAAAAAATTTGAGCAAATGATAAACACTGCCGATAGCAATTTGGCCGCAGAATTGGTCGATAGCAAGGCGCCATTTTTTACACCCGCAAGTCCGGAACCTCTGTATGGGGGCGAGGGCTATCTGTCCGTCGTGCATTGGATGAGAAAATCTTTTAGCGATGTCAGCTGGCATATTCAAGACTTAGTTGCCGACGATGAAAAAGTCGCGGTTTCTTGGAATTTATCGGGGACTCACGACGGAGAATTCCTTGGCGTAAAGCCCACGGGCAGGAAGATTTCCGTATGTTTTATGAATTTCTATTACATAAATAAAGATGGAAAAATAACAAAGGATGTCGCGGCGGAGGGAATTCTCGGAATCCTGCGCGCGATAGGCGCTTCCTGCTGAGCGCGCTTGCCCACAATTTTATCTATTTGTGGCAAGCTGTTTGGCTTTGCCAAAAATAATTTTTGCGTGTATATGGCCCCGCCAGCCTCCGAAAAGGTGCGACTTGCCGGCATTGGCAGATTGCGCTTTAGCAAATGCACAATCTAAATTAATCCAAGACTTTTTATGGTGTAAGTTTCCATACAGAGGTAAAACTTTGAAGTTTTATTTCAACAGCTTTACTTGTCTAGACTTGGTTTATCGCAAAATTTGCAAACTCGGAATATTGAGTATTTGTTTTAAATTATTCTTGATTTTATTTTGATATAAGTGTTATGCTCCAGGAGTTATGAAAATGAGATTATTATCAATATTTCTAATTTTCAGCAGTTCGCTAGCCTTTTCGGCAACTACGACGTATACTCCAAATGTGTTCGGCGGCTATAATGGCTCCGACGGTTCCGTGAGTACGCCCAACGTGTTTGGCGGAATGGACGTTACAAAAAACGGAAAAACTACGACGTACACCCCGAATGTATTCGGCGGCTACAATGGCTCCGACGGTTCCGTGAGCAGGCCCAATGTGTTTGGCGGAATGGACGTTA
Source organism: uncultured Opitutales bacterium (assembly GCA_900552245.1). Taxonomy (GTDB): domain Bacteria; phylum Verrucomicrobiota; class Verrucomicrobiia; order Opitutales; family Intestinicryptomonadaceae; genus Intestinicryptomonas. Next base: position 7,565 of record URYY01000038.1, on the reverse strand, counting down.
CAAAAAACGGAAAAACTACGACGTACACTCCGAATGTGTTCGGCGGCTACAACGGCTCCGACGGTTCCGTTAGCACACCCAACGTGTTTGGCGGAATGGATGTTAGAAAATAGAAATTCTTTTCTACTTTTACTTTTTTATTGAAAATTGCGCAGAAGTAAGGCGGGGTAAACCTCCCGCCTTATTTGTTCTCCGGAAGTAGCAATCCGCCTTCCCACGACTCGGTGTTCAAGGGATTCTATTTCTCTTGAATAAAGTGCGTGCGCACTCGCGGCTCGTAATTCGGCTTTGTTATACCGTTTTTGCGGCCAAGCTCTATGCATTTTAAAAGCCAAGCCATATTTTCCGCTAGAGTGCGCATAGTTTGCATACCCTCCTTGTCTTTCCTGACATCATCAGGTGTAAACCCGTGCACGCTATTCCAGTATTGAGATGGAACTATGGGCATATTTGCAATTGTAAAATATTGATTTAGCTGCTCGAAAGTTGCAGAGGCGCCACCTCTTCTGCACGATACAACCGCAGCCGCAAGCTTGCCCTCCATTTTAGCTTCGGTAGCAAAAAATAATCTATTTAAAAATGATACTAACTGCCCGCTAGGACCGCTGTAATAAACGGGAGAACCAACTATTATTCCGTCAAATTCATCTAGCCTGTTTTGTATTTCTCTAACGATGTCTCTCCTAAAGCAGGTGCCGGTGTCAAAGCATTTCATGCACGCTATGCAGCCCGCTATCGGACGCCTCCCTAGGTAGAGCAACTCCGTCTCTATTCCGCGCTTTTTCAAGACGCTATCAATTTCACTTAGGGCTGTGTAGGTGCAGCCGAATTCATTTGGGCTTCCGTTTATCATCAAAACTTTCATATATCGCCTTTTCTATTTCTCCTCGCATTTTACATAGTATGGCAAATTTGTAAAGCGCAAGCGGTGTATTTTTAAATTTTCAGAGAGTAATATATTGAAATATCTTGGCAAATTAGCTAAACCTAAACCCCATGAAACGCTGCAAGATAACTATTCTAAAGCGAATGTTTAATGAAGAGCTCGCCGCCGAGTATGGTGTTGAGAACTTGGGCAAGTGTCCTATGATGAGAGAGGGGCAGGAATTTTACGCGGATTACGCGAAGCCCGAGGGATTTTGCGACGAGGCTTGGAAGGCCATATACCAATACGTCTTTGCCCTGTCGCACGGGGCGACAAACTTCTATTACGGCGATTGGATACGCAAGGATAAGGTCGCAATATGCTCCTGCAACGACGGCTTAAGGCCCGTTATAATCAAGGTCGAGGCAAGCGACGTAGATTCGGAAATAAACTATAAGCCAATAGAGTAAAGCTCGCATTTTAGCGCCAGTGTGCGTGAGCGCGTCAAAGCAGTAGCAAAGTTTAGCGCCAATTTTTAGGACGATCTTTAAAACTGAGCCCTCGGATATTTAGGCACGTAATTTTTTTATTGGATTGCTTTGTCTTTTTATTTTAGAAACTGCAAATCTGTGCGAGCTTTTTAAGAATTATTTCGCTTAATTTTGCGCTTTCTAAAATCCAAACAAAGCTAAATTCCATCTTTTACTTGTATCTTTTTTTAGTTCAAATTTTAATTAAGGTATGTGCACTGCTAAGCTACTGAGTGCTTTTTAATTTTATAGCTTCAGCCTAAAAACTTTCGCCTTACCTAGGTTTAAATGCTTAAAAGATGTACGCTACTTAAGTGCAAGTAGCATTTAAATCTCTGAATTGTGCTATTCATTTTATGAATAACTTGGTATGAGTTATAAGTATTTGCTATTTTAGTAAAATGTGCGATAATGCAAATTGAAGTTGGGGTGCGCAGGTGCGTTCTTGGTTTCTGGAATTTTTTTGAGGGTCTGTTTGAGCGTGAAATGCGCCCTTTAAAAAGATGTCAGTGCCACTTTGCCGAAGCTTTGAAATGGAACACAATGCGCCACACATTTTCTGGGAATCGGTATTTCCCTTTTATATGAACAGTTTCACTTTTTAATCTAAACACCTGTTTTAAACTTAAAAGAAAGGACAATTTTATGAAGAAAAGAGACTTGGGAAAGGGCGGGCTTAGGGTGTCCGAAATAGGTTTGGGCTGCATGGGCTTTACGCAGAGCTATCCACCGTATCCGGACAGGGCGGAGGCAATCAAAGTTTTGCGAAAGGCTGTCGAGATGGGTGTAGATTTTTTCGATACCGCCGAAGTTTACAGCGTCTTTAAAAATGAGGAGCTTGTAGGAGAAGCTCTCGAACCTTTCCGCGATAGCGTGGTAATTGCCACAAAATTCGGCTATGATTTAAAGAATGTGCGCATGGATTCCAGCAATAGACCCGTATCGCTATCCAGCCGTCCTGAATCTATAAGAAGCGCCGTCGAGGGCTCTCTGCGACGCCTTCGAACCGATCACATAGATTTATACTACCAGCATCGCGTCGATCCAAAGGTAGAGATAGAGGAGGTAGCGGAGTGTGTTGGCGGGCTCATAAGAGAGGGAAAGGTTCTGCATTGGGGGCTTTCGGAGGCTTCGGCTGCCACTGTTAGGCGCGCGCATTCCGTGTGTCCGCTTGCGGCCGTCCAAAGCGAGTATTCAATGTGGTACAGGCGCCCCGAGGGTGAATTGTTCTCGACCCTCAGGGAATTGGGCATAGGTTTTGTGGCCTTTAGCCCTCTTGGCAAGGCTGTACTGACCGGCAGATTCAATGCAAATACGACGTTTAAAAGCGAGGATTTCCGCTCTAGCATTCCGCGCTTTCAGGGCGAAAATTTAAGGCGCAATATGGAGCTTGTAGATTATGTTCAAAGCTTGGCAAGGCAAATGGAGACTACGCCGGCCAGAGTCGCACTGGCATGGATACTCGCCCAGGCAGACTGGATTGTGCCAATACCGGGTACGAAGCGGATTGAGAGAATCGCGGAAAATATAGGCTCTTGCGACATTCACTTCTCCGAGGCGCAGCTTGCAGAAATTCGCGAGCGCTTGGAAGGCATTAGCATATTTGGCGCGCGATATCCGCAAGAGCAGGAAAAACTGACCTACAAGTGAGCTTGTTACTTGCAAAAAGCCCCAATATATCTTGCCGATATGCAGATAGGCGCAATGTGTCGGGCGGCGGAATTGCAAGGCTTAAGGTAGGAGTTGAAAATAAAAATTTTTCGCCTTAAATTTTGCAAACCCTATTGATGAGTTCGGATATACCTTACAGATTCTGCAAGGCATTGCGAAAGGCAAAATTTCATTATCTGAATAGCTCTAAGCCTTAAAAGATAGAGTGTTTATCTTAAAGCCTTTTATCGGTTTTAATAACTTTTAACTTTTTAAAAACTAAAATGGCCTACTCAGAACCTAAACGTAAATCTAAAAAATAAAAAAAGGATAGTGTGAATGAAAAATATATTTCTCATTTTGGTGCTTCTTTGTTCCGGAAGCTTATTTGCAAGCTCAAGCTCGGAAAGCGATAGAGAGAATCTATGCAGGCAAAACTACTCGAGACTCTTTGGTGGCGAGGCTCTTTCGCCCGATTGCGCGGATCCGGAAATGATGGAAATTTTGCAAAAGTTTATTTTTGCCGATGTCTTTTCAACACCCGGTTTGACGATAAAGCAAAGGGAGATGATTACTTGCGTAGTTTTAAGCTGCATACAGACTCTCCCACAGTTGAAAGCACATGCAAAAGCCGCCTTGAATGTTGGAGTTTCGCCGATTGAACTGCGCGAGTGCATATATCTTACGGCACCATACATAGGTTTTCCCAGAACTTTAAATGCGCTTGGCGCGCTAAATGAAGTCTTTGCGGAGGCCGGGATAAAACTGCCACTTGAAAGGCAGTCAAGCTCGGACGATTCCACCCGCAGCAAGATGGGTCTGGAGATACAACAGAAGCTGTACGGCTCAGGCATAGCCGGCGCAATGGAGGGAGTGCCGGGCGGTATGGGAAAGCGTGTTTCTGACTTTCTCACGGAATACTGCTTTGGCGATATCTACACAAGAAAGGGTTTGGATCTTGCAACGCGAGAGCTTCTAGGCTATTGCGCACTCACTGCAATTGAGGCCGAAAGCCAGCTTAAATCTCACTATCACGGGGCGTTGAAAGCCGGAAATTCCCCGGAAATATTGGCAGCTGCCGTAATTCAGACTCTTCCTTACATTGGCTTTCCGCCGGCTATAAGGGCCCTTAAAATAATAAAAAATGAGAGCTCAAAAGCAAAAGAAAGCAACTTTGTTCGCCTGTCCAAAATAAGAGTAAAAGCGGATATGCTTGGCGAGTATAACGCAATGTTAAAAGAGGAGATTGAAGCTTCAATGGCTTTGGAAAATGGCGTGCTTGTACTTTACGCAGTGAGTTCAAATGACGATCCTAGCGAAGTTTACATTTTAGAAATTTATGCAGATAAAATCGCATACGAAAGCCACCTTAACACTCCCCACTTTAAAAAGTATAAGCAAGGAACCTTAAATATGGTTGAGCACCTCGAACTGCTAGACGTAAATCCTCTAATACCGGGTCTAAAAATTAAATAGAAAATCGCAGTCCAGTTTAAGCGCTCTTACTTGTACTTTCCAATTTCGTGGCAAACCTGCGAGTTGTTAGTGAGGGTAAAAATGCATCTCTGAGAGTTGAGGGGTTGCACGGCTTTAGGTTTGTTTTTGTGGAAAGCTATTTTCATTTCGCGCTCTAAGTCGATGAGTTATAAGTGAAAAAAGCGAGAATCGCCATTGCAAGAAACTAGTAAGATTTGGAAAATGCGCTCTTTTTTTACCCATTGAGATGAGGGAAAGATACGGGATAACTCTAAAATCAAAAAAGTAGAAAAAGAGATGGGCAAAGATTATCGCTCTGACTCAAAGAATCTGGAATAGGAGGAAAAGAGGGCAAATAAAATCAAGAGAGTTCTACAAGGCCCAATGTATTAATCGGAAACTTTAAGATGCGTAGGTCACTATCTAGATCGAGACCTTTCTGTGGCTAAATCCTAGCATCGTTTAATTTATTTCGATTTCCACCGACAAACGGAGGAGATCTCTCCGGAAATGGCGCGGATTATTATCTAAAATTAAAGTATAGGCGTTAGAGGTTTCTTGATTGCGATAGGTGAAAATTTGAGCTGTACGCCATGTGCACGACATTCGTAGAGAATCAAAACAGGCTTTCAAGCGAGTACAATAGTAAAGCGCATTGTCCAAATTTAACAACTATAGTAGGTATATTTGAAAGGGCAATCTACGATAGATACTAGCAAAAACTCAAATATTATTATCGGGAAGTTATAGATATAGACGAGCACATGATACACAAGGGCTAAAAGTTTGCTACAAAAGTAGCAGATCGAGCCATCACAGAATATGCGACGTAATTAGGGGTAAGATAACATAGCAAAGGAACGCTAATATCGCGCAAAGATGGGAAAAAGGTAGTGCGCATGGATTTATTAAGCGGCTAGTTAACTATTGCAAGAATATGTTTTCTAAATGCGAAGATTGTGGCGGAAAGGTTCAATAAAATACGCTGAGTGTTCTATAATTTTATTTTCGAGAAGGTGCCGGAAGAAGTAAAAGAGAAAGCTTAGCTATTCCTTGCCTAAAATGAAAAATAGGTTAATTCAGCAAGAGCGAGAGCACTCAAAAGCTTTTTTAATGAAAATCTAATAATAAATCATGCATACGAATTTAAAGAGAAGCTATGTGAGTTACTAAATAGGGAGAGTTAGACGTAAAAGCAATTAAGTAAAAACATAGGGAACTTAAAGTAAAAGGTGAAACTTACTAAGATAAGCATGTACTTATAGCTTTGGGTGGAAGCGATAGACTAATTCATTGCACCAATAATAAGAATGTTAAAATTTACAAAAGATAACGAAATTACGGAAAGCTTCAACTGCGAGATGAAGCTAATACGAAGACGCGCTTAAAGCCATCGGAGCTTTAAAAATTACAGATTGAGAATTTCTGTAGAATGTGGAGTGAAACTATGAATTTCAAATCTAAAAAATCTCGCTATTTAACTCTTGCTGTTTACCTTCATCTTTTTGCAGTGTAAGTTGGGCAGCTTATTTACATTTGAACAAAGATGCCTAAAAAATTTTTCCAGTATTAAAAAAGGCTTGAAATAAAATATATCAGTATAGTACTGTTATCTCAGAAGGTTTGATTGGCTTTGCCAATACGCTTTCTACAATAGTTAGTTGAGTAGTAATAAAGGGCGCCGCACGCGAGTGCGGCGCTTCTTTTTCCTTTGCCTTTGAATTGCGTAAATGGCTCTTACTTTAAATTAAAAATTTTAGCTTCTTTCCTGTAGCTTGGCAAGAGACCTCTTCAACTTGCGCTTTTAAGAATTTTAAGCCAATTAAATTCTGCAAGATAGTGCGCATTATCTTATTGCTATTGGAGTTTCGTTTATAGTTTGCTGATGTTCTTCGAGAGCAAATTTAACCAGGCTATGATGGGGCTACTGTAGCACTTATTGCCGGAATTAATATTTCCTAGGAATCCTTAGAAGAGGCCTTGAAAAACTATTTCGCCTGCAAAAGCTAAAATACACACATCTCTACATTTGCGAGGCAATTTTTGCGTCGGACTGCGCCTCGGCCTTTTTAAAGTTTTCCGCGCGCTTTTTATTTTCCAAATCGCGGCCGACAATCTCAAAGCCATCCATGTCCTCGCGCGGGTTTTCCCTCAGATTTTCGGCGCCGATTTTTACGAGCTCAAGCAGTCTATCGCGCTCCTTTGTGCCTTCCGCGAAAAGCTCCAGAATCTCCGACTTTTCGGGGCGGTCGAACGAAATAATTTCATCGGGATAGCGCCTTGCGTTTATAATCATACCCGTAAAAAAGTTCTTGTTTTTAAGCTTTAAAATTTCGTCGATTTCCTTTATCTGCGCGAAGTTAAGCGGCGAGCGCCCTCCAGGATTTTTGCCGTAGAAGGCGCTGTCGGCTCCGTAGTAGGGCGCGTTTAGGTCTATCCAGAGCCTTAAAATCTCCATATCTTTTGCGCTGAGCTTTACATCGTTGTGCCCGGCCTCGAGAACTTTTATAAGGGGGCTATGTTTGGCGCCCCAGTGGTTTGCGTTTAGAATTTTGTCGGGGCCTGCATTTACAACTTTAAGGTACTTTTTTGAGTGCAGTTGCGTGTAGGACTTATTAAAGACAAGGCCCCTATCGCCCGCAAGAACGAGCTTTTTTGCGCCATCTTTGCCGTAGTCGTGGCAACTTAGGCAGTTTTTGTCGAATATTGGCTGCACTAACTTTATGTAGGAGAAGAAGCTTTCGTCGGGCAGGGTCTTTGTAAGTTTTGAAGGCGCTTTCAAAGTCGGGCGGGGCGGAGCCTTTACCGCGTTTACGCGCGATTCGTGGCAGCCTATGCAGCTTACGATTTCGCCTGGCATTGCAGTTAACCCGCTTCGCATGGTCTGTATCATATTTTTGTCTTTATCCAGTAGCTGAAGGAATATGAATCTGCGCGTAGGTATTTCAAAACTTGCGGAGCCGTCTTCATTTACGGGGGCTATGCCAAGTTCGACTTTCGGGTCGAAGTCGTCGTAATTCATAGCCGGCGCCTGCTGGCCCTGC